>NZ_CAKLBB010000004.1:0-362404 GCF_920939515.1 Sphingomonas sp. Leaf4 | reverse complement strand
CCGGGGTCAGTCCGCTTGCCCAGGCAATGCGGCTCGATCTTTGCCCATTGGGCGTCCGTCAGTACGTCACGATCCATCCATAGCGTGAATCACATCCGCACAACTTTGTGAATCCCCACAGACCCTAGTCGGCCTGTACGAAAAGGGCCCGGTGACGGCGCGGCTGGCATGGTCGTGGCGCAGCCGCTATCTCGACACCACTTTCGGCAGCGGCGCGAACGGCATTCCGCAATATGCCAATCCCTACGCCTCGCTCGATGCGTCGGTGAACGTCAACATCAACCGCCATCTTGCGCTGTCGGTCGATGCGGTGAACGTCAACAACCGGATGAACGTGACCTATATCGGAACCCCGTCGCAGCCGCTGCAATATCAGTTGAACGACCGGCGCTTCGGCGTGTCGCTGCGCGCGACCTACTGATGTCGCCCGCCGCCGACCATGACGCTCCGCACCTGCGGCGGATCGCGATCGTCGGCGGCGGCACGGCCGGATGGATGGCGGCCGCCGCGCTGTCGCGGGTGCTGAACGGGTCGGTCGCCATCGCCCTGGTCGAATCGGACGCGATCGGCACCGTCGGCGTGGGCGAGGCGACCATCCCGCCGATCCGCGCCTTCAACGCGCTCCTCGGCATCGACGAGGATGCGTTCATCCGCGCGACCGGCGGCACCTTCAAGCTCGGCATCGAATTCGCCGGCTGGGGCGATGTCGGCGAGCGGTATTTCCACCCGTTCGGCGTCTATGGCGTCGACGTCGGCGCGGTTCCGTTCGAGGCGCTGTGGCACCGGCTGCGTGCCGAGCCAGGCGCCCGGCCGCTTGCCGCCTATTCGATCTGCGCCGCAGCGGCCGCGACCGGCCGGTTCCAGCGGCCCCGCACCGACCCCGGCAACACCCCGCTGCATCAGATCGGCCATGCCTTTCATTTCGATGCCGCGCGCTACGCCGCCTATCTCCGCCGTCTGGCGCAAGCCGCCGGTGTCGTCCGCCACGAAGGCCGCATCGCCACCGTCGAGCGTGGCGGCGACCGCATCGACGCGGTGCTGCTCGACGATGGTCGGCGGATCGAGGCGGATTTCTTCATCGACTGTTCGGGGTTCGCCTCGCTGCTGCTGGGCGGGGCAATGGGCAGCGCGTTTCTCGACTGGTCGCACTGGTTGCCCAACGACCGCGCCGTGGCGGTGCCGAGCACGGCGATCCCCGCGCCGCCACCCTATACCCGCGCCACTGCGCACGGCGCGGGATGGCAATGGCGCATCCCGCTGCAACATCGCACCGGCAACGGCGTGGTCTTTGCCAGCGCCCATCTGGATGAGGACGCCGCGACCGACCTGCTGCTCGCGAACCTCGACGGCACGCCGCTTGGCGATCCGCGCGTGCTGCGGTTCAAGGCCGGGCGTCGTGCGGAAAGCTGGGTCGGCAACTGCGTCGCGCTGGGGTTGTCGGCGGGGTTTCTCGAACCGCTTGAATCGACCAGCATCCATTTGATCCAGGCGGGTATCGCCCGGTTGCTGGAGATGCTGCCGGCACGCGATCCCGATCCCGCGATGGTCCGCCGCTACAACCGGCTGATGGGCGAGGAGTTCGACCGCATCCGCGACTTCATCATCCTGCACTTCCACGCCACGCGGCGCGACGACACCCCCTATTGGCGGGACCTGCGCACCACGGCGATTCCCGACAGCCTTGCCGGGCGCATCGCCGAATATCGCGCGACCGGCCGGGTATACCGTGACGGCGACGAGCTGTTCACCCGTACCAGTTGGCTGGCGGTGCTCGAGGGGCAGGGGGTGCGCGCCACCGGGGTCGATCCGCTGGCGATGACGCTGTCGCTGGACGAGGCCCGCGCCCGCCTCGACCGTATCGCGCAGGTGACGCAGGCCGCCGCCGATCGCATGCCCACCCACGCCGATTTCATCGCGGCGCACTGCCAGGCAGCGTCCTGATCGCTTCGTACAGGACAGCGGCCAGCGCGTCGGGCTGCTCATAGGGGATCAGATGCGCCGCCCCGTCAACGACCTCGACCGTTCCCCGGGGATAATGCGGCAGGTTCAGCCGCCGCTGCGCCGCCTCGCCCAGATCGCCGTCCCCGCCGCCCGCGACGATCGTCGCGGGCAGGTCGATCGTCCCGACCCATGCCGCCCAGTCCTCGTCCGCCCCGGCGTCCAGCCAGCCACGCCACGCCGCCGGGTTCGACCGGCACACATCCGCGACCGCGCGTTCGCGAACGGCATCGGGCAGGCGGGTGGCGCAATTCGCATCGACGAACGCCTCGGCATGGGGTCGCGCGATCGTCGCACCGTCCAGCCAGCCGAGCATGTCGCTGCGCCGCGCGTCCTCGATCGGTTCGGGCGAAGGCGGTGATCCCGCCACCAGCACCACGCCCGCCACCGGCAGCCTGCGCCGCGCCGCCAGCACCGTGGCGACCTTGCCGCCCATGCTGTGCCCGACGAGGACACAGCGTTGCGCGCCCCGCGCCGCGATCGTCCGTGCGACATCGTCCGCCATGCCGGCGACGTCGCGATATGCCTCGCCCGACCGGTCGCCGAAGCCCGGCAGGTCGAGCGCGACACAGGTCACGCCCTCCAGCCGCGCGATGACGGCATCGAAGCTGCGCGCGCTGGCGCCCAGCGCGTGGAGAAAGAACAACGTCGCCATGGGCACCCCTTGCGAACCGACCGGTCGCGCCATGACGAGCGGCCCCGCCCCCCGGTTCCGCCGCTACCGCGACAGGCTGCGCGGCAGTTCGTCCTTCGTCACATAGCGCTCCGAGTTGTAATAGGCCTTCAACCGCGCCGCCGTGTTCTGCGCCGGATCGGTCAGCCAGCGGGTGTGCCACGTCATGAACCACAGCCAGTCGGCCTGTGGTCCCAGCGTCGCCGGATCGGGGATGGGGCCGTTCTCGTGCAGGCAGATCGGCACGCTGTCGCCGACGATGGCCTTCACCTGCTGGAACATCGGCGCGAGATTGCCATGATCCTCGACATAGATGTCCGCGCCCGCGACATCGACATAGCGCCGGCCGGGGTAATAGCGCGGATCCACATTCTGCCCCGCCCAGCCGAGCACCCAGATCAGATTGTCCAGCTTCCGCTCATGGACATAATAGTCGTACATCATCCGCCACAGGCCCTTGAACGCCTCCGGCCCGTGCTTTCCCCACCAGAACCAGTCGCCGCCGAATTCGTGGAACGGCCGCCACAGCACCGGCACCTTGCGGTCGCGCAGTTGTTGCAGCAGGTCGGCGGTCTGCGCCATCTGCGCGCGCATCGCCACATTCTGCGGCGTGCCCGGCGTCAGCGCCTTGGGCACGTCGAAATCCTTTTTCGAATTCTCATACCCCGTGCCGATGTCGGGCGCCCCCCAATGCCAGCAGATCGTCGCGATCCCGCCCGAACGTACCCAGTCGGTCGCGCGGCGGTTCACGTTCGCATTGTCGTTGGGATCGATATAGTCGAGCCCGAGGATCGCCGGCAGCTTGCCCGTGGTCCGCTCGATATAGGTCAGTTCGGCCCGCTGCCCCCCGCTATCCTCGAAGCCTTCCTGCTGCCCGGTCAGCGTGCGCCTGCCATATTGCGACCAGAGATAGGCATAGAGCGCCCCCGCCTCGCGCGAGGCGGCTGGGTTGCTGAGCACGCGGGGCGACGCCGCCTGCGCGTCGAGCGATATGGCAAGGCCGAGCGCCGCCGCCCCGACCATGGTGTCGCGTCGGTTGAGCCGCATATCGTCCTCCTGTGGATACAAAAAAAGGGCGGGCGATCCGGTGAAGGATCGCCCGCCCCGTCAAACCGTCGTCACAGGGTCAGACGGACCGAGAGCGAGAAGCGACGGTCGTTGATGAACGCCGCACGCTTCGAACGGACGACTTCGCCATCGTCGTCGGCATAGAGGCCGAAGCTGGTGCGGGTGATCTCGTTCAGCATGTTCTGCACCTGCACGCCGATCTTGAACTTCTCGTTGACCGTGTAGAACAGCGATCCGTCGAGCTGGCCGGTCGGTTCCGAATAGACCGGCAGGAACGGGAAGCAGCAGTCGCGGACCGAGATCAGGTACGATGAGCGCCAGCTATACGCCAGACGGGCATAGAGACCATATTTGTCATAGAAACCGGCGACGTTGAAGTTGTGCTTCGACAACTGGGTCAGCGGCAGGTTGCTGTACAGATCGGAAACCTGGCCCGGCGGACGGCTGCCGTCGCCGCTTGCATTCGCCGCCGTCGTGTTCGGGAAGCTGCCCGTATCGACGAAGGTATAGGTCGCCTGCGTGCCAAGCCCCGACAACACGCCCGGCAGGAACTCATAGGTCTGCTGGTACGAGATTTCGGCACCCTTGATCGTCGCCGAACCGTCGACGTTCGCCGGCCCCTGGATCACGACCGGGAAGGTCTGGCCATTGTTGGTGACGTTGAGCACCGACTGGCTGTTGTCGTCGATCAGGTTGGTCAGCCGCTTCCAGAATACCGCGCCGGTGAGCGAACCCACCCGGTTGAAATACCATTCGGCGGTGACGTCGGCCTGCGTCGCCTCGACCGGTTCGAGGAACGGGTTCTGCGAACGCGCACTGAACACCAACTGGCCCGACTGGTTGGTATCGGGATTGACGCCGATGAAAGCACGCAGGTTGCCGAAGTTCGGGCGCGACAGGGCGCGCGAGCCGGCAAGGCGGAACTGTAGCTTGTCCGACGGCTTGAAGCGGATATTGATGCTCGGCAGCCAATGATCGAACCGGTTGCGGCCGACATAGGGTGTCGAGGCGCCATTGGCGAAGGCAATCGCACGCTGCTGATCCGCCGCCGGCAGGAGGCAAATGCCGGCGCGGGTCTGACCCGGCTCGGGAACACGGGCGCAGAACTCGGCCAGGGTGAACGGCCGCCCCGTGGCAGGATTGGTCGTCGCGCTGAATACGCCATTGGGCTGCGGTGCCGTCAGAGCGCCGAACGAGCGTTCGAGCGTGTTGACGTAGCGGATGCCGATATTGCCGTCGATAACCGAGGTGCCGATGTCGGTGCCGAAATCGAGGCGGCCATAGCCCGCGATCGTGCTTTCCGAATTTTCAAACACTTCGCTCGGGCAGAAGAACCGGTTGATCTTCGTCGCGTTGTTCTGACAGCTACGGTCTTCCAGCGGCGTATAGCTGCCTTGACCGGCCTTGGTGATCTGACGCAGCAGGTTCTGCGACCGATCATAGTCGAGCAGCAGGTCGGGATTCAGGAAGTTCGCGGCGGGCGGAGTCGGTGCTGCACCCCGGAAGAAATTCTGGAAGCCATAGACGCTGTAGTTGCTTTGATCGATCGATGCGAAGGTTTGCGCGCCGCCGCCAGTCCACGTTTCCGAAGGCGCGCCCCAGTTATTGTAGCCGTTGTTGCGCACAACCTGATCGCGATCGGCATAACGACCGCCGACGCGGATGCGGCGCAGGAAGCCGGTATCCGACAGGTCGTATTCGGCATCGGCGCGGAACGCCCATTCCTCGCCGTTGTTGTCGTTCACGTCGGTGAACGCATCGCGGAAATAGATGCTGTTCGGGTTGCTGAAATACTCGCTCGCGCTGGGCGTGCGACCGTTATAGTTCGGAACGTCGCCGATCGAGAAGCCGACCTGCGGAATCTTGCCCGACGTGTCGAGCGAGATGTTCGACCAGGTGCCGGTGTCGATGATGTTGTCGAGTGCGTTCAGCTTCGACTTGACGTACTGGCCATCGAAGTTGAACCGCAACCGGTCGCTCGGCGTCACCTTGAAGTTCAGCGAATAATCGTCGGTCTGTGCTTCGGTGGTCAGCGCACGGTTCGAGAAAGCGGTGAAGATGCCGCCTGCCTGAAAGTTGTTCAGTCGGCCGTATTGGCCGCCCGATCCCGGAATGAAGCCTTCCTTGTAGCCACCGGGGCGACGGATGTTACCCGAAACGAACACGCCATCGTCGTCGAACGTATAGCTGGTGCCCGGTGCCGGGAAGCTGGCGTTGACGTCGGCGTACCACACGTTCGGCTCGATCGTGCGCTCGACCCACGTCGTCTTGCCGTTGGTGCGCAGGAACTGCGCGGTCGCGATCAGCTCGTCACCCGCCGTCGCGAATTGCGCGGCGGCCGAAATGCCATAGCGGCGACGGTCGAAGTCCTGCGTACGGACGCCGGCACCGGCCGGTGCGTAGCAGCTCGTCAGCCCGTTGCCGCAGTTGAACGTGTCGGTGACGGTCGACGCATAGGGCGTACCGGCATTGAACGTCCGGGTGCCGCTGAACCGCTCGAACGGCGACGCCACGAACGACGAATGCGCCTGCGAATAGAGCTGCGAATAGGTGCCCGACACCAGCAGGCCGACGCGCGATCCACCCGGCAGTTCCCACTGGTCGGAGAACAGGCCGGTGAAGGTCGGCGCCGACTTTCCGATCAGGTCGGCATAGTTCATTTCGGCCGACAGATAGACCAGCCGCTTCTTCGAATCGAACGGCTTGCGGGTGTTGATGTTGACCGTGCCGGCGATGCCGCCTTCGATCAGGTCGGCGGTCAGGTTCTTGAACACCTCGACCGAACCGACGAGTTCGGGCGCCACGTCGTTGAAGCCGATCTCGCGCCCGCCCGAGGTCGAGAAGGTATCGCGACCGTTGAATTCGCCGCGCACGAAGGTGAGGCCGCGGATGACCACGCCCGAACCCTCGACCGAGAAGTGCGCCGAATCGCCTGCCGCCGCGAAGCGGGTGATGGCGACGCCGGGAACGCGCTGGAGCGCTTCGTTGACCGAACGGTCGGGCAGCGCGCCGATGTCCTCGGCGGTGATCGCGTCGACCACGGTCGCGCTGTCGCGCTTGATGTCCTGCGCCTTGGCGAGCGAGGCGCGGATGCCGGTGACGATGATCTCGTCGCCCGACTCGGCGCTGTCGTCCTTGGCGGTCGACGGCTGGTCGGTCGGGTTGGCCGGCGCGCCGGTCGGCGTTTCGGTCGCGGTCGAGGTCTGCGATTCCGGCGCGACCGTATCCTGTGCCCACGCACCCTGTGCGACGAGCGCCAGCGCGAGTGCCGATGCACCGCCAGCCGACTTCAGAAACTGCGTATAAGACAAGCGCGTGCGCTCGGTAGCCATGACGTCCTCCCCTGCAGGCCGGTCTGATGCCGGCTGCCACCCTGTCGCGACCTGCCAACCGGGCGTCGCGTGACGGTCTGCTTATGCTTTCTGACACCGTCAGACAATCGGCCAAACCCAATTTGCTTTCGTTATTACGGATGATTGTTGTCAGCGTTGTCTTTTTGCCACAACCTGCCGCCGGAGAGAGACGTGGACAAGGCACTGATCGAAGTCGTGATTGTCGGCGGGGGCACCGCCGGATGGATGGTGGCCGCCGCGCTGGCGCGCCATCTGGGCGGGGCCGTGCGTGTCCGCCTGATCGAATCGGCCGAGATCGGCATCGTCGGCGTGGGCGAGGCGACGCTGCCGCACATCCGCCAGTTCGTCACCCGCCTCGGCATCGACGAGGGCGCGTTCATGGCCGCGACCGATGCGACCTATAAGCTCGGCATCGCGTTCGAGGATTTCGGTGCGCTCGGCGATCGCTACGTCCATCCTTTCGGCACGTTCGGGCGCGACCTTGCCGGAGTCGGCTTCCACCATTTCTGGCTGCGCGCCGCCGCTGACGGCCGCAACACCCCGATCGGCGCCTATTCGCTGGGTGTCGCGGCGGCGGAGTCGTGCCGCTTCGCGGTCCCGCGCGACGACGATCTCTCGCTCGCTGCCAGCTATGGCTATGCCTATCAGTTCGACGCGACGAAGTTCGGCCCGTTCCTGCGCGCCTTCGCCGAACCTTTGGGTGTCGAGCGGACCGAGGCGAAAGTCGTCTCGGTCGATCGCGATTCCGCCAGCGGCAACGTCACCACGCTCCACCTCGACAGTGGCGAAGCGATACACGGCGACCTGTTCATCGACTGTTCGGGGTTCCGCAGCCTGCTGCTGGGGCAGACGATGGGGGAGGCGTGGGAGGACTGGTCGCACTGGCTGCCGTGCGACCGCGCCGTCGCGGTTCCCTGCGCCTCGCCGCCGGGCGAGATCGAGCCCTATACCCGCGCCACCGCGATGGCGGCGGGCTGGCGCTGGCGCATCCCGCTGACCAGCCGGGTCGGCAACGGCTATGTCTTTTCTTCCGCGCATCTCGATGAGGATGCCGCCACCGCCGCGCTGCTCGGCGCGATCGAGGGGCCGCCGCTCGCCGAACCGCGCGTGCTGCGCTTCAAGGCGGGGCGACGCGCGCGAAGCTGGGTCGGCAACGTCGTCGCGGTCGGTCTCGCCTCGGGCTTTCTCGAACCGCTCGAATCGACCTCGATCTACCTCGTCCAGATGGCGATCGCCCGGCTGATCGAGCTGTTCCCGGTCGATGGCGGCGACGATGCCGACCGCGCCGAATTCAATCGGCTGGTCGACATGGAATATGATCGCATCCGCGACTTCCTGATCCTCCATTATCACGCCACGACCCGCAGCGATTCGTCGTTCTGGAACTATGTCCGCACCATGGAGGTGCCCGATACGCTGGCGGCCAAGCTCGACCTGTGGCGCGCGACCGGGCGGGTCGAACGCTATGGCGAGGGGCTGTTCTTTGAGCCGAGCTGGATCGCGGTCTATCTGGGGCAGGGGGTGATCCCCGAGGGGTACGACCCGCGCGCCGACATTCCGCCCGACGCCGCGCTGGCGCGGGCGTTGCAGGGCCTGCACGGCGAGATCGCTGCGAGCGTGGCGGCGATGCCCGGCCACGCCCATGCGCTCGGGCGACGGGCATGAACCGCCGCACTCCGCCCGGCACGATCGCGGTGGTCGGCGGCGGACAGGTCGCGCTGCTCGCCGCCTGCGCGCTCGCCCGCACGCTGCCAATCGCGCGCGTCCGCCTGCTGCCGACGGCGGTTCCGCCGCACGCCATGGCCGATCGCGCGCATGGCGCGCTGCCGTCGCTTGCACGCCTGCACGACCGGATCGGCATCGACGAGGCCGGGTTGCTCGCCCGCGCCGGGGCCAGCCACCGCCTCGCCACGCGCCACGGCGGTGGCTGGCGTTCCGACGGCAGCGACTGGTGGATCGGCCACGGCGCGGTCGCCGATCCCGCCGCGCACGGCTGGACCGGCCGCGATACGACGGGTGCGACTGCCCCCAGCGGCCCCGCCGTCGCGCTGGCGCTGGCCGAACGCTTCGCCCCCGCCGCCGACGATCCTGCCTCGCCGCTCAGCGACATCGACCACGGCCTGCGCTGGGCACCCGAGGCCTATCGCCGCCATCTGGCGTCGCTCGCCCGCCACCTCGGCGTCGCGATCGAGGCCGCGGGCGATACCGTGCCCGACGCGGTCGACGCCGATCTGGTGATCGACGCGACCGGGCAGCGCGGCGACGACTGGATCGACTGGTCGGACGACCTGCCGATCGACCGCGTCACCATCGCCCATGCCGATCCGGCGCTGTCGGTCGCCGATCATGTCACGCTGGATGACACCGCGCTTCACCTGATCTCGCCCGGCCGCGACGCCACCCGCCGCGTGACGATGCGCCACGGCGGCGAGGGCAACGAAATCGCCAGCGGGCGACGCCGGAGCCCATGGACCGGACGGATCGTCGCGCTGGGCGACGCCGCCGCGCTGCTCCCGCCGCTTGGGCACACCAATCTCGCGCTCGCCGCGCAGGCGATCGACCTGCTGGTCGAACTGCTGCCGGGGCGTGACATCCATCCGCTCGAACGCGCCGAATACAATCGCCGCGCGGGGCAGGCAGCCGATGCGGCACGCGATTTCGTCGCCGCGCACCTCGTCGCCCTGCCCGAAGGCCACCGCTTGCGCAGCCAGCCCTCGCCGTTGCTCGCGCTGCGGTTGCGCGAATTCGCCCGCCGCGCCCGTCTGCCGTATGTCGAGGAGGATTTCCTGCCCCGCGATCTGTGGACGCAACTGCTGACCGGCATCGGCATTCCCCCCGGCACGCCCGCGCACCTCGCCGCCGCCGACCCCGCCGTTACCGCCGCCGCGCGCACCGCGCAGGCGCAGCGCAGCACACAGGCGGTGGCGCTCGCCGAACCCTATCCGCTATGGCTCGCGCGCACATTGGGAGAGCGTGGATGAGCGAAGCGGCAGCGCCGATCGAATCGGTGGTGATCGTCGGTGGCGGCACCGCCGGCTGGATGGCGGCGGCGGCGGCCTCGCGCTACCTGAACAACGGGCGGCGCAGCATCACGCTGGTCGAATCCGACGCGATTGGCACCGTCGGCGTGGGCGAGGCGACGATCCCGCCGATCCTGCAATTCAACGGCCTGCTCGGCATCGATGAAAAGGAGTTCGTCGCCAAAACCGGCGCGACGTTCAAGCTCGGCATCGAATTCGTGAACTGGGGCGGGGTGGGCGAGCGCTATCTCCACCCCTTCGGCACGATCGGCCGTGATTTCGAAGGGGTGGCGTTCCACCAGCATTGGCTCAAGCATCGCCGTGCCGGCGGCACCGCCGATTTCGAACGTTTCTCGATGTCGGCGCAGGCCGCCGCCGCGCACCGTTTCGCAGCCCCGGTGTCCGATCCGCGCAGCCCCGCGTCGCAGCTCGCCTACGCCTATCATTTCGACGCCGGCCTCTACGCCAAATTCCTGCGCGAACGCGCCGAGGGGCAGGGGGTGCGCCGGGTCGAGGGCCGCATCGCTTCGGTCGAACGCGACGGCGAGAGCGGGCATGTCACCGCGCTCGTCCTCAACGACGGCCGGCGGGTCGCCGGGCAGTTCTTCATCGACTGTTCGGGCTTCCGCTCGCTGCTGCTGGGTGAGACGCTGGGGGTCGGCTATCGCGACTGGTCGCATTGGCTGCCGTGCGACCGGGCGATCGCGGTGCCCTCCGAGCGCACCGATCCGCTGCTGCCCTACACCCGCGCCACCGCGCGCGAGGCGGGGTGGCAATGGCGCATCCCGCTCCAGCACCGCACCGGCAACGGCCATGTCTATTCCAGCGGTTTCACCACCGACGATCGCGCGCAGGAAATCCTCCTCGCCAACCTCGATGGCGCCCCCACCGCCGATCCGCGCCGGCTGTCGTTCAAGGCCGGGGTGCGCGAAAAGCTGTGGGAGAAGAACGTCGTCGCGCTGGGCCTGTCGGGCGGGTTCCTCGAACCCCTCGAATCCACCTCGATCCACCTGATCCAGACCGGCATTTCCAAGCTGTTCTGGCTGTTCCCCGATACCGCCCATGCCAAGGTCGAGCGGCGCGAATACAACCGGCTGATGTCGGAACAGTTCGACTATATCCGCGACTTCATCATCCTGCATTACAAGGCGACGACGCGCGCCGACACGCCGTTCTGGCAATATGTCCGTGACATGCCCATCCCCGACACGCTGGCGCACAAGATCGAGCTGTTCCGCGAGAAAGGCCGCATCTTGCGCTACGACCATGATCTGTTCGAAGTGCCGAGCTGGGTGTCGGTGATGTTCGGGCAGGGCATCTGGCCGACCGGGCACGACGCGGTGGCGGACTCGCTCGACGAGGCGCTGGTCGCCGGGACGATGGAGCGCATGGTCGCCGCCTATGCCGATCTGGCGCAGCGCATGCCGCCCCACGCCGACCATATCGCCCGCACCGCGCCGATGCGGGGGTAGGTCGGACCGGAAGGCTTAACCGCGCTCCCTCGCAACAACCGTCATCCCAGCGAAGGCTGGGATCTCCCGGTAATGGCGCGGGACAAGAGCCGCGTGATGCCCCAGCCTTCGCTGGGGCGACGGTTCGATACAGATGAATCAAACGCCAAGGCGGATCGGCATTCGGCTATTCCGGCACAACGCTCGATTGAAACCGCCGCCCTCCTTCGTCACCCCGGACTTGTTCCGGGGTCCACCCAGCCGCCTACGCTGTCGATCGTGCCTCGGGCGGCATCGATCGCCGCGCCGTGGACCCCGGAACAGGTCCGGGGTGACGATGCGGCCATGACTGTCGTTTCCAGCCTGGCGTAATTACGCCCTACCCCAAAGCCCTACGCAGATACGCCCGCATCGCCTGCTCGCGCGCCGGCGACGGCGGCCCCGCCACGCCCTTGGCGTGCGGCGGCAGGTGGTCGGCGCTGCTCGCGGCATCGGCGCGAAACACATACTGGTCGAACCACACTCCCCATGCCGCGCGCTGCGGCGCGGGTAGGTCGCGGATCGCCAGCATCGCGTGCAGCATCGCCGCGAACGGCGATCCGGCGGGCGGCTGGTTGTACCAATAGTTGACGAGGATGTTGACCGGATCGAGCGCCTCGACCGCATGCCACCACAAGGTCGGCACGAAGATCGCGTCGCCCGGCTCCAGCACCACGCTCAGCGCCTGTTCCATCGCGTGCGCGAAGCGCGGATAGCGTTCGAGATCGGGGGCGGCCAGATCGACCATGCTCACCGGCTGCCCGGCGATCGTCACGTCGAGCGGCCCGACATACAGGTCGGGCGTGGCAGCGGGCGGGAACAGCGTGAAGCGCCGCCGCCCCATCGCCACCACTGCGACATTGTCCGACACGTCGTAATGCGCCGCTACCCGCGTCTTGTTGCCGACCCAGATGCGCGGCGGCCCATCGGGACGGGCGAGCGGCATCGGATGCGCCTCGGCAAAGCCCGGCAGGTGCTGCGCGGTCGGCGCCGATCCGGCATAGAGGCCCGGCGGCGATGCGTGCCCGTCCAGCGCGATCAGCTCGCCCATCAGCGTCGACAGCGGCGCGCGCTCGACCTTGAAATTGAACCCGCGCAGCGCATCGTCATAGAAGAACCGCCCGCCGACCGCCGCCGGCGCGCGCATCACATGCGTCGGTTCGCCCCGGTCGTAGCGCGCGAGCAGTTCGGCCGCCGCCGGTGCCCCCTCGCGCCCGGCCCGCACCAGCGGCCAGTCGGCGACGAGGCCGCGCAGCACCACCGGTTCGTACGCCGCGCCATGCGTCGTCGCGAAGTCCGCCGCGTCGCTGGCCGGCACCTCGCGCACCCGTCCCGTGGGGGTCCAGTCCATGGCCTGCTCCTCAACCCGTTGCGCCGATCGCCGGTCCGCTATCGCGCGCGATGCCGCCGGCAGGCAAGCGCCAATGACAACGTCGGCCAAAAGGACAAGCCGTTGCAACCACGCCGCAAAGCCACGTCGACGATATGCTGTATCCTCCCCCTTGCACCGAAGCCGCCATGGCGTATCCTGCACCGGTAACGCCGGATACTGGTCCGGCACCGTTTCCGTCGCTGGAGCCCGAATGTACCGTCATGCCCTTGTCGCGATCGCCTGCCTGATGAGCACCACCGCCGCCGTGGCCCAGACCATTGCCTATCCCGAAACGCGGACCGTGCCCCAGGTCGACGAACAGTTCGGGGTGAAGGTCGCCGATCCCTATCGCTGGCTGGAGAACGACGTCCGTAACGATCCGCAGGTGGCGGCTTGGGTCGCGGCGGAAAACAAGGCGACCGACGCCTATCTGTCGACGCTGCCCGGCCGCGACATCTTCAAGCGCCGGCTGACCGCACTGTTCGATTACGAACGCTTCGGCGTGCCGAACCGTGAAGGTGGCCGCTATTTCTACAACCGCAATTCGGGGTTGCAGAACCAGTCGGTGCTCTATGTCCGCGACAGCCTGACCGGCCCCGGCCGCGTGCTGATCGACCCCAATGGCTGGTCGAAGGACGGCGCCACCGCACTCGCCGAATGGTCGCCGTCGAAGGACGGCAAGAAGCTGCTCTATTCGATCCAGGACGGCGGCAGCGACTGGCGCAAGCTGCGCGTCCTCGACGTCGACACCGGCCGCATCCTCGACGACCAGATCGACTGGGTGAAGTTCGGCCTGACCGCGTCATGGGCCAAGGACGGCTCGGGCTTCTATTATGCGCGCTTCCCGACCCCGGAGAAGGGGCAGGAATTCCAGAGCCAGAACCTCAACAGCCGCCTGTATTTCCACAAGCTCGGCACGCCGCAGACCGCCGACCGGCTGGTCCACGAACGCCCCGACCAGCCGAAATACACGCTGTCGCCCAGCGTCACCGACGATGGCCGCTGGCTGGTGATCGGCATCGATGGCCCCGGCAACCACGCCGAATATGCCGTTGTCGACCTGACCAAGCCCAATGACCGCCCGCGCACGATCATCAAAACCGACGACGTCGACTGGGGCCTGTCGGGCGCGAAGGGCAACACGCTCTATTTCACCACCACCCAGGGCGCGCCGCGCCTGCGCGTCGTCGCGATCGACCTGACGTCGCCCACGCCGACCCCGCGCGAAGTGGTGGCCGAGGACAAGGCGGTGCTGGGCGGCGCGAACCTCGTCGGGCAGCGGCTGTTCGCGACCTATCTGGTCGACGCCAAGACCGAGGTGCGGCGCTTCACCCTCGACGGCAAGCCCGACGGCACCATCGCCTTGCCCGGCATCGGCACGGTCGGCGGAGTGGGCGGCGACCTCGACGACAACGAAGGCTTCTTCGCTTTCTCCAGCTTCGCCACGCCGACGACCATCTATCGCTACGACGTCGCCACCCGCGCGGTGACGCCATGGGCCCAGCCGAAGGCGGCGTTCGACCCGGCGCGATATGACGTGCGCCAGCGCTTCTACACGTCGAAGGACGGGACGAAGGTCCCGATGTTCATCGTCCGCGCCAAGGACGTGACCGGCCCCGCGCCGACATTGCTCTATGCCTATGGCGGGTTCAACATCCCGGTCCTCCCCGGCTTCTCGCCCGGCCGCATCGCGTGGCTGGAGCAGGGCGGAGTGCTCGCGGTCGCCAACATCCGCGGCGGCGGCGAATATGGCAAGGCGTGGCACGACGGCGGCAAGCTGCTCAACAAGCAGAATGTGTTCGACGATTTCATCGGCGCGGGCGAGGACCTTATCGCGCAAGGGATAACCGGCAAGGGTCAGCTCGCCATTCAGGGCGGCTCGAACGGCGGCCTGCTGGTCGGCGCGGTCGTCAACCAGCGTCCCGACCTGTTCGCCGCCGCCCTGCCAGCGGTGGGGGTGATGGACATGCTGCGCTTCGACCGGTTCACCGCCGGGCGCTACTGGGTCGACGATTACGGCGTGCCCGCCAAGGAGGCGGATTTCCGCAACCTGCTGGCCTATTCGCCCTATCACAACGTGAAGGCGGGCGTGACCTATCCCGCGATCCTCGCCACCACCGCCGACACCGACGACCGCGTGGTGCCGGGCCATACCTTCAAATACACCGCGATGCTGCAATCGAAGGAGATCGGCCCCAAGCCGCACCTCGTCCGCATCGAAACCCGCGCCGGCCACGGATCGGGCAAGCCTACGGATAAGGTGATCGAGGAAACCGCCGACCTGTGGGCATTCATCGCCAAATGGACCGGCATGCAGGTGAAGCCGATCGGGCAGTAAGGGTTCGGTTCACGCGAAGACTCCGAAGAAGGTGGGTTCACGCGAAGGCGCGGAGACGCGAAGGAGAATAAGAAGGATTTTTCGCGCAGAGGCGCAGAGGCGCAGAGGCGCAGAGGCGCGGAGGGGTTGCGATCGCGGCAACCCTTCCGCCGCGCCAGCGGCCTTCAAACCCGTGCCAACAGGCGCATGCGTCTCCCGATCGCGAGACGATTGCCCTGATCCCACCCCCTCTGCGCCTCCGCGCCTCCGCGTGAACCAAAACCTTCTTCGCGCCCTTCGCGCCTTCGCGTGAAACCCAAACCTAAAGGGCTGGCACCCCCCCCAAGCTCTGCTATCGGGACACGATGCAAGAGACCCCCGATTCCATCCTGATCGTCGATTTCGGCAGCCAGGTGACGCAGCTCATCGCCCGTCGCGTCCGCGAGGCCGGCGTCTATTCCGAGATCGTGCCGTTCCAGAAGGCCGACGAAGCCTTCGCGCGGATGGCGCCCAGGGGCGTGATCCTCTCGGGCGGCCCGGCCTCGGTCTGCGACGAAGGCTCCCCCCGCGCCCCGCAGGCGATCTTCGATTCCGGGCTCCCCGTCCTCGGCATCTGCTACGGCCAGCAGGTCATGACCGAGCAACTCGGCGGCAAGGTCGAGAAGGGCCATTCGGGCGAGTTCGGCGAAGCCTATGTCGAGGTGGCGGAAACCTGCGGCCTGTTCGACGGCCTGTGGGCGACGGGCGAGCGGCATCAGGTATGGATGAGCCACGGCGACAAGGTCGCTGCGATCGCCCCCGGCTTCCACGTCGTCGCAACCAGCCCCGGCGCGCCGTTCGCGATCATCGCCGACGACGCGCGGCGCTATTACGGCGTGCAGTTCCACCCGGAGGTGTTCCACACCCCCGATGGCGCGAAGCTGATCGCCAATTTCGCACGCCACGTCTGCGGGCTGTCGGGCGACTGGACGATGGCCGAGTTCCGCGACCTCAAGATCGCCGAAATCCGCGAACAGGTCGGTTCGGCCAAGGTCATCTGCGGCCTGTCGGGTGGCGTCGACAGCTCGGTCGCGGCGCTGCTGCTGCACGAGGCGATCGGCGACCAGCTCACCTGCGTGTTCGTCGACGGCGGCATCCTGCGCATGGGCGAGGCCGAACAGGTCGTCAGCCTCTTCCGCGGCCACTACAACATCCCGCTCGTCCACGTCGACGCGCAGGACCTGTTCATGGACGGCCTCGCCGGCGTCACCGACCCCGAAGCCAAGCGCAAGTTCATCGGCAAGACCTTCATCGACGTGTTCGAGGCGGAGGCGAACAGGATCGGCGGCGCGGACTTCCTGGCGCAAGGCACGCTCTACCCCGACGTGATCGAAAGCGTCAGCTTCACCGGCGGGCCGTCGGTGACGATCAAGAGCCACCACAATGTCGGCGGCCTGCCCGAACGCATGAACATGAAGCTGGTCGAGCCGCTGCGCGAACTGTTCAAGGACGAGGTCCGCGCGCTGGGCCGCGAGCTGGGCCTGCCCGACGTGTTCGTCGGCCGCCACCCGTTCCCCGGACCCGGCCTGGCCATCCGCATCCCCGGCGAAGTGACCCGCGAGCGCTGCGATATTCTGCGGAAAGCCGACCAGATCTACCTCGACGAGATCCGCGCGGCCGGGCTGTACGACACCATCTGGCAGGCGTTCGCGGTGCTGCTGCCGGTGCGCAGCGTCGGCGTGATGGGCGACGGGCGCACCTATGACAACGTCTTGGCGCTGCGCGCCGTCACCTCGACCGACGGCATGACCGCGCAGGCGTTCCAGTTCCCCGGCGACTTCCTGCCCCGCGTCGCCACCCGCATCATCAACGAGGTGAAGGGCATCAACCGCGTCACCTACGACTACACCAGCAAGCCGCCCGGCACGATCGAGTGGGAATAACGAAGACTCAAATCGTCCGGGGGACGATTTGTGCTTCGTTATTCGGCCGGCGATAGCCGGCCGCCGGGGCGGAGAAGCAATCGCCCGGGGGGCGATTGACCCCGCTTCGTTCGCCTCGCGCAAGCGAGGCGCTGAGGAGGACTCAAATCGGCCGGGGGGCGATTTGTGCTTCGTCATCCGGCCCGCGATAGCCGGCCGGGGTGGGCGCAAGACGTATGCTCCGGCAATATCTACCGATCCCTGCATATTGCCGCACGAGATAGAATCGCACCGCCCCCATCTCGTCACCCCGGACCCGTTCCGGGGTCCACCGTGCGGCGAGCGCTGACGCTCGAAGTTCGGGCGATGCCTTTGCGGGTCGGTGGACCCCGGAACAGGTCCGGGGTGACGAAGCGCCGTCGGCCATCGGCTGTCCTACACGCGAGGTTCACGCCATACCCGAACCGCCGGCGGCCAGACCCGCCGGTTCTTTCCCATCGTCGACCCGCGCGAAAAGCCCCACGACCGGGCAAAGGCAACACCGCCACGAACACGCCGTTAGTGTAAACTTTGTAAACTTTGGACCAAGCAATCCTGCCGCCCGCCACGAGCAACAACCCGCAACCCACGGAAAACCAACGCTATCCCGAAAACCACCCCGATCCCGAGCGAATCCCGCTCAAAGGCATCGGCGGCGGGGTGGTGGAGCTGAGGGGAAACCCTTAGCAACCTCTTAAATGCTGACAAAACAAGGATATTTTTCGAGCGTTGGTGCGGATGTATTAGCCCTTTGTACTAGCTGACACAATGGGGTAAAAATCTCGCAACCAGTCCTTTTCGTTGGCTATTTGCTGGTCTGGCTGAATGTAGCAACGATGGGATTATATAATGCTATTTTTTGCAGTTGCTAAAGCATACTCAGCCACGGAAGAATCTGCAGATACTCTTGCAAGAGATATTGCTGACGCAACCGGCAATCCAGTAAGAAGAATAGGCTTAGAGTCTCTCGCCGGTCCAAATCATGCCTTGCAATTGCTTGCGGATATTCCTACTTGGGCCCAAGTAGTGGGGGGATATCTCACCGGTAAAGTTCTAGAATCATTTGTATCTCAGTTTGGTTCAGAAGCTGCCAGTAAGCTGATTGAAAGATTCCGGAGAAAGCCACTGGATACTGAACCTTTGAGAATCAATAATATATCTAATCTAAATATTATACAATTTACAGATTCTATTGTAAGTAACGCAATTGGGAATATTGGAAATCAGACGCTAACAATCGGTGTTCCTATGGGAACAATCGTTTCTAGAAACATTGGAGTTGAAATATCTTCTCTGCTGACGGGCGATGCAGATCGAGACCGTCTAACGATGTTGAGGGCGGCTGTTGCCTTAATAGAGGTTTCGCAGAGAGTTGGACGGCCCGGCATGATAGCCATGGCTCCACAGAATAAAGATTGTAGCATCAAGATAAGTATAAATGAAGATGGCACTTTCGGGGGCGTATACGAATACATTTCTTATCCCAATGTACCCAATCAAAGCTCTCCGAGTGCGCCGAGTTTTGGTATTAAAAGACATAGGCTGACTATTAAATTCAACGCTTCTGCTGATTGCATAGAAGATATATGGGAAGAAGTTCCTTATATGTAGGCGGTGTCTTGCAGAATCAGAATTATAATTGTAAAGTGTATAATTTAAGAAGTTATACTCGATAATTTTAATAACGAATTATTGGAATATAATGAATTTTCGGCCGTGTTATTTCATTTGTTAGAAGTTGGCTATGGCTTAATTTTTATCGAGATATGCGAGAGGGCAATCAGACAGTTTTGAGCGCGCTATCTCCCCCATACCCCTACCCACCCCCTTGGCGACTGAAACCGGCGCCTCGCAAGTTGTAGCTTGTGAGTCATGCCGAATGGCTCACCACTGATTGCCTCACAAGATACTTGACGGGCTTGTGATGATGCCTCATATATCAAGCATACCTTGTGAGGATATAGCCATGAGCCGCGTTGCCTACTTCCGCGTATCGACAGAAGCCCAGAGCATTGAAGCCCAGCGCAAGGCATTGGGTGACAGCTTCGACCGTGAGTTTACGGATGAAGGCGTAAGTGGGGCTATCCTCGCTGCTGACCGTCCCGGCTTTGCCAAGCTGCTCGACTACATACGGGAAGGCGACACGCTCTACGTCTATGCCCTTGATCGATTGGGCCGTGATGCCTTGGACGTACAGGCCACGGTGCGGAAGCTGCTAGATCGGGGCGTTACGCTAGACGTTAAGGGGCTGGGGCCGATTGGCCGTGGCGTCGGAGAGTTGATCGTCGCTGTCCTAGCCCAGATGGCTGACATGGAACGGCAGCGGATCAAGGAACGGTGCGACAGTGGCCGGGTAGCTGCACGGGCTTCGATAGAGGCAATCGGGTTGACGCATCGGGGCAAGGCCAGCTTGGGCCGTCCGTTCGCCGCTGATGCCAAGGCCGTTGCCGATTGGCGTAGGGAGAATGGAGCTTCGATCAGTCAGACCATGGCGCATTTTGGTATCTCAAAGGCCACGGTATCCCGGTATTGCGCCGGGTAAGTCGCGTACTCGACAGGCTGGCATCGGGCAGGCGACGGGGAGGGCTGTGTATCTGCCCGAAAACGGCCCGCCAGACTCGATATGGAATGCGCCGGGTCATAGCTGGCCGGAACGCTGTGGCAACTCTGTACGGGGCTGTGAGAGGCTGGCCCAAGTTGCGTCATAAGTCTGACGGCATTTTGGGACCGTACAACATGAGGAACGAACCCGAGCGAATGCCCAGTCAATTTGGTCCGTTCAACAATATGCACCATTCATCACCGCCAGCGTCCGTTTAGCCGGAGCAAGCCCGACAGTGCTTAACTGTATGGACCCACAGCCAGCGATGGTTAGCGAAAGCGAGGGGGTGTGCTGTTCTGAGGAACAGGCGCATGGCGTCCGCAACGATAGCTCTACAAGCGACGTATAATCTAACTCAGGATCATGCGGCTGTATCAGCGTCCCAATGACTGTAGCGATGGCATGAGGCCATCTCCTATGTAGTCGATCTATCCTTAGTCCGTCTTGCGGGCAGCATCCAGTATTGGAGGCTATGGGGGTAGGGGGCAACGATAGATACAGCTTCTATATATCTAATCTAGGATCATACTATAGTATGTATATCCTACTCTACGGCTCAATGCCGCATTTCCCATTCACATTCTTCCGATCAACTCAGCGATCCGATCCAAGGCACTGGTAAGCCCTTGTGTCGTAACCGCATCCGTCTCCGGTTTCATGGTCATTGGTTCTCCGAATGCCGATGCCGAACGCTGGGTTGATCTGAGGAATGGCTACCATTATTCCTTTAGTTGCCGTGCCTGTTTTCATGGATTGCGCCCATCGGCCATGGGTGCGGCACTAATTGCCTGCCAGCTACTTTCTTATTCCTGTTCGTAGCTGGCAGGTATTTTTTCCAAACGTATCAATTTACCTGTTCGCGTTTGCTTACATGCAAGCGGGCCATCTTTCTCTAACTTTTGTCAATATTACTCCACCCATATCAAAGGATAATACATGAACCCGGTTCCTGTTGACCTCAGCCGCCTGAACGATCCCCGCATCGCTACTCATATCGAGAATGTGGACAGTCGTGTCCGTGGCGGCTTCCGCCTGTGTCTCGATATTCTCGGCATCGAATTGCCTGAGTACGCAAAGGCCAAGCCTGCTGGCCGTCCGTCGATTGCGAAGCTGATGGCTGCTGCTGACGCCGATAGCGGCACGATCCGCACCTATCGCCATGAAAAGCTCGGCATCGGTGCGTTCGCTCCCCGCCGTTAATCTGTCACAATACAACCAAGGAAAACAAATGAACCAGACTGATGATCTTGCCGATATTGCCGGTAAGATCGAAACACTGACTGCTGATTTGCACAAAGTAGCTGCTACTATCGAACTGCTTGGGAAGCCCGCCCAGCTTAAGGCCAACGAGATTGAAGCGGAGCTACAGGTCGCGAAGGACCGGTTCGCTACCGCTCTTGCCGATCAAGCCGCTGCCGAACGGAACAAGCGGCTGGCCGGCTTCTCCAATATCAGCGTGGAGGTTCGGTCCGGTGAAAGCCTGATCGATACCGGGTTTATAATTCGCTACACGCGCGACACTTGGGATGTCGGCCTGAACAAAACCGTCCCCAACCAACATGAATGCAACGGCTTCACTGCCCTCGTAGATGATGCTTACGAATATCTCGTAACGAGAAAGCCCGAAGCGATCCCTGCCCAGATCATGGCGTTGGCTCCCGGCAATCCGCATGAAGCGTTCTCAATGTACTTCACCGCCAAGCGGCGCGGATACTTCAACGGGTAATGTCCGATCCGCATGATTGGGGAACGGGAGAGGCACCCAAGCCGCCCCGTTCATTCCCAGCCGATACCCGGCCCAAGTGGCATGTTGAACCCCGCACCCTTGATGACCTGTTGCAGCGGGCAGGCCCCTATTCTGATGCGACCAGAGTGTTCGTAGAATGGGGGGCTGTGTCGCTGTGGCTAATGAAGGCTTGGCCTAATCCAGCCTTGGCTGCGGCCTCAATCCCGGCTGACGTTGCAAGCTCGTCCGTCCTGCTTGCCAGAAAAGCTATCGAGCATGAGGCCGGATGGCCCCAGCTATCTGACCAGCCTGCAACGCCTGCACTCTACGATCTGCCAGAAGATGCCCAACGCGAAACCCGTCGTATGGCTGCTGAGGTTCATGCGATCTGGGAAGCCGCAGGCCGTCCCTACCTCGATACTCGCCGCTTCATAGACGCTTACCGCTACCTCGTCGCCTGCGTCCGCAAGGGAACGATCCCGCCAGTGTTGACCATCGGCCACGTCCCACCCCTGAATTAATAAGGAAACCAATGACCGCACTAACTGCCCGCCAAGCCATCAAGGTGAAAGCGGCCCTCTCCCTTATTGCCATTCACGGCCATAATCCGCGTATCGTACAGAAACAGGCTCAGGACGAATTGGCTAAGGGGTATCCCGCCAACATCGCCTACAAGAATGCGCTGGATGCTTTTGCAAATCGCGTTCCGGCTATGCGGGATACTTTGCATATCGCTGTCGATCTGATCCATAACAGCGATGATGCTACGGTTGCGCTGTATGATAAGGCTCTGACTGCCTACAATAATAGTGGCGATGAAAGCCATCTGGACAGCCTCGCTCCAATGATCCTTGAGGATGCGAAGGCGCTGGCAATCAGCAAAGGCGAAGTGTCCGAAGCTGATGCCGCTAACTGGACGGTTGATGATGCCCTTGGCAGCACGTCCGACGCCTATGCCGAAACGTCCGACGTTCCCGATGCCGCCTCAATCCCGCCGGGGATGACCGTGGCAAGCTCGTTCGCATTCAACGGCCTGAAACCCGATACTCCACAGGCTCCCGTAGCGCCCGCTCAGGCACCGGCAGCGGGTCCGCAGTGGGTGCAGGGGCCGACCGGCTTTACGTTCTCCAAGCAGGCTCCCAGCGGCCCAGCGGCGGGGCAAAGCATGACCGGCTATGATCCCTATCGGGGCGGGCAGGACGTGACCGGAATCCGGGTTCCTCAAACCGGCGATGCGGCCCGCCGATCGCATGGCACCCCCGTTGGTGACGTGGTCTATGTGCAGTCGGCAACCGGCGTCCGCATCGCTCCAGCCGGGGAAGCTGCTCGCCGTGAGGCTGGCGTACCATTGGGAAGCAACAACTAACCGCTAGAACTTTTGTGTGGGAATGCTAGAGAACACGGTTTTCTTGCAATTGTAGGTGCTAATCAAATTTACCGATTGGTTGATGCGAGTTCCCACAACCATTATTCCGCTATTCCTATTCAGCAAAGCATACTGGGGGCCTATTCCATGGGGGCCATCTGATAGTTTAAGCTCCAAACTGTTTGCTGCCACATTGCCGACCTTACGGCACGGCTGATAACACCATGTTAGTTCGTTTAGATTTATGCTAAGACGAATCACGCTATAATCTGTAGTTGAACCGGACGATTTATTGTACAATCCGTCGGATTCCATGCCGACTTCAGTACGTTCGCAGATTAGGTCGAACTTAGTTTTCGTACTCATTGCCGGGTTGGCAAAGCCTACATCCAGAAGCAGCGGAAGAACTGACAATCCAATCACTATTCGAATGATAGCCATACCACCGCTCCTGTAGAATGGGTCGTAAATGCCGTGGTCATAAACGCAACATCGTTCAACGACAATCTTTATGGAGCGGGTGGCTGGCCATAGAGATGAAGCGAACGTTCTGGCGCAGCTAGGTGATGCCATTCGCGCATCCCGGCGGGTAGCCGGTATGTCACAGGAAGCTTTTGCAGATGCAGCGGGTATAGACCGCTCACATATGGGTAAAATTGAACGCGGCGAGCGAAACCTCACTCTGCTCAATTTTCATCGTATTGCAATGGCTCTTAACATGCCGGCTTCGGAATTGCTCCGCCAAGCAAGCCTTTAGTCCCGTGTGGACGGAGTGATTTGTAGCCCCGGAACTCGATAAGATACCATCGCTTCGCCTAAGCTACGCAAATCGTATCCGCTGCCGTAACCGTCCGCTACGTCCTTGCCGGTGTGACCCATCAACTGTCGCTGGATACCCTCAGGCATCTTTGCGCGACGGGCATAATCTTTAAACGTATGGCGGAAGGAATGAAAAACCTTGCGCTTATCGGTGATGCCGCAAACGGTACGCATGTAAGGGCCGAACCACTCGCCCCATTTCGCCGTAAGGCGACCATAGATGTTCGCGACTAGGTCAGGAAAAACCCGGCCTTGCTTGTCCTTCAACCCTTGAACGTAGGCGACGAAGCCGAGCCGTTCTAACTCAGGATGCAGCGGCACCAGCCGTTCGCTGGCAGCGTTCTTAAGCCGATTGGATTGGCCGCGTTCGTCTGTTTCCTCAGTGATATGCAGGAACCATCCTGCAAGCATATTGCCGTCTTGATCCGGGTACTCCCTACGCTGCACGTCCGCTACGCGAAGCTGGCCTATTTCCTCTAGTCGTGCCCCCGTGAACAGGGCGAGCAGCGGGAGCCAATATGCTGCCTCTCCCTTGCCGCCCCTTGGGCGATCCCCCTTGGAGTAGATCGGGCTGGCAAAAATTGCTTGTAGCTCGTCGAGCGTAAACGGGAGGCGCTTGCCTTTGCTGCCGTCCGCAACCTTTACGCTGATCCCAGCCGCCACGTTGGATGGCACCAAGTCATTCTGATATGCCCAGCTTAGCAGCGTCCGCAGACGAGTCAGCTTCACGTTCGTATTAGTTGGCGACTGGCCTTCCGCTAACAGCTTGTCTTTGAATGCCAACACGTCTTGCCGGGTGATTTGCTCCACCGGCTTCCGCTCAGTGCGGGCATAAAACCATTCGCTCACGGCCCGGTGAGTGTCTTTCCCTTTGGCGACAACCCCGCGTTCGGTTGCCCAGCGATCCAGAATATCCTTGTCGAGATACAGGCCCGACCCGGTAACAGGCTCGCATTCAACGACCTGATTTTGCTCTATCGATGCGCGGGCAGATTGGCCGTAGCGGGCACGTATGCTGGCAACTAATGCGTCAGCAGCCTCCCGCTCGTTCAGGATTTGCAACCGTGCGGCCCTTGCTAAGTCAGCCGGGGAAGCGTCCGTTTCGATCCCGCTCGCCAATGCGTCCATGACCGGTGAAAGCCTCTCAGCCTCCATGTCAGCGGCGAACAGGTCATCGGCTACCCATTCAGCAGCCCGCTCTTCGGCCTCCCACACGGCCCGTTCCCGCTCGATCTGGCGGGATGTTTTGGGCGGGGGAGGGGGCGGGACTGGAACAGCTTTCTCGGCAGCATCCCGATCCCGCTCGGCTTGCTTGAGTAAGGCATGAGCCGTTTTTGTCATGTCGGGAATAAGGGCTTTTGCCGCTTCCCGGTCCTTTAGGCCCAGCGAGCGCTTTATCTCGCGCTTGCCCGCCATGAATGGACGCAGGTCCGCAGGTATCCCCATGCGGAAGTAATAGACCCCGTTCGGGGCGCGATGGAGGTAGGAACACATAGGCTTCCGTCCTTGTACGTTTGTACTAGACGCTTGTAAAAAGCCTTGGTTTTCAGCGGTTTTCTAGGCTTTTCAGCAGCCTAGTACGGGGTGGTGGAGCTGAGGGGAATCGAACCCCTGACCTCTGCAGTGCGATTGCAGCGCTCTCCCATCTGAGCTACAGCCCCGCCCCTTATCCGGCCATCGGCCGGGGCCGCCGCTTTAGCCGGCCCCACAGACCGATGCAACGGCCCAGTTGGATTTTCCGCACCGATTTCCCGACCAAAACGACAGGGCGCAACCGCGATGTATCTCGTCGCACGCGCCACCTTGCGCCGGAACCAACGCCGCCATCGTCCTTTGTGATGCTACGACGCGGCGGCATCGGGCTGCTGCGCCGCAACAATATCGTGCAAGTGCAGGAGATACTCCATGGCGTACGATCGCTATACCCGTAACGACGAACGGTCGCAGGGCGGCCGTTACCGGAATGAAGATCGCTCGAACAACCGCGACGATCGCAACGACCGCGGCGGTAGTTCTTTCGGCGGCGGTGGCGGTTCCTACGGATATGGCGGTTCGTCATGGCAGGGTGAGGATCGCGGCGGCCGCGACAACTATGGCCAGAGCCGCGATTACTATGGCGGCCGTCAGGACGAACGCGGTGATCGCTACGGCAGCAGCCATGGCAGCGACCGGTCCTATGGTGAGCGCAGCTACGGCACCCGCGACCAGTCGCGCGGACCGGCACAGGGCGGCAATTATCGCGGCAGCTACGCCAGCGACGGCCATCGTTTCGCCGACTATCGCCCCAACGACCGCGACGACAACCGCAGCCGGGACGAGTATCGCGGTCGCGAGCGTAACGAGCGCCCTGATTACGATAGCGACGACCGTGGCTTCCTTGCCCGCGCCGGCGACGAGGTCCGCTCGTGGTTCGGCGATGAGGAGGCGGAGCGCCGCCGCGAACGCGATCAGCGCTATGACGAACAGATGGCGCGCTATGACGAACGTCACAGCGACCACGCCTATCGCTCGTGGCGCGACACGCAGGTCAGCGCGTTCGACCGCGACTATGACGAATATCGTCAGGAGAATTCGACCAAATTCCAGAACGAGTTCAGCGCCTTCCGCACCGAACGCCAGGGCCAGCGCGACAGCCTGACCCGCGTGCAGGAGCATCAGGAAGTCGTCGGCTCGGACGGCGAGCATGTCGGCACCGTCGACAAGGTGCGCGGCGATCGCATCATCCTGACCAAGAATGACGCCGACGCCGGTGGCCATCACCACTCGATCCCGTCGCGCTGGGTCCAGACCGTCGACGACAAGGTGACGCTGCGCAAGACCAAGGCTGAAGCGCAGAGCGCATGGCGCGACGAGGAGCAGAACCAGGCGCTGTTCAACGATCGCGGCCAGTCGCAGCAGCGCAGCTACGGCAACGACCGGTTCGGCAGCGGCGACAATGATTCGGATCGCAACCGCTACGGCGCGTCGGCGACCACCGGTCAGGCGCTGAACGCCGGCACCTCGACCACCGCCGGCACCTCGACCACCGCCGGCACCTCGACCACCGCCGGCACCGGCATCGGTGGCAACACCGATACCAGCGCGACCGGCAGCAGCGATACGAACCTCAATCGCAGCTTCTCCGGCACCTATTGATCGGCTGTCCTACACCGGCTGAACAGGGCAGGGGGTCCGGGCAACCGGGCCCCCTCGCTCGTTTGGCGATTCAAGAAAGAACGCTCACGATGGCGCAAGCCTGGAACCTGATCCATCGCCCCAAGGGCCTGCCGACCTACACCGATTTCGCGCTGCGCGCCCTCGACAACCGCGACCTTGCCGATGGCGAAGTCCGTATCGCCAACCGCTGGCTATCGGTCGATCCCTATATGCGCGGGCGGATGAACGACACGAAAAGCTATGTTCCGCCGTTCGCGCTGGGCGAACCGATGACCGGCGGCGCGGTCGGCGAGGTGATCGAAAGCCGCGCCGACACGCTGCCGGTCGGCACCCGCGTCCAGCACATGGCCGGCTGGCGCGACGAAGCGATCCTTCCCGCCGATCAGGCGCAGCGCCTGCCCGACGGCGACATTCCGATGCAGGCCTATCTTGGCGCGCTCGGCATGCCCGGCATGACCGCATGGTTCGGCCTGCTGGCGGTCGCCGAAGCGAAGGCCGGCGACACGGTGTTCGTCTCCGCCGCCGCCGGCGCGGTCGGATCGAGCGTGGTCCAGATCGCCAAGGCCAAGGGCATGACCGTCATCGGATCGGCCGGCGGCGCGGACAAGGTCGACTGGGTCCGCTCGCTCGGCGCCGACGCGGTGGTCGATTACAAGGGCGACGTGCCGCTGGTGAAAGCCTTGGGTGAGGCCGCACCGGACGGCATCGACGTCTATTTCGACAATGTCGGCGGCGATCACTTCGACGCGGCACTGGCCCATGCCAATCAGAACGCGCGCTTCGCGGTCTGCGGCATGATCGACGGCTACAATGCCTCCGAACCGGTCGCGTTACGCTACCTGATGCGGATCATTTCGCAGCGCGTCCGCATCCGCGGCTTCATCGTCAGCGACTTCCTGTCGCGCATCTCTGAATTTCACCACGGCATGGGCGAGATCGTGGCAAGCGGCCGGTTCCAGCGTGAGGAAACCGTGGTCGAGGGGCTGGACGCGATGCCCGACGCCTTCCTCGGCCTGTTCTCCGGCAAGAACCGCGGCAAAATGCTGGTGAAGCTGTAAGTAAGCTCCCCTCCCTGACAGGGAGGGGCTGGGGGTGGGTTGGTCCGCGAGGGAACGTCGCGAGTGCCTCAAACCGACCCACCCCCGACCCCTCCCTGTCAGGGAGGGGAGGCAGCAGGGATCAGCGCAGCTTGGCGATCTTCAGCCCGTCGTCCTTCGCCCGGTCCCTGACCGATTCCTCGCTGCGGGTCAGCGCCTTGGCGATGGCCTTCAACGCCATGCCCTTGCCGGCCAGTTGGTGCAGTTTCTGGATTTCGTCCGGTCGCCATGGCTGGCGGTGACGCTCGAACTTCTCGGCCATGACAGGCTCCTCACAGGGTCCGCTGGAGCCGCACCACGGCGGCATCGAGCGATTGCAGAAAACGCGAGCGGTCGGCCTTGGCGAAGGGTGCCGGACCGCCGAGTTGATCGCCGCCCGCGCGCAGATCGGCCATGATCGCCCGCGTCGCGATGGCGCCGCCGATCGATGCGCCGGTGAACGGCTTGCCATTGGGCGCGAGGACGCTCGCCCCGGCTTTCAGACACCGGTCGGCGAGCAGGATGTCGGCGGTCACGACGACACAGTGCCGGTCGGCCGCCTCCGCGATCCAGTCGTCGGCGGCATCGAACCCGTCCGACACGATCACCCGTTCGACGAACGGCAGCGGCGGCACGCGAAACGCGCTGTTGCTGACGATCCTGACCGCCGCGCCATGCCGCTCGGCGACGCGATATACCTCGTCCTTGACCGGACAGGCATCGGCATCGACGAGAATGCGGATCACGGTTCGATCGCTTGGCTGTCGATCACCTCGATCGCATCGACCCGCCCGGCGAAGTCGGCGGTTTCCCCCGCCATCAAGCCCGTAAGCGCCACTGCCAGCGGCGCGGTGAAGGCAACCCGCCCCGCCGCCGGATCGGCCTCGTCGCTGCCGACCAGCTCGATCGTCTTTTGCTGACCGTTCAGCCGATAGGTGACGCGCGCCCCGAAGGCGACCTCGTCGGTCGGCGGCGGCGCGATCTCGGCGGTCGAATGGCGCGTGCGCCAATAGCGCAGGTCGCGTTTCAGCGCCGTCTGCCGCTCGGCGTCGCTTTCTGCCGCAAGGTCATGCTCCAGCCGCGCGACCTGCTCGGCCATCGCCGCCAGCCCGCGCCGCGTGACGAGGTTGGGGCCAGGGGGGAGCGGCAGTTCGAAGCGCGGCTCCTTATGCTCGTCGTCATCCTCCCGCCGGAACGCCACGCTCATCAGATCGCACCCGAAAACGTGTCGCACTGGGCCGGATCGCCGGTCTGATACCCCCGGTTCAGCCAGCTACGACGCTGTGCCGACGTGCCATGGGTAAAGCTCTCGGGCGAAGCGTTGCTGCCTTGCAGCGTGTCGTCGCCGATCGCCTCGGCTGCCTTCAGCCCTTCTTCCAGATCGCCCGGTTCCATCCGCCCGCTGCGCTTGCCCCACACGCCGGCATAGCAATCGGCCTGAAGCTCGAGGCGGACCGACTGGGCATTGCCCTGCGCCTTGGGCAGCGTCTGCTGCGCCCGGCTGACGGCTTCGGCCTGTCCGGTCAGGTTCTGGATATGATGGCCAACCTCGTGCGCGACGACATAGGCCTGCGCGAAATCGCCGCCCGCGCCGAACCGCTGCGACAATTCGCGGAAGAAGCCGGTGTCGAGATACACGCCGCGATCGGGCGGGCAATAGAATGGCCCCATCGCCGATTGTGCCGCGCCGCAGCCCGACCGGCCATTGTCCTGATAGAAGCGCAAGCGCGGCGGCGCATAGGTCTGCCCCTGCTGCGCATAGATTTCGCCCCATACCTGCTCGGTCGATTTGAGCACGCGGCAGGCGAACAGTTCCTCGGCGGTGTCGCACGGCACGTCGCCCTGCGCCGACCCCTGCTGCTGCGTCGTGGGAGTGCTGCTCCCGCCGCCCAGCATGCCGCCACCGCCCGAGAACAACAGGAACGCGACCCCGACGATCGCAAGGATGCCGATCGTCCCGCAGCCAAGGCCGCGCCCGAGCAGCAGCGGCAACAGGCCGAGCAGGTTGAAGCCGCCCCCACCAAGCCCGCCGCCGCCACGGCCAAGATCGTCGACGTTGCTGGATGGATCGAGATCGTCGAGGCGCATGGGCGGCGGTCCGGTTCGTTAAAGCTGCGTATTGAAATGCGCGAAGGGGCACGCGCGTTGCAACCCTCGCCGATGAAATCGGTTGTACGGGCATTGAACCCCTGCACGAGAACGCACAAGGTGCCCGCGATGGCCGAAGCCGACCCCCGCCCGCGCCGCGCCGCACTCCCCGGACTGCCGCTTCCCGATTGCGTCGCACTGGTGTTGCAGGGCGGCGGCGCGCTCGGCAGTTATCAGGCCGGCGTGATCGAACGGCTGGGCGAGGCGGGCGTCGAGATCGACTGGGTCGCCGGCATCTCGATCGGCGCGATCAATGCCGCGATCGTCGCGGGCAATCCGCCCGCCGCCCGTGTCGAATGCCTGCGACAGTTCTGGAACCAGGCGGGGGGCGTGCTGCCGTGGTTCCCGATCCTGCCCGACGATCAGGTGCGCGAATGGGTGCATGAATGGTCGGCGGGCGTGGTGCTGGCGACCGGGGTGCCGGGCTTCTTCCGCCCGCGCATGCTCGCGCCGCAGTTCGCCGCTCCGGGCACGCCCGCCGCGCTCAGCTATTACGATACGACCCCCTTGCGCGAGACGCTCGACACGCTGGTCGACTGGGATCTGGTCAACGACGGACCGATGCGCCTGTCGGTCGGCGCGGTGGATATTGAGAGCGGCAATTTCGTGTATTTCGACAGCGCGCGCGAACGGCTCGATGCGCGCCATGTCATGGCATCGGGCGCGTTGCCGCCGGGGCTGCCCCCGGTCGAGATCGACGGGCGGTGGTATTGGGACGGCGGCCTCGTCAGCAATACGCCGCTTACCCACATCCTCGACCATCAGCGCGATCCGATGCTGGTGTTCCAGGTCGATCTGTTCGCCGCCGAAGCCACGATGCCGCGCACGATCGGCGACGTGGTGGCGCGCGAAAAGGAAATCCGTTTCTCCAGCCGCACCCGGCAGGTGTCGGCCGAACGGCTGCACTTGCGGCAGGAGCGCGAACTGATCCGCCGGCTGGTCGCCCGCCTGCCCGCCGACCTGCGCGACGATGCCGACGTCCGCGCGCTGGAGGCGCTGGCCGACGAACACCCCTTAAGCCTCGTCCATCTGATCTACCGCGCCAATGCGTGGGAGGGCGGGGCGCGCGACTATGAATTTTCGGCACGGGCGATGGAGGAGCATTGGGCCGCCGGCCGTGCCGCCATCGCCGAGACGATGGCCAATGCGCAGGTCGTCGCCGCCAATATCGTCGACGGGCGGACCGCCGCGTTCGACCTCACCCCCAATCCCCACAAGCGCCAAGGATAGTTCATGTTCCTGAAGGGCAAGACCGTGATCGTCACCGGCTCCACCTCGGGCATCGGCCTCGCCTATGCCAAGGCGTTCGCCGCCGAGGGCGCGAGCGTCGTCATCAACGGCTTCGGTGACGCCGACGCGATCGAGAAGGAACGTACCGCACTGGCGGCGGCGAGCGGCGCGGAAGCGCGCTACGACGCGGCCGACATGACCAAGCCCGATCAGATCGCGGCAATGGTCGATCACGCGGCGGTGGAGTTCGGATCGGTCGACATCATCGTCAACAACGCCGGTATCCAGCATGTCGCGAAGATCGAGGATTTCCCGGTCGACAAATGGGACGCGATCCTCGCGATCAACCTGTCATCGGCATTCCACATGATCCGCGCCGCCGTGCCGCACATGAAAAAGGCGGGCTGGGGCCGGATCATCAATACCGCCTCGGCGCACAGCCTTGTCGCCAGCCCCAACAAGTCGGCCTATGTCACCGCCAAGCATGGCCTTGCCGGCCTGACCAAGACGGTGGCGCTCGAAGTCGCGACCCATGGCATCACCGCCAACTGCATCTCGCCCGGCTATGTCTGGACGCCGCTGGTCGAACAGCAGATCCCCGATACCATGGCCTCGCGCGGCCTCACCCGCGAGCAGGTGATGAACGACGTGCTGCTGGCGGCGCAACCGACCAAGGAGTTCGTCACCGCCGAACAGGTCGCGTCGCTCGCGCTCTATCTCTGCCGCGACGAAGCCAGGGCGATCACCGGCACCAATTTGTCGATTGACGGCGGCTGGACGGCGGCGTGACCATCGCATGACGCGCTACGTAGCGATTCCGGCCCTGTGCCTCGGGGCGATGCTGGGGGCCTGTGGGGGCGGGGGGGCACCGGTCGCGTCCGCCGCCGCCACGCCGCAACCCCCGGTCCGCGACGACTGGCGGCGGGTGGCGACGCCGAACGATCGCGACCGGCTGCGGCGCTGGCGCGATGCGTGGCTGGCGGCGCTGCCCCGCGCCCGTGCCGCCGATGCCGCCGGCGTCGCCGCGCAGGGCGTGTTGTTCGATCCCGACCGGCGACTGGTGGGGGATGCCCCGGCGGGTCGTTATCGTTGCCGGGTTTTCAAGCTGGGTGGGGTGGGCACCGCGTCGCGCGAGTTCATCGCCTATCCGGCGTTCGATTGCCGGATCGACGATGAGGGATCGGTGCGCAGCTTCTACAAGCTCAGCGGGTCGCAGCGGCCGGTCGGACTGTTGTTTGCCGATGGCGACCGCACCGTGTTCCTCGGTACGCTGCTGCTCGGCGACGAGCGCGCGGCGCTGCAATATGGGCAGGACCGCGACCGTGACATGGCCGGCTGGCTGGAGCGGGTCGGAGAGCGGCGCTGGCGGCTGGTGCTGCCCTATCCGCGGTTCGAATCGACGCTTGACGTGATCGAACTCATCCCCGCCGAGGGGTAAGGGGAAGGGCGGACCCTTCCCCTCGTGCGTCACTGTGCCGGTGCGGCGGGGGCAGCGACCGGAGTGGGCGGCGTCACCCCGGCAACGGCGGCCGGCGGGGGTGGTGGCGGGACGGCACCCGCCGCGCACGGCGGACCACCAGCGGCCAGGCGCGGATCGGGACCGCGACCGTCCGGGCCGGGACCGCCCGGGCCACCCGGACCCTTGGGACCACGCGGACCATCACGCCCGGGGCCATGCGGGCCGTGGCGCGGATCGGGGCCGACCGCCGTCACCTTGCCCGCCGGATCGACGAGGTAGGACGCGCGCAACTGTCCGTTGTCATAGCGGCCCTGTACCTGCACTGCCTGTCCCTTCGCAGGCGCGGTGTCCCGTCCGGCGTCGACCATCGCCCGGCCGGTGGCGTCCTGCACCACGAACCGGTCGCCATAGACTTCGGCAACCCGGCCCTTGACCGTCACCACGCCGTCGCTGGCGGACAGACGGTTGACCGGCGTCGCGACGGTCGGTGCCATCTCGACGCCCGGCCGGGTCAGCGACACCGCACCTGCGCCGCCGGCGGCACCGATCGCCAGACCGAGGCCCATGCCCAGCGCCACCTTGCCGACGCCCGGAAAACGAAATTTCGTCATGTCTTCTGCTCCTTCATGCTGCGATGGCATCGCTCTAGCCGAGTCGTCCCCGCGCCTCGCTGAACCCGGCGGTTCAGATTGGGTTTAGACAGGCGGCGTAGCGGAGGGCCCATGCGTATCCTGTTGGTGGAAGACGATCCCGATCTCGGCCCCGCGATCCAGCGGGCACTGCGCGCGGAGCAATGCGCGGTCGATCTGGTGCCAAGCGGCATCGACGCGCAGCATCTGGGCGATACCGAACGCTATGACGTGGCAGTGCTCGACCTCGGCCTGCCCGACCGCGAGGGCACACAGGTATTGCGCGCATGGCGCGAGGGCGGCCGTACCCTGCCGGTGCTGATCCTGACCGCGCGCGATGGCTGGTCGGACAAGGTCGCCGGGTTCAAGGCCGGTGCCGACGATTTCCTGACCAAGCCGTTCCGTATCGAGGAACTGATGATGCGACTGCGCGCGCTGGTTCGCCGCGCCGCCGGGCATGGCGCCACCCGGCTGACCTGCGGGCCACTCGCGTTCGAGAGCCAGACCGGGGTGTTCGAACTGGACGGGCTGCCGCTTCGGCTCACCGCGCTCGAATATCGTGTCCTGTCGGCGCTGATGCTTGCCAAGGAAGCGGTGATCGAGCGGCTCGACCTGATGGAGCGGGTCTATGAAGGCGATGCCGACGTCGATTCGAACAGCCTTGAGGTCATCATCGGGCGGTTGCGCAAGAAGATCGGCGCGTCGCTGATCGAGACGGTGCGCGGGCGCGGCTATCGCCTCACCGCCGGGACATGAGGCTGCCGCGTTCGATCCATGGCCGCATGCTGGCGCTGTCGGCGGTGACGACATTGGTCGCGCTGCCGGTGGCGGGGTTCGCGATCGGCGGGGTGCTCGAACATTTCGTGACGCGCAACATCGACGAGCGGCTAAGCGACAAGCTGCGGCTGGCTGGGGCGGTGGTGCGGCCCGACGGAACGATCGATCAGGCGTTGCTCGACCGGGCATCGGTCGAGCGTGCCTTCGCCGCCGATACCGCGTGGCGGATCGACGCACCGGCCGGTACGATCGGGAGCGGGACCCTGCCCGGCGATATCGTGCGCCGCGATAGCGACCGGATCGCACCGGCGGAACGCGGCCGCCGGCATCCGCCGCTGCCGGGACGCGACGACCCCGGGATGCAGCCGTTCGAGGCCGAATTGGTCGATGGCACGCGCGCCCATGGCCTGACCGATACGATCGCGACCACCGCCGGGCCGGTCCGCGTGGCGGTGGCCGTCCCCCGTTGGCAGATCGATGCGCCGCTGCGCTTAGCGATGCTGCCGCTGATCGCGACGTTGATGATCGTCGCGATCGTGCTGGCGACGGCGACACTGGTGCAGCTTCGCTATGGCCTGCGTCCGTTGCGGCTGCTGCGCGACCGGGTGGCGGCGATTCGGCAGGGGGCGGCGGAGGGCGTGCCCGAGAACCAGCCCGACGAACTCCGCCCGCTGGCGATCGAACTGAACGCGCTGATCCGCGACAATGCCGCCGCGCTGGCAACCGCGCGGGGCTCGGCGGCGAACCTCGCCCATGCGCTCAAGACCCCGGTGGCGACGCTGGCGCTCGACCTCCACGGCGATCCGCGGGGCGCGCAGGTGGCGCGGATCGATGCGACGATCCGCCACCACCTTGCCCGCGCGCGCGACGGCATGGTCGACCGGCGTGGCGCGACGCCACTCTGTCCAGCGATCGAGGGACTGATAGTGGCGGTCGAGGCGCTGCACCGGGGATCGGCCGTCACCATCGAAGCGACCGTTCCCGACCTGATCGTCGCGGTCGATGCCGCCGATCTCGACGAACTGGCGGGCAATCTGATCGACAATGCCGCGCGCCATGCCCGCTCGATCGTCCGGGTATCGGCGGCACGCGATGGAGCGATGGCGGCGCTGACCGTCACCGACGACGGCCCCGGCATTCCCGCCGCCGACCGTGCCCGTGCGACCGATCCCGGCATCCGGCTGGACGAACGCGGCGACGGGCATGGCTTCGGCCTGACGATCGTTCGCGATCTGGCGACGCTCTATGGCGGCGCGCTGACGCTGGGCGAGGCACCGGGCGGCGGACTGGCCGCCACCGTCACCCTGCCGCTGGTCAGCCGAGCGTGACGCTGCCGGCGGCCCCGCCGCGCAGCGTCAGCGATTTCACCACCGTCCCGCGCCGCACATTCACCTGATTGACCTGCGCGCGGTAGACGTCGCTCAGCACGCTCGACCGGACGGCGACGACCTTCGCCCGCTTCGGCGCACGGCCGCGATACTCGATCCGCACCTCGGCGTGTGACAGGTCGGTTTTGACGTGGGTCAGCGCCACCGGCTTGCCGTCGATCGTCAGCGTGAAGCGCCGCAGCACATAGGCTTCCAGTGCCGCCAGCGCCGCCGGATCGTCGAGGCTGGTCTGCGCGGCCGGCGCGATCTTCGCCAGTGCCGGTTCGATGTCATGCGCCTCGAACCGGTGCGACACGGTGACGCTGCCATCGGCGAGCGTCACCACCGCGAGCGAATCATGCCCGCGATGCGCTTGCGCCGGAGCGACGATCGCCAGCCCTAGCCCCAGCGCGAGTGCCGCCCAACGCCTCACTTCGCCGCCGCCGGATAGGTGCGCACCGATCCCGGCTTCACCTGCACGTCGAAGTCCTTCATCCGGTTTTCCAGTTCGTCAATATCCTCGATCTCCAGCACCACCGGGCGGATGCTGCCGCGCCATGCGTTATTCGACCGGTCGGCATCGGCGATTTCCAGCAGCGGGTCGATCTCCGCCGCCGTGACGGTCTTTGGCGTCACATATTGCCACGTCACCTGTTTGGGATCGTAGCGCCAGACCTCGGCGGGGATGCGGGCGATCTCGGTCGATCCGTCGCTGAACGTCAGCTTCAGCGGCACCGGCATCACCAGCCCACCGATGTTGCGGAAGGTGAAGCGGTAGAAATTGTCGGTGACGGCGAACGCGGCGCGCTGCTGCGGGGTAAGCCCTTGCAGCTTTTCGGCGAGATCGCGGCGCTGCTGCGGGCTGACCGCCAGCCGGTCGGTCTGGTCGTAAAAGTCGCGGGTCGCCGGATCGCGCTCGGTCACGGTGCGCTGCCCGGCGTTGCGCTGAACGGTCAGCGAGACATTGTCCCCATCGCGGATCGCGCGGCGTTGCCGCTCGGTCGCCGGCAGGTCGCCGCCGGCGACACGGCCCTGCACGACGTTGGTCAGTGCGACATCGACATGGTCGGTCGAATAGAACCAGCCGCGCCAGAACCAGTCGAGATCTACCCCTGAGCTTTCCTCCATCGTGCGGAAGAAGTCGTAGGGCGTCGGCCGCTTGAACCGCCAGCGGTTGGCATATTCGCGGAACGCCCGATCGAACAGGTCGCGGCCCAGCACCGTCTCACGCAGGATGGTGAGCGCGGTCGCCGGCTTGCCATAGCCGTTGGCGCCGAATTGCAGGACCGAATCGGACTGGGTCATCAGCGGGACCTGATTATCCGACAGCATGTACTCGGCGATGTCCTTCGGCTCGCCCCGCCGTGACGGGAAGTCCTTGTCCCACAGCTTTTCGGCCTGGAACTGGAGGAAGGTGTTCAGCCCCTCGTCCATCCACGTCCACTGGCGTTCGTCGCTGTTGACGATCATCGGGAACCAGTCGTGGCCGACCTCGTGGATCACCACGCCGATCAGCCCGGTCTTGGCGCGTTCGGTATAGGTCAGCGCCCCGGTCTTGGCGTCCTTCACCGGCCGGGGACCGTTGAAGGTAATCATCGGATATTCCATGCCGCCTACGGGTCCGTTGACCGATTGCGCCACGGGATAAGGGTAGGGGAAGGCGAATTTCCCATAGACGTCGATGGTGTGGGCGATCGCCTTGGTCGAATAGGCGTCCCACAACGGACGTGCTTCCTTGGGGTAGAACGACATCGCTATGACATGCGGGTTCGCGGCATAGTCCTGCCGAACGCCCATCGCGTCCCATGCGAATTTGCGCGACGACGCCCAGCCGAAATCGCGGACGTTCTGCGCGGCGAAGGTCCATGTTTTGCTGCCCGATGCGCGGCCGCGTTCGGCAGCGACCGCTTCCTCGGGGGTGACGATATAGGTCGGGCTGCTGGCGGTCTTCGCCGTCTCCAGCCGCTGGCGCTGCGCAGGGGTCAGCACCTGATCGGGGTTCTGGAGCACGCCGGTCGCCGAGACGACATGGTCGGCGGGCACGGTCAGCGCGACGCGATAGTCGCCGAATTCGAGCGTGAATTCGCCCGCGCCCAGAAACGCCTTGTTATGCCAGCCTTCGTAATCCGAATAGACCGCAAGGCGCGGGAACCACTGTGCGCCCTCGAAGATGCAATTACCGTCCTGTCCGGGATCGGTGAAACATTCATAGCCCGACCGGCCGTCGACGACCTTCTGTTCGGCCATCGGGAACGACCAGTCGATGCTGATCGTGACTTCGCCGCCGTTGCCCGCGACCGGGGCGGGCAGTTCGATGCGCAGCAGGCTGTCGGTAACGCGGTGGGCCAGCGGCTGGCCGTCGGGGCCGCGCACGGCGGCGATGGTGAAGCCGCCCTCCCAGTCCTGCATCCGTTTGGCGCGGTTGATGTCGCCGATGCTGATCGTCGCGGTATCCGCCACCGTCTGGCTCATCTGCGCGATCGAACTGCGCTTGTAGTCGTTCTGGTCGAGCAGCAGCCATAGATAGGGCAGCGCGTCGGGCGAGTTGTTGCGATAGCGGATCGTCTCGCTGCCGGTCACGACCTTGGTCGCTTCGTTCAGCGCGACGCGGACGTCGTAATCGACCTTCTGCTGCCAGTAGCGATGGCCCGGCGCCCCCGATGCGCCGCGATAGTCGGTTGGGGTCGGCCAGTCCTCGCCCTCCAGTTGGCGGAACTTGTCCTGCCAGTCGCCCTTGGTCTGGCGGATCGGATCGGCGAATGCTGGCGGCGCGGCCAGCAGCAGGAGGCCGAGCGCGAGGCGGGAAGCGGAGGTCTTGAGCAACGGACGGTTCTTTCGCAGCGGGTCGGCGGTGATCGTCGCTGCGGATACCGGATACGTCAACCGTCGATTGCCGATCATCGCGCCAATGGTTGCAGTCGCCGCGCCCATGCGGCAAGCGACCCATGGAATCAACGCTCTGGGAGCGAAAGGCGATGATGCTCAATCGGCGGACGGCCCTCGCCGGGCTGGCGCTTCCCCTGATCGGTGGGCGTGCCTCTGCCTTGGCATGGCAGGGCGATCCGTTGCTGTTCGCCTATTTCGGCACCGGACGCGGCGAGGCGACGGGGTTGAAGCTGGCGCTGAGCGACGACGGTTTCGCCTTTCGCGAACTGGCCGGGGGGCGGAATTTTCTCAAACCCATGGTCGGCGAAGCGAAACTGATGCGCGATCCGTTCCTGTTCCGGGGCGAGGGACGCAACGCGCCATGGCACCTGCTGTGGACCACCGCATGGGACGGGGTGACGATCGGTCACGCTACCAGCCGCGACCTGCGCCACTGGACGCCGCAGCGCGCGTTGCCGGTGATGGCCGGGGTGGCGGGCACCCGCAACTGCTGGGCACCCGAGGCGATCTGGGACGCGCGGCGGCGTGTGTATGTCGTCTTCTGGTCGAGCACGGTGCGCGGACGGTTTCCCGAAACCGATGGTACGTCGGAGTCGGGCTACAACCACCGGCTATGGTATGTGACGACGCGCGATTTCGTGACGTTCGGCCCGCCCAAGGTGCTGTACGATCCGGGGTTCAGCGTGATCGACGGGACGTTCGCGCGGGGGGGCGACGGCAGCCTCCATCTGATCGTCAAGGACGAGACGGTACAGCCGCCGCGCAAGTATCTCCAAGTCGCGCGTGCCGCCACCCCGACCGGGCCGTTCGCGCCGCTTGGGGCAGCCTTCACGCCGTCGTGGGTCGAAGGACCGATGACCGCGCAGGTGGGCGGGGAGACGATCTGTTACTGGGACGTGTATCGCGACGGTCATTGGGGCGCGGCGGCGACGCGCGACTTCCGCGAATGGCGCGACGTGACCGCGCGGCTGACGATGCCCAAGGGGGCACGCCACGGATCGCTGGTGCGCGTACCGCGCGCGCTGGTCGAAGGGCTTGCGGCAGGACCGGTGGCATAGGCGATGACGATTGCTCCGTTCCTGAACGGCGGTGGCCGGGCGAGCGACATGATTCGCGCACGCGACTGGTCGGATCATGTGCTGGGGCCGCCCGAAACCTGGCCCGACGCGCTGTGCAGCGCGCTCAGCCTCGTCGTCAATTCGCCCGAATCGATGATCCTGTGCTGGGGGCCGGAGCTTACCTTCTTCTTCAACGAAGCCTATTTTCCGCTGCTGGGGCCACGGCTCGACTGGGCGATGGGCGAGCGGTTCGATCGGGTCTGGGCCGACGGGCTGGAACAGGCGATGCCGATCATCGCGGCGGCCTATGCCGGAACCAGCCCGCGCTATGTCGACGTGCCGTGGAAGCTGGATACCGATCGCGGCGCGGCGGATACGTGGTGGAGCTTTTCCTATTCGCGCATCCTCGACCGTGACGGCGCGATTGCCGGGCTGTTCATCTTCACCAACGAGACGACGTCGCGCGTGCTGTCCGACGCGGCGTTGAAGCGTAGCCAGGCCGAACTGACGACCGCGCTGAACGATCTGCGCGAACTGAACCACACGCTGGAAGCGCGCGTCGCCGAACGCACCGCCGAACGCAACATTCTGGCCGGCATTCTCGAGACGACCGATGCGACGGTCAACGTCCTCGACCTCGACTATCGCTGGCTGGCGCTCAACGGTGCCGGCGTGACCGAGTTCGAGCGGGTGTTCGGTGTGCGGCCGCGCGTCGGCGACAATCTGCTCGCGCTGATCGCCGATCAGCCCGAACAGATGGCGTTGGTGCGATCGGTCTGGGACCGGGCGCTGGCGGGCGAGGAATTCACCGCGATCGAGGTGTTCGGCGACACCGGCCGTGGTCATGCCCGCCGCGCGTATGAGATGAAGTTCAACCGGCTGTACGACGATGCCGGCAACCGGATCGGCGCGTTCCAGTTCGTCACCGACGTGACCGACCGGCTGCGCGCCGAGGCCGACCTGCGCGAGGCGCAGGACGCGCTGCGACAGGCGCAGAAGATGGAGGCGATGGGCCAGTTGACCGGCGGCGTCGCGCACGACTTCAACAATCTGCTGACCCCGATCCTCGGCAGCCTCGACCTGCTCCAGCGGCGCGCCGGCCTGTCACCGCGCGAACTGCGGCTGATCGACGGCGCGTTGCAATCGGCCGAGCGCGCGCGGACGCTGGTCCAGCGGCTGCTGGCGTTCGCGCGGCGGCAACCGTTGCAGCGTGGCGCCGTCGACCTGTCGGTGCTGATCGGCGGGATGGCCGATCTGATCGGCAGCACCATCGGGCCGCAGACGGCGCTGACCACCATGGTGTCCGCTGACCTTCCGCCCGCGCTGGCCGATGCCAACCAGTTGGAAATGGCTGTTTTGAACCTGTGCGTGAACGCGCGCGACGCGATGCCGGAAGGCGGGCGGATCACCATTGCCGCCGACCTGCCCGACGCGGCCGAGGCGCGCGATGCCGGGGTGAGTGCCGGGCGCTATGTCCGCCTGTCGGTGATCGATACCGGCACCGGCATGACCGCCGACATCGCCGCCCGCGCGATCGAGCCGTTCTTTTCGACCAAGGGGATCGGCAAGGGCACCGGGCTTGGCCTGTCGATGGTCCATGGCCTCGCGCTGCAACTGGGCGGCACGATGGCGATCGTCAGCGCGCCGGGGGTCGGCACGCGCATCGACCTGTGGTTGCCGGTCAGCGCGGCGGCGGTGGTGGAGAACAGCGGTGGCGAGGATGCCGATCCGCTGCAATTCCGGGGCCGCGCGCTGGTGGTCGACGACGAACCGCTGGTGCGAATGACCACTGCCGTCATGCTCCAGAACCTTGGCTATGATACGGTCGAGGTCGACAGCGCGACCGAGGCGGAGCGGGTGCTGAACACCCGCCGGTTCGATCTGGTCGTGACCGATCACCTGATGCCCGGCCCGTCGGGCGCGTGGCTGGCGCGAATGGTGCGCGACCGCATGCCGGGCGTCGCCGTGCTGATCGTGTCGGGCTATGCCGAGGTCGACGGGCTGCCCGCCGACCTGCCGCGCCTGACCAAGCCGTTCCGCGAAGCCGAGCTGGCCCGCGCCATCGCCGCGCTGGGCGGCTGAACCGCACGCACCGTTGCCGCGTTCGAGCCGCTCCAATCGCACAGGAGCGTTTCGATGACCCGACCCGACGGCACCAGGGGCTTCGTCCTCAACCAGACGATGCTGCGCGTGCGCGACCCTAGCGCCAGCCTGTCCTTCTATCAGGACGTGCTGGGCATGACGTTGATCCAGAAGCTGGATTTCGAGGAGATGGCGTTCTCGCTCTATTTCCTCGCCTATCTCAAGGACGGTGAGGCGATTCCCGCCGATCCGGCGGAACGCGCCCGCTTCCTGTTCACGCGCGAGACGACGCTGGAACTGACCCATAATTGGGGTACCGAGGATGATCCCGACTTCGCCGGCTATCACAATGGCAATGCCGATCCGCGCGGCTTCGGCCATATCGGCATTTCGGTGCCCGACGTCGTCGTCGCCTGCGCGCGGTTCGAGGAACTGGGCGTATCGTTCGTCAAGCGGCCCGACGAGGGCAAGATGAAGGACATCGCCTTCATCGCCGATCCCGATGGCTATTGGATCGAAATCCTGTCGCCGAACGGCATGACCGATGCCGTCGTTCAGGCGGAGGATGCGGCATGAAGGCGATGACCCTGCGCGCGCCCGGTGGCCTCGACCGGCTGGAATGGGTCGAGCGCGCCGATCCGGGACAGCCGGGGCCGGGCGAGATCCGCGTCGCGCTGCATGGTAGTTCGCTCAACTTCCACGACTATATCGTCGCCAGCGGCACATCGCCCGCCGCCGACGGCCGCGTGCCGATGGCGGACGGGGCGGGCGTGGTCGAGGCGGTGGGCGAGGGCGTCACCGACTTCGCGGTCGGTGACGCCGTCGTCTCGTGCTTCTTCCCCGACTGGCAGGATGGCGCGCCGACCATCGGCGATTTCGCGCGGACGCCGGGCGACGGCATCGACGGATTCGCGCAAGGAACGGTGGTGCTGCCCGCCACCGCCTTCACCCATGCGCCCAAGGGCTGGGACGCGGTCGAGGCGGCGACGATCACCACCGCCGGCCTGACCGCGTGGCGCGCGCTGGTGGTCGATGGCGGATTGAAGGCGGGCGACCGGGTGCTGCTGCTCGGCACCGGTGGCGTCTCGATCTGGGCGTTGCAGATCGCCAAGGCGATGGGGGCGGTGGTCGCCATCACCTCGTCGAGCGACGAGAAGCTGGCGCGGGCGCGCGACCTCGGCGCGGACTTCACCGTCAATTATCGCAACGATCAGGACTGGGGCGCGACCGTCGCCGCATGGGCGGACGGGCGGGGCGTCGATCATGTGGTCGAGGTCGGCGGCCCGGCCACGCTCGCCCAGTCGATCGCGGCGGTGCGGGTCGGTGGGCATATTTCGCTGATCGGGGTGTTGACCGGACGCGGCGGCGAGGTGCCGACGGCGGCGCTGATGGCGAAACAGGCGCGGTTGCAGGGGCTGATCGTCGGCAGCCGGCGCGCGCAACAGGATTTCGTCCGCGCGCTCGATGCGACCGGTATTCGCCCGGTGATCGACCGGCGGTTTCCGCTCACCGAACTGGCCGAGGCGTTCCGGTTTCAGGAAGGCGGCGACCATTTCGGCAAGATCGGGGTGGAGTGGTAGCGGGATGATCTCCCCTCCCTGACAAGGGAGGGGCCGGGGGTGGGTAGGTTCGGGGCTGGCGCTCCATTCCCTCACGGGCCGACCCACCCCAACCCCTCCCTTCCAGGGAGGGGCAAAGAGGCTTACTGACCACTCGGCGTCTTGGCCTTTACCGTTTCGGGCGGCGTCACCGGCGACAGCGTCTGCTTCTGCGTCGCGGTGTTGATCCGCCGCTTGCGCTCGAACGGCGGCAGGTCGACGCGGCGACCGGTCCTTAGCGCCTCGACGATGCCTTCGATGACGCGCAGATCGGCCAGACCCTCCTCGGCATCGGGTTCGGGATCGTCGCCGTTCAGGATGCAGTCGGAGAAATATTTCATCTCGCCGCCGAACTGGTCGGTCGGCTTGAACTTCTCTTCGGACTTTTCGGTGCCGATTGTGATCGTCTGATGCTGGGTGTCACCATAGCCGAAGGCGGGATCGATATGGATGCTGCCCTTGGCGCCGCAGATCGTCAGGTGATCGACGTTGCCGGCATAATAGCTGACGGTGAAGCTTGCCAGCCGGTCGCCGGGCATCCGCAGCACGACCGCGAACGTATCGTCGAGATCGCCGAAGCCCGCCTTCGCCTGCCGGGTCGCCACCGCCGATTCGACCGCGACCGGTTCCTCGCCGAACAGGTAGCGGATCGCGTTGATCGGATACGGCCCCATGTCGAACAGCGGACCCGCGACGATGCCGTGGCTGGCGCGGTGGTTCTCGGGGTCGAGCGACTGGCTGAACGTCGCGGTAAAGGTGACGAGATCGCCCAGCTTGCCGTCGCGCACCTTGTCGATCGCCGACAGCGTGCCGGGTTCGAAATGCAGACGATAGGCGGTCATCAGCTTCGCCGACGACGCCTGTTGCGCCGCGAGGATCGCGCGGCCCTGTTCGGTCGAGATTTCCAACGGCTTTTCGCACAGCACATGGATGCCCGCGGCCAGTGCCGGCACCGCGAATTCGGCGTGCCGCCAGTTGGGCGTGCCGAGATACACCGCGTCGATCGTGCCCGATGCCAGCAGTTCGTGATATTCGTCATAGCTATAGGTGCGATCGAGGCCGTACAGTTCGGCCAGCGCCGCTGCCTTGTCGGCATCGCCGGTGACGACGGTAACGAGCTTCGAATTGCCGGTGTGTTTGATGCCGGGCAGCATCGAACGCTGGGTGATGTCGCCAGCACCGACGACGGCGTAGCGGACCTTCTTGCCAAGGCCCAGGGCGGAAGCGAGGCTCATGCGGCGGTTCTCCGAACTATCGTTTTCAGGGGAGGGGGTCGCCAGCAAACGCACGTCGCCGCCGCTGTCTCCCTGCGATCACGGACATTTGCGCGCCATCACGGGTTATCGGGCGCATGCTGCTGCGATCCTCGTCCGCCCCCGCTCCCGCCTCGCTGCGCGATACCGACGGCTATCTGCCGCTTGCCCGCTACGGCGCATTGGGCGACGGGCGGGCGGTGGTGCTGTCGGGCGCGGACGGATCGATCGACTGGTGGTGCGTGCCCAACATGGATTCGCCACCGCTGTTCGACCGGCTGCTCGATGCGGGGCAGGGCGGCTATTTCGCGATCACCCCGGCCGAACCATTCACCAGCGAACAACGCTATCGCGACGACAGCAACGTGCTGGAGACGATCTTCACCACCGCCACCGGGCGCGCCAAGCTGGTCGAGAGCCTGAACAGTGGCACCGCCGGGCGACTACCATGGGCTGAACTCGCTCGCCGGGTCGAGGGGCTCGACGGGCGCGTCGCCTTCACGCTGACGCTGCGCTTCGGGCGGCGGGCCGATACCGTCAGCCCGTATTTCGCCCGCGCGGGCGGGCACGACGTGTTCCATGTCGGCGCGGTGCTGGGGCTGGTGCGATGTTCGGACAATGTTGCCATCGAGCGGCAGGGCGACGAGGGTATCGACGGGTGGATCGCGGTGGGGCCGGGCGAGCGCGCGACGATTGGCATCGTCGCCGGCGCGGACGAGCCGCTGGTGGTGCCGACGATCGAAGCGGTCGACGAACGCATCGACCTGTCCGACAAGGAATGGCGCGACTGGACGCAGCGGCTCCACTGTGTCGGCGATCACCGTGCGACCGCGATCCGCAGCGCGCTGGCGTTGAAACTGCTGCTCTATTCGCCATCGGGCGCGATCGTCGCCGCCGCGACGACGTCGCTGCCCGAGCGGATCGGCGGCAACAAGAACTGGGACTATCGCTACGCCTGGATTCGCGATGCCGGCTATACGATCAAGGCGTTTCTGCGGATCGGTGCGCTGGGCGAGGCGAAGGCGGGGTTCACCTGGCTGCTCAAGCGGCTGGGCGAGGGTGCCCCGCGCGTCTGTTACACGCTGGCCGGCGACCGGGTGCCCGACGAACGACGGGTCGACCTGCCCGGCTATCGCGGGTCGCAGCCGGTGGTCGCGGGCAATCTCGCCACCAACCAGCACCAGCACGGCATCTATGGCGACATCTTCGAGACGGCCGAACGCTTCGTCGCTTGTGGCAACATCCTCGACTCCACCAGTGCCGAGACGCTGTCGCACCTTGCCGACCAATGCGCCGATCGCTGGCGGCAGAAGGATGCCGGCATCTGGGAGCTGGAAGAGGTCCAGCATTACACCATGTCGAAGATCAGTTGCTGGCAAGCGCTGGAGCGCGCCGTCGAACTGGCCGATGCCGGGCAGCTTCCCACCACCTGCCGCGACCGCTGGGCGCGCGAGCGCGACCGGATCATGGACTGGATCGGCGAGCATTGCTGGTCGGAGGAACGTGGTGCCTATCTCTGCTATCCGGGCGCGGACGGCCTCGATGCGTCGCTGGCGCTGGCGGTGCGGTTCCGCTTCGACGGGCAGGACCGGCTGGCGCGCACGCTCGACGCGATCGACCGCGAGCTTGGCGCGGGGGCCTATCACTATCGCTACACCGGCATGGACAAGGAAGAAGGCTGTTTCCTCGCCTGTACCTTCTGGATGGTCGAGGCGCGGGCGATCCTTGGGCAGCACGACCGCGCGGCGGCGGCGTTCGACGCGGCGATGGCGGGACTGGCGGACGGCGTCGGCATCCTGCCGGAAATGATCGATCCGAAGACGCACGAGTATCTCGGCAATTTGCCGCAAGGTTTGAGCCACTTAGCGCTGATCCAGGCGATCGCCACGCTGAACGGTACGCAATTGTGACGGAACTCCGCGTCATTTCAAGAGCTTGGCCGTCCGGTGTTGCTGGATTGGAGAGACAGGATGAACTTCGGGCTTGATGGAAAGATCGCGTTGGTGACGGGATCGGACAGCGGGATCGGCCGGGAAACCGCGCGCATGCTGCTGGAGGAAGGCGTGCGGGTCGCGATCAGCGACCGACCCGGCGGTGACATCGAATCCACGCTCGAAGGCTTGAAGCAATATGGCGAGGTGGTCGCGGTGCCGGCCGACGTTACCAAGCTGGCCGACGTGCAGGCGCTGTTCGCCAAGGTGCGCGAGTTGCTCGGCGATCCGGAGATCGTGGTCAATGCGGCCGGCGTGACCGGGGCGACCGGCGATTTCCTCGAGGTCGACGATGCCGGCTGGGCCGAAACGCTGGAAATCAACCTGATGGGCGCGGTCCGTGTCGCGCGCGAGGCAATTCCGGCGATGCGCAAGGCGGGCGGCGGGCGTATCGTGCTGATCGCGTCCGAGGATGCGGTGCAGCCCTATGTCGACGAGCTTGCCTATTGCGCGTCCAAGGCCGGGCTGCTGAACCTGACGAAAGGACTGTCCAAGGCCTATGGCTGCGACAATGTCCTGGTGAACAGCGTGTCGCCCGCCTTCATCGAAACGCCGATGACCGACGCGATGATGGAGAAGCGCGCCGGGGAACTCGGCACCGACATGGACTCGGCGATCAAGAGTTTCCTGAAGGAAGAACGCCCCGGCATGGTGCTCAAGCGCCGCGGCAAGGCGGAGGAAGTGGCCGCCGCGATCGTGTTCCTGTGTTCGGGACCGGCAAGCTTCATCAACGGTGCCAACATCCGCGTCGATTCGGGCGCGGTGATGACGATGGCGGGCTGAACCGGAGCGGCTCCCCCCGGGAGGGGGGAGCCGTTCGCTTAGGTCAGCACCTTTTCCGGCACCGGCACCGCCGCCAGCGGCGTCGTCGCGTCGATCTCCATCAGCGGCTTGAGCAGCCCGTCGCGCAGATCGTAGATCCAGCCGTGCAGTTCGAGCGGCTTGCCCGAAGCGAAGGCGTTCTGGATCACGTCGGTCCGGGCCAGCTTCACCAACTGGTCGCGGACGTTCAGTTCGACCAGCCGGTTGCTGCGCAACTCGCCGGCGGGCAGGCCGTCGAGTTCATCGCGGTGGTCGCGGATCACGTCGCGCAGGATGTTGAGCCAGTCGTCGATATGGCCGTCGACCTCGCCCGACAGCACGGTCTCGACGCCGCCGCAGCCGTAATGGCCGCAGACGATGATGTGGCGCACGCCGACGGTTTCGACCGCATATTGTACCAGCGACATCAGATTCTGGTCGTTCGGATCGATCAGATTGGCGATGTTGCGGTGCATCAGCATCTCGCCCGGCTGGGCGTTGGTCAACTGGTCGGGCGCGACGCGGCTGTCCGATGGCCCGATCCACAGGAAATCGGGTTGTTCGCCTTGCGTCTGGCGGGTGAAATACCGGGGGTTCTCCTCCAGCTTTTCCGATGCCCATGCCTTGTTGGCGAGCAGCAGGTGTTTGTATTCCCTCATGCGTAGGCGACCTCCTTGCGCGGCGCCTTGATCTGCGGCGCGGTCTTTTCACCGATGTCGCCGCGGACCAGCACGTTGACGCCCCGATACTGGGCATTCTTGATGAAGCCGTTGATGATGTCGATATTGTCGAGATCGACATAGCTGGTCGCCGACAGGTCGATCACCACGGTGCAGTCGTCGGGCACCTTGTCGAGTTCGCGGGTCAGTTCGACCTTGTGGATGAAGTACAGGTTGCGCTTGGCGCGCACCATGCAGCTTGCCCCCGGGCCTTCGCCGTCCTGCACGAACGTCACCGCCGGGCGGAAATTGCGCGCGATGACGAACACGAAGCCGATGACGAGACCGATCACGATGCCCTTGAGCAGATCGGTGAACAGGATCGCCACCACGGTCACGACGAACGGCACGAACTGGGTATAGCCCTGCTTCCAGCGCTTCACGAACAGCTCGGGCTTGGTCAGCTTGTAGCCGGTCTGGATCAGCACCGCCGCCAGTGCCGACAGCGGGATGAGGTTGAGCAGCACCGGGATCAGCAGCACTGACAGCAGCAACCAGCTACCGTGCAGGATCGTCGACATCTTGGACGCGGCGTTGGCACCGACGTTGGCCGACGACCGCACGATCACCGACGTGACCGGCAGGCCGCCGATCAGGCCGGAGATGATGTTGCCGCCGCCCTGCGCCAGCAGTTCGTGGTTCTTGTCGGTCACGCGACGCTTGGGGTCGATCTCGTCCACCGCCTTGACCGACAGCAGCGATTCGAGGCTGGCGACGATCGCCAGCGTGACCGCCACGGTCCATACCGTCGCATTGCCGATCTGGCCGAAGTCGGGGAAGCTGAACAGCTTGACGAACCCGCCAAGGCTCTCGGCGATCGGCACGCTGACCAGATGGGTCGGCTTGACCTGCAGCGCCGGCGCGACCAGCCCGAACAGCGCGTTGAGCGCGACCGACCCGACCACGACGACCAGCGGGCCGGGGATGAATTTCAGGAAACCGTCGCTGGGCTTCGCCTTTTCCCACCAGAACAGGAAGGCAAGGCTGATCGCGGCGATGACCGCCGCGCCCCATACCACCTGTTCGCGCAGCACGAAGATGATGGTGTTGAAGGTGTTGCGCCCGTCGTCCTGCCGGAAGGCGAAGTCGCCGCCCGGATCGCCGTCATAGCCGATCGCGTGCGGCACCTGCTTCAGGATCAGGATCAGGCCGATCGCCGCCAGCATGCCGGTGATGACCGACGACGGCACGAATTCGCCGAGCACGCCCGACCGTGAAAAGGACAGCAGCACCTGGAGGATGCCGGCGAGCATCACCGCGAGCAGGAATGCCTCGAACGAGGGGAGGCGGGTGATCGCGTCGAGCACGATCACGGTCAGGCCGGCGGCGGGGCCGCTGACCGACAACGGCGATTTCGACAGCGCACCGACGACGATGCCGCCGACGATCCCGGAGATCAGCCCGGAAAACAGCGGCGCGCCCGACGCCAGCGCGACGCCGAGGCAGAGGGGCAGCGCGACGAGCGCGACGACGATCGACGCCGGCAAATCCTGCCGAAGATTGGCGATCAGGGATGGTTGCGACATGGCGGCAGGGATGCCTTGTGGTTGAACGGGGTGCGCCGGCCATGCCTCGGGGGAAGCATAGCCGGCGCGGAACCCGCTAGGCCGACGGGACGGGGGAGGGAAGAATCGCCCCGCCGGACATGCGGGAACGGCTTATTCGGCAGCTTCGGCCGTATAGAAATCGGCGGCCAGCCGCTTCGCGGCGGGCAACGCCACCGGCAGCGGGCGATCTTCGTTGATCGGCGCGAACCGGCCGGTTTCGCCGTCGAGCGCGAGGATCACCCCGGCATGGATGTCGACGAACCAGCCGTGCAGCGTCAGATCGCCCTTGGCGATACGCGAGGCGACCGCGGGATGGGTGCGCAGGTGCGAGATCTGCACCACGACGTTCTCGAGGCTGGCGGCGCGGACGGCGGCCTGATCGTCAAGATCGGGATAGCTGTGCGACACGACCGAATGGGCGGCATGGCTGTGGCGCAGCCACGCCGCGACGCTCGGCAGGCCTGCCAGCGTCTCGGGCTTCATCAGCGCGCCCATCGCGCCGCAGCCCGAATGGCCCGATACGATGATGTCGGTGACGCCGAGCACCGCGACCGCATATTCGACCGTGGAGGTCGTGCCGCCGTTCTGCTGGGTGAAGGGGGGGACGATGTTGCCGGCGTTGCGGATGACGAACACGTCGCCCGGCTTCGCCTGGAGGATATGTTCGGGAACGACGCGCGAATCCGAACACGAGATCATCAGCACCTTGGGGCTCTGCCCATCGGTCGCCAGCTTTGAATAAAGGTCGGCATCGGTGCCGAACACGTCCTTTTCGAATCCAAAGACCCGCCCAATGACGTCGTTCATATCGCTTGTTCCCAATCCAGAGGGCATGGGCCGCAGCCATGCCGGTCGGGATCAGCGTATACGGCCAAGATAATTGCTGCGTTCGACGGCCGTGTAACGAATTATTGCCGCTGCGCTGCGGCAGGAAGCACGATCGCAACGCACAACCCGCCCCCGTCGCGATTGGCGAGTTCGAGCCGTCCACCCTCCGCCTCGACCGCGCGGGCGACGATCGACAGGCCAAGGCCGAAGCCGACCGTGTCGCGCTTGCGCGCGGTGTCCAGCCGGACGAACGGTTCGAGGACATGGCCGAGCGATTCCTCGGGGATGCCAGGGCCGTCGTCCTCGACCCGGACAATGGTGGCGTCCACGTCGCGCACCAGCGTGAGCCGCGCGCTGCCGCCGTAATGGATCGCATTCTCGACCAGATTGATGACCGCGCGGCGGAAGTTGGACCGGCGCACAACCCGTTCGCAATGGTCGGGGCCGTGATAGCTGGCGTCATGGCCATGATCGGTCGCGTCGTCAACGATGCTGGCGCACAGCACGGCGATGTCGACCAGTGTCGGCTTTTCCGGCTCTCCCTCCCCGCCGAGGAAGGCGAGCAGCGAGAGGACCATCGCCTCCATTTCGGCAAGGTCGTTCTGCACCGTGGTGCGCACTTGGCGATCGGCAATGGCATCGGTGCGCAGCCGCAGCCGGGCGAGCGGGGTGCGCAGATCATGGCCGACCGCCGCCAGCGCGCGGGTGCGATCCTCGATCAACCGGTGAATGCGCGCCTGCAATCCGTTGAACGCCACCACCAGCCGGCGGACCTCGCCCGGTCCCGCCTCCTCGACCGGCGGCAGCGCGGCGGCACCGCCCGCGCCGAAGCGATCGACCGCATCGGCCAGTTGCCGCATCGGCCGCAACGTCCGGCGGATCAGCAGCCCGCCCGCGACCATCAGCGCGATCGCCGGGATCAGCGCGAGCAGGATGCGCCCGAGCGCCAGATCGAAGGCGCGCAGCGGCTCCAGCGTACGGAAATACAGCCAGCTTCCGTCGTCCAGCCGCAGCACGCCGGTGACGACCGATCGTCCGCCGGGCGATGCCAGCGTCAGGTGCAGCCCGGTGTCGGCGAGCGTCGGTTCCCACGCCAGCACCTGCTGCTCCATCTCGCGCAGCTCGGTGCCGCGCACCGGAAGGGCGGGGAGGGTCGGCCGCCACTGGACGGCGTAGCGTTCGGTGGTCAGTTCGGCGGCCATCCCCGGCCGTTCGGCGATGGCGCGTTCGTCGACGATCCGCCGCGCGATCACCAGATGCTCGGCCAGCCGCCGCGCCTCGTCGTCGCGTACCGAAAACTGGCTGGCGCGTTCGTAGAGCAGGACCGAGACGCCGAATTCGATGACGATCGTCAGCAGCAGGATCGCGACGATCCGCCCGATCAACCCGAACGGCATCGCCGGCAGGGTGCGTTTCACCGCCGCTCGACCGGCACGTTCAGCATATAGCCGACCCCGCGCACCGTCACGATCGGCGGAGTGGCACCGGCGGTCGACAACTTGCGGCGCAACCGGCTGATGAGCACGTCGATGCTGCGGTCCGAACTGTCGCCAAGGCGGGTGCGCGACAGCTCGATCAGCCGTTCGCGGGCGATCACCCGCTGGGCATGGTCGAGCAGCACGACCAGCAGGTCGAATTCCGCCCCCGTCAAATCGACCGACGCCCCGGTCGGCGAGGTCAGCTCGCGCCGCGGCAGGTTCGCGGTCCAGCCTTCGAAGGTATAGATGCCCTCCTCGCGCTGCGTCGTCTGCGCGTTCAGTTCGCCCCGGCGCAGCACGGCGCGGACGCGGGCGATCAGCTCGCGCGTGCCGAACGGCTTGGGCAGATAATCGTCGGCCCCCAGTTCGAGGCCGATGACGCGATCGACCTCGCTGCCCTTGGCCGACACGAAGATGATCGGCACCGCGCTCGTCTGGCGGATCTGGCGGCACAGGTCGATGCCGCTGGTGCCCGGCAGCATGATGTCGAGCAGGATCAGGTCGACCGGCCCCTGTTCCAGCGCCAGCCACATCTCGGGCGCGGCGGAGCAGGTGCGCACAAGATAGCCGTTTTCCTGCAACGCGCGGGCGGTAAGGGTGCGCAGCGCGGGATCGTCCTCGACGACGATGATGGACGGGGCGGTCATGCGGGCAAACTCGTCATGTCGCGTGGGCTAGGGACGTGGGCCATCAAGGTCAATTCACCTCGCGCCCGATCGGATACAGTAGATAGCGTTCGTCGTAATAGGGCGTGCGGGCATAGAACCATTGCAGCCGCGCCGTCGGATCGGCGGCGAATGCGGGATCGATGGCCAGCTTCGCCTCGAACGCGGCCCGGAGCGCGGGATCGTTCGCTAGCATCCGGTCGGCGAGCGGGGCGATGGCATAGCCCTCGATATATTCGGTGCGCTGGAGCATGGCCGGCGCTAGGTTCCATGCCAGCACGCCTTCCTCGCTTTCGGGTTCGAGGAGATAGGCGGCGAGCAGGCCCAGCGGCTGGTCGGCGGGAACTCGAACCGATCCGGCGGGCATCGTCTCGCGCCGGTTCTCATGGACGATCGTGGCGTCGAGCGGAACATGGCCCTCGCTCGCCGACCCGAGTTTGGGATCGGTGGCGCGCGCCATGTCGAGCGTGCGGGTGACGGCCGCGTTCACCGGCTCCATCGTTACGCCGTGCAGCCGCAACAGGTCGATGACATGCGGCAGGGTGGCCGGCACCCACCATGCCTTCGGCAATTGCACCACCTTGTCGGGCAGGCTGCCGAACACCGGCATCCTGAACGTCACCGCTCTCGACAGCCAGCGCAGTTCGTCGCGACCGGAGGCGGGCGAGCGATAGCTGTCGTGCGCCAATCCGAGAAAGTCGACCGAATAGAGCGGCACCGGGTTCGGCTTCCATGTCGCGGTCAGGGTGGTCGGCCGCGCGGCACGATCGCGGTCGATCGCCGCGCGCAGGTCGCTGCCCCGGTCGCCCGCGAAGCGGAGGGCCTCCTCGACGAACACATAGGTGCCGAGCACGCGCTGGCGGTAGGGTTTGAGCGAATGCGTCTCGACCAGCAGCGTCGGGATATGCGCGGTGTCGCCATAGCCGGTCGAGAAGCGCGGCGTGTCGACGTCCTGGGTCATGCCCTTTTCGGGGGCGCGATTGTCGATCGTGCTGACGTAATAGCCCGGCGTATGGCCGGCGCGGACCAGTGCTGCGTCCATCGCCGGGCGGAGCTGCCGGTCGAGCACCTGCCCGACCGCCGCCGAACGCGCGCCATAGCCGCGCCAGCCGGAAAAGGCATAGGTTACGTCGTAGCGATGATCGATCCCGTCGGTGACGTGCAGGTCGAGATAGAGGACCGGATCGAGCCTGCGGATCAGCGCGATCATCGCCCGCGTCTCGGGTGCATCGGCCTTCAGATAGTCGCGGTTGAGGTTGAGGTTCTGCGCGGTCGTCCGCCAGCCCATATCGCGTGGGCCGCGCTGGTTCGGGCGGTTCCACGGACCTGATCGCTCGTGCCCGTCGACGTTGTAGATCGGCACGAACACCAGATCGACCTTGTCGAGCAGGCGATTCTTGCCGCGCAGGGCGATGTCGCGCAACAGCATGAGGCCGGCGTCCTTGCCGTCGATCTCGCCGGCATGGATGCCGGCCTGCACCAGCACGACCGGCTTGGGTGTCGGACCACCCTTGTGCGCGCGGACATAGTACAGGTCGCGCCCCTGCGCGCTCCGGCCAAACGTCTCGATCGACAGGAGCGGCGATGCCGCCACCAGCCGGTCGAGCCAGCCCCGCGTCGCGGCGTAATCGGGGGTGGTGTCGAACGCGGCCGCCTCGGCAGGGGTGATCCACGGGTCGCCGGATCTGACGATCAGCGCCTCGCTTTTGCCATGCCACGGCCGGACGGGCGGCAACGGCGCTTCGAGCGCGGGCTGGGCGGAAGCGGTGGATGCGGCGAGCAGCGCGATACAGAACAGACGGACCATGGACCGATCGTAGCCGAAGCAGCGGGTGACGCCAGCAGCGATCCATTACCGGTGCGGAACGAAGTCTTTTGTTACAAGTTATTGCGGCCGGAACCCCAGACCAGTCGGAGCCACGGCGATCGCCTCGGCCTATCAATTCAAGCCGCATGAACGGCCGTTTCTGCCCGGATCGCCCGCAACGCCCGACCATCCGTTCGCGCGGCGAGTCGGCTATTTCGCGATCGGCATCCTGCTGGGGCTGACCGGCGGGTTCAGCAATGCGCTGCTGCTCGCCAACCTGCCGCAGATACAGGGATCGCTCGGACTCAGTCAGGTGCAGGGCGGGTGGCTGACCGCGATCTCGTCGATGACCAGCGTCTGCATGTCGATGCTGCTCATCAAGTTTCGCCAGCAATTCGGGATGCAGCGCTTCACCCGCGTGTTCCTCAGCGCGTTCCTTGTCCTCAACGTGCTCCAGTTGATCGTTCACAGCTTCGGCGTGCAGCTCATCGTGCGCGGTGCGTCGGGCATCGTCGCCAGTGCGCTCACGACGCTGTGCTTCCTGTATATCATGCAGGCGCTGCCCGCCGCCGCGCGGCTGTCGGGAATGATTATCGGCTTCGCCGCGTCGCAGATCGCGCTGCCGCTCGCACGCACGCTGTCGCCGCTGCTGCTGGTCGACGGGCGGATCGAGGCGCTGTTCTGGTTCGAACTGGGGCTGACGCTGATGTGTCTGGGGGCAGTCGCGCTATTGCGCCTGCCGCCGTCCGAACGCACCCCGGCGTTCGAGCGGATCGATTTCCTCACCTTCGCGCTGTTCGCGCCCGGCGTCGCGCTGCTGTGCGCGGTGCTGGTGCAGGGGCGTATCCAGTGGTGGTCTACGCCGTGGCTGGGCTATGCCACCGCCGCCGCGATCCCCCTGATCGGCGTGGCGCTGCTGATCGAGCATAATCGCGCCAATCCGCTGCTCAACACCCGCTGGATGCTCGGGCGCAACATCATCCGCTTCGGGATCGTCGCGGCGTCGTTGCGCATCCTGTTGTCCGAACAGACCTATGGAACGGTCGGGCTGCTGAGCGTCGTCGGCATGGGCAACGACCAGTTGGTGACACTCAGCCTGTGCATGGTGCTGGGGTCGATCGCCGGGCTGATCGTCGGCCTCAAGACGCTAAACATGGCCGATCTCTACAAGCCGGTGGTGATCGCGGTCGCGCTGATCGGCATCGGCGCGTGGATGGATTCGGATTCGACCAACCTCACCCGACCCTCCAGCCTGTATCTCAGCCAAACGATCATCGCCTTCGCCGCGCTGTATTTCCTCGGGCCGATGCTGATGATCGGCATCTTCCGCGCGCTGGCGCGAGGCACCACCCATATCGTCAGCTTCTCGGCGCTGTTCGGCATCACCCAGACGCTGGGCGGCCTTGCCGGCACCGCGCTGCTCGGGTCGTTCCAGATCGTGCGCGAGAAATATCATTCGTTCGAGCTGGTCCAGTCGCTCACCCTGACCGATCCGGTCGTCGCACAGCGCATCCAGCAACTGGGCGGGGCCTATGCCCGGGTGCAGGGCGATCCGGTGCTGCGACAGGGGACCGGCACGTCGCTGCTGGCGCAACAGGTGACGCGCGAGGCCAATATCCTCGCGTTCAACGACGTGTTCCTTGCCGTCGCTATCCTGTCCGCCATGGTCGTTGTCTGGCTCGGCGCGCTATGGCTGCGTTTCCGGCTGCGCGGGGAAAACCCCCTGGCGGCCGATTTGGCGGCGGTGCAACGCATGCGACAGCAGCAATCCTCATGAGCGAACCCCAAGTCTCGCGCGAAGACGCGCAACGCCTCGCCGATCCGGTCGAGATCCCCGTCGAACCGGCGCGCGCGCGCGGTTGGGCACCGCCGCGCGGCAGCCTGCGCTCGACGCTCGGCTTCGTCGCACTATTGCTGGGCGGGGTCGCGCTGGCGCTCTATGCCTGGGGGCTGTGGCCGTTCGTCAGCCGGGTGCAGGCGACCGACAACGCCTATGTCCGCGGCCAGACGACGGTGATCGCGCCGCAGGTGAACGGGTATGTGACGCACGTGCTGGTCCGCGATTTCGAACAGGTGCGCGCCGGACAGGTCCTCGCGCGGATCGACGATCGCATCTATCGCCAGCGGGTCGATCAGGCGCTGGCGCAACTGGCGGCGCAGCGCGCGAACCTCGCCAATTCGCGCCAGAGCGAGCGGTCGAGCGAGGCGAGTCTGGGCGGACAGGCCGCCGCCGTCCAGAACGCGCAGGCGCAACTGGCGCGGGCGCAGGCGGACATGGCGCGGGTCGACGATCTGGTGCGCGAGGGATCGGTGTCGCTGCGCGAACGCGACCAGACGCTGGCGGCGCTGCGCGCGGCGCAGGCCGGCGTCGCGCAGGCACAGGCGCAGCGCAGCGTCGCGCAGGAACAGGTCCGCACCGTCGAGGTGGGTCGCGGCGGATTGCAGGCGGCGGTCGAGAATGCGCAGGCGACGGTACGGCTGGCGCAGATCGATCTTGCCAACACCGTCATCCGCGCGCCGCAGGACGGCCGGCTGGGCGAGGTCGGCGTGCGGCTGGGCCAATATGTCACGGCGGGGACGCAACTGATGTTCCTCGTGCCGCCCGCCGTCTGGGTCACGGCGAATTTCAAGGAGGCGCAGACCGCGCGCATGGCCGCCGGACAGCCCGCAACGATCCGGGTCGACGCGCTCGATCGCGCCGAACTGCGCGGGCGGGTGGAGCGGATCGCACCCGCCGCCGCCAACGAGTTCGCGGTGATCCGCGCCGATAACGCCACCGGCAATTTTGTGAAGGTCGCGCAGCGGATCCCGGTGCGCATCGCGATCGACCGGAACGATCCGCTGTTCGCGCGGCTGCGCCCTGGCATGTCGGTGGAGGCCCGGGTCGATACCGGCGGCGGTCCATCGCCGGCGGTGCGATGAACCGCCGCCTGCCCCTGCTGGCGATGCTGGCGCTCGCCGGCTGCACGCCACCCGACCGGCCACCGCCCGCCGGGGCGGGGGTGGTGGCACCGCCCGCGTGGCGCACGACCTTGTCGGCCACGGCCGCGATCGACGCGCGCTGGTGGGAGGGGTTCGGCGATCCCGAACTGACCCGGCTGGTGACGGCGGCGCTCGCCAACAATCCCGACATTGCCATTGCCGCCGCGCGGGTGGCGGAAGCACGCGCGCAGGAAGGGGTGGCGCGGGCCGCGCGGTTCCCGACGCTCGACGTCGGCGTCGGCCTGACCGAACAGCGCGCGCTCAACGCACTGGGCCGGGCGAGTACCGGCACCTCGCTCCAGCCGGTGTTCCAGTCGTCGTACGAGGTCGATCTGTTCGGGCGAATCTCGAACCAGATCGCCGCCGCGCGCCTGTCGGGCGATGCCGCCGCCGCCGCCGCCGATACGACGCGGCTCTCGGTCGCGGCGGCCACCGCCAGCGGCTATGTGACGTTGCGCGGCCTCGATGCCCGGATCGCGACGGTCCGTGCCACGATCGCCTCGCGCGGCGAAGCGTTGCGGATCGCGCGGTCGCGGGCGCAGGCGGGCTATACCTCGCAGCTTGAACTGCGGCAGGCCGAAGCCGAATATGCCGGCGTCACCCAGACGCTGCCGCAACTCGAACTGCTCGCCCGGCGACAGGAGGATGCGCTGGCGCTGCTTACGGCCACGCCGCCGCGCCTGATCGCGCGCGGGCTGGTGCTCGATCGGCTGGTGCCGCCACCCGTCCCCGCTGGCCTGCCGTCCGACCTGTTGCGCCGCCGGCCCGACATCGCGCAGGCCGAGGCGGCGCTGGCGGCGACCGATGCCAGTCTGGCGGCGGCGCGTGCGCAGTTCCTGCCGGCGCTGCGTCTGACCGGATCGACCGGCGAGGTGCTGTCGAGCGCGCTGCCCAATCCGGTCGGTATCTGGTCGATCGGGGCGAGCATCCTTGCCCCGCTGTTCCGCGGCGGACAGTTACGCGGCAATCTCGACGCGGCGGCGGCACGGCGCGATCAGGCGGCGTTCGCCTATCAGCGTACCGTGCTGATTGCATTCCGCGAGGTGGAGGATGCGCTGGCCGGCGTCGACCGCCTCGCCGCGCAGTCCCGCGCGCTGGAGACGCAGCGCACCGCCACCGCCGAGGCGCTGCGCCACGCGACCAACCGCTACCGCGCCGGCTACAGCCCGTATCTTGAACAATTGGATGCGCAGCGGGCGCTGTTCAGCGTCGAACTGTCGCTCGAACAGGTGCGCGCCGACCGGTTGAACGCATTGGTCGCGCTGTATCAGGCGATGGGCGGTGGATGGGGGGCGGTGCCATGATCCGCGTCGCGACGATCGACGACATTGCGGCGCTGCATGATCTCGTCGAGGCGGCGTTCCGGGGCGACTCGGCCCGCACCGGCTGGACGCACGAGGCCGATCTGCTGGATGGCCAGCGGACCGATCGCGCCGCGCTGAGCGAACTGGTCGGCGATCCGGCGCGGCGGATGCTGGTCGCCGAGGCGGAGGGCGCGATGATCGGCTGCGTCGCGCTGTCGTTTCTGCCGGATGGGCGCGCAGCGCTGGGGATGCTCGCGGTCCGGCCGGACCTGCAGGGCGGCGGCACCGGGCGCGCGCTGGTCGCGGCGGCCGAACATGCCGCGGCGGAGGAGGGGGCCGGCGTGATGGAGATGACCGTCATCGCCCAGCGCGGCGAACTGATCGCATGGTATGAACGGCAGGGCTATCGCAGCACCGGCGGGACGCGGCCGTTTCCGCTCGACGATCCGCGCTTCGGCTTGCCCCGGACCCGCGACCTGTATTTCGTGGTGCTCGACCGTGCGCTCGCCAGATAGCACAAGGCCCGTCCGACGGCGGGTCGGACGGGCCTTGGCATCGATACGCAAGGGAGTGCGTTCCCCCTTAGTAGCCCTCTGCCGACAAAGTGCAATCCTCCCTTTGGAGGATCGGGTATGGCGTTTCGTCGGTCAGCGTGTCGACCGCCCGTTCGACGATGGCGACCATCCGGCGGCGGGTGGCGGCTTCGTCGAATTCGGCGTCCGCGATCCGGCGGTGCATCAACCCCGCGCCGATCGTCAGGATCAGGTCGGCCAGTTGCGCGCGGCGCTCGGCATGATCGGGATCGGGGGCCAGCGCGGCGATGGCGCGGAACAACGCATGTTTGACCCGCGCGTTGATGGCATGCGCGATGGCGGCGATGCGATCGTTGCGCGCCGCCTCGGCGATGATCTCGGGCACCAGCGCCCGCGAATCGCTCGGCCCTTCGCAACGGGCGAAGACGTGCAGCCAGTGGCGGATCGCCGCAATGTCGCCGGCCTCGATCGCCCGGTCGAGATCGGCCTCGTGCAGAAAGGTCGCGAGGTCGCTCTCGACGATCTCGGCGACGATCGCCTCCTTGTCGGCGAAGTCGCGATAGATCTGCCCGACCTTGATTCCCGACTCGGCGGCGAGTTGCGCCACGCCGGTACCGTGGAACCCCTGTTCCGCGAACAGCCGTCGCGCCACCGAAACCAGCCTTTCGCGACGGGCCGCCGCCTTGCTCGCCCGACACGCTGCACCGCACTGCAACAAATTCACGTCAGATTCACCTGCAACCTCTTGCCTCATTCGCCGGGACGGCGTACGCGCCGCCTATGTGTGAGTGATCGATCACTCACTGTTTAGCACATCCGTCGAGGACGTTCATGAAAAAAAGCACGGCTCCATTGGCACTGGCGCTCATTCTTTCGGCCTGCGGCGGGGGTGAGCAGCAGCCGCAGCAGGCACCGCAAGGGCCGCCGCAGGTGGGCTTCGTGACCGTGCGCACCGAACCGGTGACGCTGACGACGCAGCTTCCCGGCCGCACGGCGGCGTTCGAGACGTCCGAAGTCCGTCCGCAGGTCAACGGCCTGATCCTCGCGCGGCTGTTCCAGGAGGGCGATTACGTCCGCCGTGGCCAGCCATTGTATCGCATCGACCCCGCACCCTATCAGGCAGCGGTGGCGAGCGCCCGCGCGGCGCTGACCCGCGCGCAGGCGGCGATCGCATCGACCCGCAATCTTGCGCGACGCTATGGCGAACTGGTGAAGATCAACGCGATCTCACGCCAGGAATTCGAGAATGCGACCACCACCGCGCAGCAGGCCGAGGCCGATATTGCAGCGCAGCGCGCAGCGCTCCGTCAAGCGCAGATCGACCTGTCGCGCACGACCATCACCGCGCCGATCTCCGGCCGGATCGGGCGGTCGGTATCGACCACCGGCGCGCTCGTCTCGGCGGCGCAGACCGAGGCGCTGACGACGATCCAGCGGCTCGACCCGGTCTATGTCGATATTCAGCAGTCGAGCGCCGACGTGCTGAAGCTGCGCCAGCAGTTGATGGGCGGCGACCTGTCGCGCGGCGCCGCCGCGTCACGGGTCCGGCTGAAGCTGGAGGATGGCAGCACCTATCCGATCGAGGGGACGCTGCGCTTCACCGACGTGACGGTCGATCCGGCGACGGGGACGCAGGTGATCCGCGCGGTCTTCGCCAATCCGCGCGGGCTGCTGCTGCCGGGCATGTACGTCCGCGCCGAACTGGTCGAGGGAACGCAGGGCGACGGCATCCTCGTGCCGCAGCGCGCCGTCACCCGCGATCCCAAGGGCAATGCCACCGCGATGGTGATCGGGCAGGATGGCAAGCTCAGCCCGCGTCCGCTGACCACCAGCCGCACGGTTGGCGATGCGTGGCTGGTGACGGGCGGGCTGAAGCCCGGTGACAAGGTCGTCATCGAAGGCGCGATGAACCTCCAGCCCGGCACGCCCGTCAAGGGCTATCCATGGACGCCGCAGACGGCAGGGCAGGCACCGCAGGGTGCGGCCGCCCCGGCCGGCGGCGCGCCCGCTTCTCAGGCACAGGCGAAATAAGCCCCATGTCTCGCTATTTCATCGATCGACCCATCTTCGCATGGGTCATCGCCGTCGGGCTGATGCTGTTCGGCATCCTTGCCATCCGCTCGCTCCCCATCGCGCAGTTCCCCGAGATCGCGCCGCCCGCGGTCTCGATCTCCGCCACCTATCCGGGTGCGGACGCGACCACGCTGGAAAACACGACGACGCAGATCATTGAGCAGCAGCTCAAGGGCATCGACAATCTTCGCTATTTCTCGTCCTCGTCGTCGTCGGCGGGCACCGTCACCATCACGCTGACGTTCGAGCAGGGCACCGACCCCGACATCGCGCAGGTGCAGGTGCAGAACAAGCTGCAGGCGGCGACTCCGCTGTTGCCGCAGGAAGTGCAGCAGCAGGGCATCCGCGTCGCGAAATCCTCCGCCAGCTTCCTGCTGGTGGTGGGGCTGGTGTCGCAGGACGGCAGCAAGAGCGCGTCCGACCTCGCCGACATCATCTCGTCGCAGATCCAGGACCCGATCAGCCGGGTGAGCGGCGTGGGTGAACTCCAGATTTTCGGATCGCAATATGCAATGCGCATCTGGGTCGATCCGCTCAAGCTCAACAATTACGCGCTGACCATGGCCGACGTTACCCAAGCGGTGCAGGCGCAGAATGCGCAGGTTTCCGCCGGGCAGCTCGGCGCGCAGCCCGCGCCCAAGGAGCAGATGCTCAACGCGACGGTATCGGTCCAGTCGCGGCTCCAGACCCCCGAACAGTTCGGCAACATCCGCCTGAAGACCAGCGTCGGCGGCGCGGTCGTCCGGTTGAGCGACGTCGCCCGGGTCGAACTGGGTGCCGAGAACTACGGCTTCTCGACCCTGTGGAACGGCAAGCCGGGTGCCGGCTTCGGCGTCCGTCTGGCCCCCGGTGCGAATGCGCTGGGCACCGTCGATGCGGTGAAGGAGCAGATGGAGGAAATTCGCAAGAATTTCCCTGCGGGGATCGACGTGATCTATCCGCTCGACACCACGCCGTTCGTGCGGCTGTCGATCGAACAGGTCATCCACACGCTGGTCGAGGCGGTGGTCCTCGTCTTTCTCGTGATGTTCCTGTTCCTCCAGAACTGGCGCGCCACGCTGATCCCGACGATCGCGGTGCCCGTCGTGCTGCTCGGCACGTTCGGCATCATGGCGCTGGCCGGGTTCACCATCAACACGCTGACGCTGTTCGGCATGGTGCTGGCGATCGGCCTGCTGGTCGATGACGCGATCGTCGTCGTCGAGAACGTCGAACGCCTGATCCAGACCGAAGGACTGTCCCCGAAGGAAGCCGCGCGCAAGTCGATGGACGAGATCACCGGCGCGCTGGTCGGCATCGGCCTGGTCCTGTCGGCGGTGTTCCTGCCGATGGCGTTCTTCGGCGGGTCGACCGGCGTCATCTATCGCCAGTTCTCGATCACGATCGTCTCGGCGATGGTGCTGTCGGTGCTGGTCGCGTTGATCCTGACGCCCGCACTGTGCGCCACGATCCTGAAGCCGCACGACCCGGACAAGCACCACAGCACCAGCCGGAACCCGATCGCCCGGTTCTTCAACCGCTTCTTCGACTGGTTCAACCGGACCTTCGACCGGGGCACGCAGAAGTACGAACGGGGCGTGGGGCGCACCGCGCGCGGCTGGAAATGGTCGATGCTCGTCTATGCTGGCATCGTCGCCGTCATGGTGCTGCTGTTCGTGCGGCTGCCGTCGGGCTTCCTGCCGGACGAGGACCAGGGCGGTGTCGTCGTGCTGGTGCAGGGACCCTCGGGTGCCAGCTCCGCGCGGACCGAAGTCGCGCTGACCAAGGTGCGCGAGCATTTCCTGAAGAACGAAGCCGCCAGCGTGACCGGCGTGTTCACCATCAACGGCTTCTCGTTCGCGGGGCAGGGGCAGAATACCGGCCTGGCGTTCGTCCGGCTGAAGGACTGGGCCGAACGACCGGGAGCGCAGAACAGTGCGCAGGCGATCGCCGGGCGCGCCATGGGAGCGCTGTCGGGATATAAGGATGCGATGGTCTTCGCGATCGTGCCGCCTGCCGTGCAGGAACTGGGCAACGCCACCGGCTTCGATCTCCAGTTGGTCGATACCGGCGGGATCGGGCATGAGCGGCTGGTCGCCGCGCGCAACATGATGCTCGGTATGTCGATGCAGAACAAGGCGGTGGCGCAGGTGCGTCCGCTCAGCCTCGACGATGCGCCGCAGCTCAGGATCGACATCGATCAGGACAAGGCCCGCGCGCTCGGCCTCGACCTGGGGCAGATCAACAGCACGCTCGCGAGCGCATGGGGTGGGGCCTACGTCAACGACTTCATCGATCGCGGACGGGTGAAGCGGGTCTATATCCAGGCGGACGAACCCTATCGCCAGCGCCCGGAAGACCTTGGTGCCTTCTTCGTGCGCGGCGAGAACGGACAGATGGCTCCGTATTCGGCCTTCTCCACCGTCAACTGGACGCAGGCACCGGCACAGCTCACCCGCTACAACGGGCAGCCGGCGATGCAGCTACAGGGTGCGCCGGCGCCGGGCACCAGCACCGGTGCGGCGATGAAGGCGATGGAGGAAATCCATGCCAAGCTGCCGCCGGGCACCTCGCTCGAATGGACCGGCCTGTCCTATGAGGAGCGGTTGTCGGGCGGGCAGGCGCCGGCGCTCTACGCGCTGTCGCTGCTGATCGTGTTCCTGTGCCTCGCCGCGCTGTACGAAAGCTGGTCGGTGCCGATCTCGGTCATGCTGGTGGTGCCGCTGGGCATCGTCGGCGCGCTGTTGGCGGCGATGCTGACCGGGCTGAACAACGACATCTATCTCCAGGTGGGCCTCATCACCACGATTGGCGTGTCGGCGAAGAACGCGATCCTCATCGTCGAATTCGCCGAGGAACGGATGGGCGACGGCAAGAGCCCGATGGAAGCGGCGATCGAGGCGGCGAAGCTGCGGCTTCGGCCGATCCTGATGACGTCGCTCGCCTTCATCTTCGGCGTGCTGCCGCTCGCGCTGTCGACCGGTGCGGGTGCCGGTGGGCAGAACGCCATCGGCCGCGCGGTGGTGGGCGGCATGTTGTCGGCGACGATCCTCGCGATCTTCTTCGTGCCAATGTTCTTCGTCGTCGTGCTCCGGCTGTTCGGACACGGTGGCAAGGATCAGGGCGGCAAGAACGAAAAATCGGCCAATCGCGACATCGAACCCGATGGCGGCAACCACGCCTCCGACGGCGGCAAAGCGCCGCAGGAGGCATGACCATGGGCAAGCATATGATGACCCTGCGTACCCTGGCGATCCTCGGCGCGACGACCGCGCTGGCCGCCTGCAATCTCGCGCCCAAGAATGTCCGGCCCGACGGCGCGATCCCGCTGACCCTGCCGCAAGGCGGGGCCTATCCGCCGCTGGGGCCCGAACAGGCCGATGTGACGAAGATCGGCTACCGCGAGTTCTTTACCGATCCCCGGTTGCAGGCGGTGATCGCCACCGCGCTGGAGAACAACCGCGACTTGCGCGTGACGGCGGCGAACGTGCTGCAGGCGCGCGCGCAATATCGCATCACCCGCGCCGACCGGGTGCCGACGACCGCGGTCAACGGTGGCGTCACCTATACCAACAACCCGTTCGGCGCGCTGGGCGGGGCGGGTGGTGCCGGAGCCGGTGGCGCGAGTGGCGGTGCCGCCGGCGGGGTGCCGGCGCAATCGTCGGGCAATCTCGAAATCTATCAGGCGTCGGTCGGCTTTTCGGCGTTCGAGCTCGACCTGTTCGGCCGGGTCCGCAATCTGAGCCAGGCCGCGCTCCAGCAATATTTCGCGACCGAGGAAGCGCAGCGCGCCGCCCGTATCGCGCTGATCGGCGAGATCGCGACCGCGTGGCTGACGATGGCGTCGGATCAGGACCAGTTGCAGATCTCGCGCGATACGCTGGCCAGTTTCGGCCGGTCGCTGGAGTTGACGCGGGCGCAGTTCCGCGTCGGCGTCATCTCCGAGCTGGAGGTGCAGCAGGCCGAAACCAACTATCAGCAGGCGCGCAGCGACATCGCCACGCTGACCGCGCAGATCGCGCAGGACCAGAATGCGATCAACCTGCTCGCCGGCACCACCGTGCCGGCCGAGCAACTGCCGACGACGCTGGGCGCGCAGGACCCGATCCTGACCGACCTGCCCGCCGGCGTTTCGTCGCAGGTGCTGCTGCGCCGGCCCGACGTGTTGCAGGCCGAACGGCAGCTCTATGCCGCCAACGCCAATATCGGCGCGGCGCGGGCGGCGATGTTCCCGACGATCTCGCTGACCGCGACGCTGGGGACGATCAGCACCGCGCTCGGCGGGCTGTTCGGCGCGGGAACCGAGAATTTCTCGATCTCGCCGACCGCCAGCCTGCCGTTGTTCGACGGCGGCCGGCGCAGGGCGAACGTCGAGGTGGCGCGCGCGCAGCAACTGGGCGCGGTCGCGACCTATGAGGATACGCTCCAGACCGCGTTCCGCGAGGTGGCCGACGCGCTGGCGACCCGCGGCACGATCGGCGAGCGGCTGTCGGCGCAGACCGCGCGGGCGGCCGCCGCGACAACCGCTGCCCGGCTGTCCGATGCGCGCTACCGCGCGGGAATCGATTCGTTCCTGACCACGCTCGATTCGCAGCGGACCAGCTATGCCGCGCGGCAGACGCTGGTGCAGACCCGGCTGGCGCGGGCGACCAACCTCGTCACGCTGTACCGGACGCTGGGGGGTGGATTGAACTAAACGGCACACCCCTTGCATCGCGCGGCGATCGGCATATCCTCACTCTATAATATAGGAGAGGAACGATGGCTGGAATCGAACCGCGCGATGCCGTGGGTGAACAGAGCATGGTGATCTTGCAGAGCCTGCTCTGCCTGCTGCGCGAGAAGAACCTGCTCTCGCGTGCCGACATCGAGGATCTGGCGGCGAAGGTGGCGATGCGCGCCGCCGATCGCGAGCGCGATCCGCTGCCGTGCCAGAGCGATGCGGTGGTCGCCGCCGCATCCGAGATGGACCGGCTGGGCGCCTATATCGGCGGGCGCTACGGCGGCAAGCACCGGCGGATCTGAGCGCCAACGGCCGCGATCCCGCGACCGGTGGTGTCATGACCGCGTCAGAATTTGCGGCGACAGGCATCCCCGATCCGGGGTCGGGCGTTGATACGACGTCCGGTTGAACCGGGCGATTGTCAAACAGGGCGGATACCGCCCGCGAGAGGTTAGCGTGTCTTTGATCGGCCCGGACGAAATGTCCTACTTCGTGCGTCGTGCGGAACAGCAACTGGAACTGGCGCAGCGCGCCGACCATGCCCAGGTGGTTCACGCCCATTACGAACTGGCCAACCTGTACCTCGACATTGCCTATGCCGATCAAGGCGTTGGTCAGCCGGAGCCGGTCGCCAACGCGGCCTGACCGGTACTTGGCCGTGCCGGAACGCGGTGGCCAAAGTTTACAAACTTTACACTCGTGACGCGATTTGTGGTCAGATTGTGGCGGATGGATGTGGTTGCGGCCCGACCTTCACGTGCGTTTGGCGGTGGTGCTGCCAAGCTGTTGCGATATTTGAATAATATGGTCGTGAGTGGCGGGGTGTGCGTAGAGGTGCGCGGCTGCTTCGGCATTTCCTTTTCCCTTGGATAGAAGAGAGATGCTGAAGTTTGCTGGTCAGTGCAGACTGTGGCCGATCGACATTCGGTCGGACAGCGGCTCCTGGCATCTCCCCTCCCTGACAAGGGAGGGGCCGGGGGTGGGTTGGCCTGTTGTGGAACGCTTACGTTTCCTCTCGAGCCGACCCACCCCCAACCCCTCCCTTGTCAGGGAGGGGAGCAGGTTGAAGGCACTTGCTGAATGTCGATCCAGTCCCGGCCTTCGCTGTGCAGTCATGTCAAAGAGCGGACGCGGTTTCGCGCGTTGCCGACACTCTGACAAATTCCGCCGTTGTAGGACAGCTACCCGGCGCGCCATGCGCCGGGCGGGGGAATCACTCGCCCGACTGGTTCGACATGACGTCGTCGACCGGGGCGTCGTCGGCCGGCGGGGTCGGTTCGCCGCGGGTGCTGCGCGAGGTCAGGCCGGTGGCCGAGGCGTCGTCGAGGACCTGCTGGTCGGGCTCGACCGGCGGCGGGGGTGGCGGCAGGTCCTCGACCGGGGCAGCGGCGGTCGCGTTGCCGACGATGTCGGGTACGGGTTCGTAGCTGACGTCGGTGTTGGCTTCGACCGGCGGCGGTGCCTCCTCGTCGAACGCGCTGTTCTCGATCGGCGCCTCGTCGACCGTGTCGTTCGAGCAGGCGGCAAGACCCCCGGCGAGCAGCAACGCGCTGCCCGCCAGCATCAGCCTACGAAATTTCCGGTTCATTCGTACCCCCTTCATCGCGCGGCGACCTGCATCTTGTCCGACCGCGCGGCGATCTTGTTGGCGAGGACGCCGTCCCATTTATAGGGGTCCTCGCGGAAGCTCATCGTGCCGTTGGGCGTGGCGAACGCGGTCCAGTAGAGGAGGTACACCTTCACCGGATTGGCGACCTGCGCGCGCACCGTCTTGCCCGAGGCGAGCGTCGCGTCGATCTGCGTATCGGGCCATTGCGGCGTGGTGCGCAGCAACAGCCGGGCGAGATCCTCGGGCTTTTCGAGGCGGACGCAGCCATGGCTGGCAAGGCGATCGAACTTGGCGAAGCCCGACTGCGCCGGGGTGTCGTGGAGATAGACCGCGAACGGATTGTCGAAATCGAACTTGAACCGGCCGAGCGCGCTGCGCTCCGACGCCTGTTGCAGCCGCTTGCCACCATTGCCGGTGTCGATCACGCGGAAGCCGTTGCGCCGGAGATAGCCGGGGTTCGCCCGCTCCTTGGGCCACAGTTCCTTGTCGGCGATCGACGACGGCACGTTCCATGGCGGATTGAGCACGATCGAATGGATCGTCGAGGTCAGCATCGGGGTTTCATCGCCCGGACGGCCCGTCACCGCCTTCATCGACGTGACCGGCTGATCGCCGTCGAACACGGTCAGCACGGCGGCGGCGATGTTGACCTGAATCCGATCCTTCTCGAGCTGCGTCGGCAGCCAGCGCCAGCGCTCCATGTTGGCCTTGATCTGCTTGATCCGCTCGCCGACCGGTACGTTGAGCGAGGCGATGGTCTGCGCGCCGACCTGTCCGGCGGGGTTCAGGCCATAGCGGCGCTGGGCGCGACGCACCGCATCGAGCAGCGATGCGTCGAACATGTCGCCGCTGGCCGAAACCTCGGAATCCTCGGCGGCGAGGCGCTTGCGCAGCGCCGCGACCTGCGGTCCTCGACCGCCCAGTTTCAGTTCGGACCCGGCGCCGATCGTGCCCCAGCCGCCCGCCGCCTGAATCTTGCGATAGCGCGCGAGGCCGGCGACCAGCGTGTCATAGCCAGCATAGGGCGGCGGCAGCGCGGCGACCCACGATGCAAGCCGGTTCTGCGCCACGGCGGCGCGCAGCGAGGGGAGCGGATCGAACGGCTGCGGCCGCATCGCCCAGTCGGTCTGGAAATCGGCGGTGTCGAGCCGGCCCGAACGGACCGCGCGGGCATGGTCGAGCGCTGCCTGCACCAGCGCCGGGCCGGTCAGCGAGGCGAGCGCGGGTTCGCGGTCCTTCAGCCCCTGCGCCACTTCGTCGCGGGCGATCAGCCGGGCGAGTTCGCCTTCTTGCGCCGGGGTGAGGACCGGCACGCCCATGGTAACGCCGGTGGTCTGCGGCAGCGTCGGCACGACCGGCGGCGGCAGTACCTGCGCGCCGGCGGCGGCAGTGCAGCCGAGCGCGACGCCCGCCATCAGCAGACGGCGGGCCGGAGTTACGAAGCGGTGGCGGTTGTGGAAAATCGCTCTCATCCTTGACACTTTACGGGTGCGGGCCGGTCTATCGCTACCGATGCTGCCGCACGATGAACCGTTTCCCCTTTGCGGCGCATCATAGCACAGGGCCGGGGGCGTTTCGCACCCCCTGAATGGCGAAGATTCACGACAAATGCCGCTTGTCGAGTTTTCTGGCCAGCGTGCGGCGGTGCATCCCCAGCCGCCGGGCCGCTTCGGAGATGTTGAAGCCGGTGTCGGCCAGCGTCTGGTGAATATGTTCCCATTCCAGTGTCTTGATCGAGGTGGGGGCGGCGGTCAGGTCGGCGGCGACATTGCCCTCTACCTTGGCGAAGGCCGCCTCGATCTCGTCGGTGTTGGCGGGTTTGGTGAGATAGTTGGTCGCGCCGAGCTTGATCGCCTCCACCGCCGTCGCGATGCTGGCAAAGCCGGTCAGCACGACGATCCGCATCGCCGGATCGATCGCCGACAGCGTCGAGACGCAGGCGAGGCCCGACGCACCGCCCAGCCGCAGGTCGACGACCGCGAAGCCGGGATCGAACGCGCGGGCAAGGTCTTCCAGCCGGTCGGGACCGCCGGTGACTTCGACGGCATAGCCGCGCCGCTCGAACGATCGGCATAGCGTCCGGGCGAAGGTGGCGTCATCCTCGACGATGAGCAGGCGGGGTGCAGTCATCGCGGTTTCTCCAGCGCGAGTGATTCGATCGGCAGGACGAGGGTGGTTTCGGCGCCGCCGCTCTCGCGGTTCACCGCCTCGATCGTGCCGCCCAACGGACGCAGCACGTTGGTGGCGAGATAGAGGCCGAGCCCGGCACCTTGCCGGTCCTTGCTGGTATTGTACGGCTTGCCGAGGCCGGCGAGGATGGCGGCGGCGAAGCCGGGGCCGTCGTCGCGGACCGACAGGCGCAGCATCGCCCCGTCGCGCAGCGCGACCAGCGCGATGGCGCGGCCGCCGGCCTCCACCGCATTGTCGAGCAGGTTGGTGATCGCCTGCGCCAGCGCGCGGTCGGCGACGATCGGCACGTCGGGGCCGAGCCGGTCCTCGAAGGTAGCGCGCGCCGGATCGCTGCCGCGCCAGCGGTCGAGCGTGGCGGTGAGGAAGGTGCGCAGCGTCGTGCGGGTCGGGGCTTCGCCGGTGACTTCGCCGGCGGCGAACAGGATGCCCGAGACGATGTCCTTGCAGCGCGCGATCTCGCCACGCATGTCGTCGACTTCGGCGGCGAGGCGCGGGGATCGGCGGATCGCGGGTTCGGTCTTCCAGTCGCCGAGCAGCACCGAGATCGACGAGAGCGGCGTGCCCAGTTCGTGCGCGGCACCGCTGGCGAGCAGGCCCATGCGGACGATATGTTCCTCCTCGACCGCGCGGTTGTGGAGCTGGGCGACCTTGGCATCGCGGTCGCGCAGGTTGGCGGCGATGCGGGTGACGAAGGCGACGAGCAGCGTCGCGGCCAGCACGAAGTTGATCCAGTTGCCGATGAGGTACGCATCGGAGAGGTTGCTGGCATAGCCCGGCGGCAGGCCAAGCGGGCGATAGACGACCGCGAGCAGCGCGAAGGCGGCGCTGGTGATCGCGACCAGCGCCCAGTTCCACCATTGCGGCAGCAGGATCGCGCCGATCACGACCTGCAACAGATAGAGCGAGACGAACGGATTGCGCGCCCCGCCCGAGAGATAGAGTTGCGCGGTAAGCGAGGCGACATCTAGCACCAGCGCGGCGAAGATGGGCAGGTTGGTGTCGCTCCAGCGCGAGCGGCGGGCCAGCGTCAGCAGGTTGAGCAGCACGAGGCCCGCCAGCACCCCGGCCATCGGAAGTAGCGGCAGGCGGATGCCGAGCAGCCCGTCGACGACGAGGATCGTGGCGAGCTGTCCGCCGACCGCCAGCCAGCGCAACTGCACCAGCAACAGCATGTTGCGCCCGACGCCGTCGGCGGGCGGCAGGAAGCGCGGCGGCAGGAGCGGGCGGGCGGGCTGCATAGGCGGTATGTAGGGCGGCGGGGGGGCGGGCGGTAGGTAGCGGTGCTGGCTCCCCTCCCTAACAAGGGAGGGGCTGGGGGTGGGTAGGCTGCTTGTAGAGCGCCTACGTTCCCTCGCAACCCAACCCACCCCCGACCCCTCCCTTCCAGGGAGGGGAGAAGGTTAGCCTCGCCGCCGGGTCGCCCACCATGTCATGCCGCCCAGCAACGCGGCGAGGCCGAACCATGTCAGCGCATAGACGAGATGGTTGTTGCGGAAGGTAACGACGGTCAGGCCACCGCGCGGCCAGCCGGTGCTGGCGCCCGCGTCGATGAAATAGGGGGCGACCGGCGCGACCCCGCGCTTCGCCGCGATCGCGCCCACGTCGCGCGAAAACCAGCGGTCGGCGGCGGGATCGTTCGATCGCAGGAACGCGCCGCCCGGCTCGGTCAGGCGCAGCAGCCCGCGCACGGTGACGGGAGTGGTCGGTGGCGGAACCTTGCCGCGCTGGGCAGGGGGCACGAAGCCGCGATTGACCAGCAGGGTGAAGCGTCCGGTGTCGAGCGGAGTCAGCACCCAGAAGCCGCCGCCAAGCACGGTCACGGCCTGGACATAGCTGTCGCTGGCGGGGCGATACCGCCCGGTGGCGACCACCGGGCGGTATTCGTCTTGTCCGCCGACCGGGGTTCCCGGCGGCGGGGCGGGGACCGGCGGTGCTTTCAGCATCGCTTCGGTCCGCGCGATCAGGTCTAGCTTCCAGGTCCGGCGCTGCAACTGCCACAGCCCCAGCCCGATCAGGCCGGCGATGACGAGGGCGATCAGCCCGCCCGACAGCGCGCGGCGCAGGGTCACATCGAGCTCATGTCTCCGCCCATCTGCGGCATCATGTTGACGTTCATGTGATACATCACCCACAGCGACCCGGCGATGGTGATGCCGACCAGCACGACCGTGAAGATCAGCGCCATCAGCGTCCAGCCGTTCTCCGACTTGGTGTTCATGTGCAGGAAGTAGATCATGTGGACGACGATTTGCACCACCGCGCAGACCATCACGAGCCCGGCGGTCAGGCGCGGATCGGCGATGACGCCGCTCATGACCAGACCGAAGGGGATCGCGGTCAGCACGACCGACAGCAGGAAGCCGATGACATATTCGCGGCGCGAGCCATGGGCGGGGGCGTCGCCGTGGCCGCCATGGCCGTGATCGTGGCCGTGGCTGTGCGCGTCGTGGTGGGCGTGGCCGGCCATCAGAGGACTCCCAGCAGATAGACGAAGGTGAAGACGCCGATCCAGATGACGTCGAGGAAGTGCCAGAACAGCGACAGGCACATCAGCCGGCGCATGTTGGCCGCGCCGAGGCCGTGCTTGGCGACCTGCACCATCAGCGTCGTCAGCCAGACGATGCCGAAGGTGACGTGCAACCCGTGGGTGCCGACCAGCGTGAAGAACGCCGAGAGGAACGCGCTGCGCTGCGGGCCTGCGCCTTCGTGAATCAGGTGGCTGAATTCGTACAGCTCAATGCCGAGGAAGCATGCGCCGAACACGCCGGTGATCGCCAGCCAGCGCAGCGTCGCCGCCTTCTTGCCCTCTTCGGCGGAAATCATCGCGAAGCCGTAGGTGATCGACGAGAACAGCAGCATCGCGGTGTTGAGCGCGACCAGCGGCAGGTCGAACAGCTCCTTGGCGTCCGGGCCGCCAGCGGTGCTGCCCGAATAGACGCCATAGGAGGCGAAGAGCATGGCGAAGATGAGACAGTCGCTCATCAGGTAGAGCCAGAAGCCGAGCATCGTGCTCGACCCGGCTTCATGTTCATGCTCCTCCGCCAGATGATAGGCGCGCTCCGACGCGCCTGCGGGGATTTGTACCGACGAACCCATGGTCTTTACGCCCCCGCGGCCTGGAGGTCGGCGGTACGCCGCGCCTCGGTCTCGATGACTTCCTCCACCGGAATGTGGAAGTCGCGCTTGTAGTTGAAGGTGTGAACGATCGCGGTGCCGATCACGGCGACGAACGCCAGCGCCGCCAGCCACCAGATGTACCAGACCATCGCCAGACCGAACACGGTCGACAGGCCGGCCAGCACGATCCCCGCCCAGGTGTTGCTCGGCATGTGGATGGCGGTGAAGCCGTCCACCGGCCGGGCGTATTTGTGGCTCTTCATGTCATACCAAGCGTCGAGATCGTGGACGACCGGCGTGAACGCGAAGTTATAGTCGGGCGGCGGCGACGAGGTGGCCCATTCGAGGCTGCGCCCGCCCCATGGATCGCCGGTGAAGTCGCGCAGCTTGTCGCGGTTCATGATGCTGACCGCGATCTGCACCAGGAAGGCGGCAATGCCGACCGCGATGATCGCGGCGCCGATCGCGGCGATCACGAACCAGATCTGGAGCGACGGATCGTCGAAGTGGCGCAGGCGGCGGGTGATGCCCATCAGCCCCAGCACGTAGAGCGGGGTGAAGGCGACCCAGAAGCCGACGAACCAGCACCAGAAGCTGATGAGGCCCCATTTCTTGTCGAGCTTGAAGCCTAACGCCTTGGGGAACCAGTAGTTGATGCCGGCGAACATCCCGAACACCACGCCGCCGATGATGACGTTGTGGAAGTGGGCGATCAGGAACAGCGAGTTGTGCAGCACGAAGTCGGCGGGCGGCACCGCGAGCAGCACGCCGGTCATGCCACCGACCGTGAAGGTCAGCATGAACGCGATCGCCCACAGCATCGGCAGTTCGTAGCGGATGCGGCCACGATACATGGTGAACAGCCAGTTGAAGATCTTCGCGCCCGTCGGGATCGAGATAATCATCGTAGTGATGCCGAAGAACGAATTGACGCTCGCCCCCGACCCCATGGTGAAGAAGTGGTGCAGCCACACGAGGTACGATAGGATGGTGATGACCAGCAGCGCGTAGACCATCGACGTATAGCCGAACAACCGCTTGCCCGAGAAGGTCGACACGATTTCCGAGAACACGCCGAACGCCGGCAGGATCAGGATGTAGACTTCCGGGTGGCCCCAGATCCAGATCATGTTCACGTACATCATCGGGTTGCCGCCCAACGTGTTGGTAAAGAAGTTGGTGCCGACATAGCGGTCGAGCGACAGCATCGCGAGCACGGCGGTGAGCACCGGGAAGGCGGCGACGATCAGGATGTTGGTGACGAGCGCCGACCAAGTGAAGATCGGCATCTTCATCAGGCCCATGCCCGGCGCGCGCATCTTGACGATGGTCGCGATCAGGTTGACGCCAGACAGCAATGTGCCGACGCCGGCCAACTGCAATGCCCAGATATAATAGTCGACCCCGACGTCGGGCGAATAATCCAGCCCGGACAGCGGCGCGAACGCCAGCCAGCCGGTGCGGGCGAATTCGCCGACGAACAGGCTGGCCATCACGATCACCACACCCGACGCGGTCATCCAGAAGCTGAAATTGTTCAGAAACGGGAACGACACGTCGCGCGCGCCGATCTGCAAGGGCACGATGTAGTTCATCAGCCCGGTGACCAGCGGCATCGCCACGAAGAAAATCATGATGACGCCGTGGGCGGTGAACACCTGGTCATAATGGTGCGCGTTCAGAAAACCTTCGTTCTGGCCGAAGGCGATCGATTGCTGGGCGCGCATCATGATCGCGTCGGCGAAGCCGCGCAGCAGCATGACGATGCCGAGGATCATATACATGATCCCGATGCGCTTGTGATCGACGGTGGTGAACCACTCCTTCCAGAGATAGCCCCACAGTTTGAAGTACGTCAGCGCCGCCAGCACCGCCGCGCCGCCGATGGCGACCGCCGCGAAGGTCATGACGATGATCGGTTCGTGGATCGGGAAGCTTTCGATCGTGAGACGACCGAAGATCAGCTTGGTAAGGGTATCGGACATGATGTGTCTCAGCCTTGCGCCGAAGCGGGGCGGCCCGGCATCGCGCGCGGTGCGATGCGGGTCATGTTACGGTTCTTGGCGCTGCCCGGCTGGTTGCTGCCGGGCGCGGCCTTCGACCCTTCGGGGGCGTCGCCGCTGCTGTGCGGGCTGACGCCATAGTCGGACGGGGCCTTTTCGAGCGCGCCCTTGGTATCCTCGCCCTGCGGCGGCAGGCGGTTGTTGGTCGGCCCGCCCAGCGCGCCGTCAGGGCCGCCGTGGTGCATGCTCTCGGTCATGCACGGCGTGCCGGGCTTCACGCACATCTGGACGATGCGGGTGAACAGGCCCTGCTCGACACCGCCGAAGCCCATCGGCGCGACCTTCTCGCTCGGCCGCTCCAGCACCAGATAGCGCTGCGTGTCGAGCCGGTTGGGCATCGCCTTCACGCCCGCGACGAAGCGGTCGAAGCCCGCCTGGTCGGTGCTGGTCGTCTTGAAGTTCATGTAGGAGAAGCCGGCACCGCTATAATGCGCCGACATCCCCTCGAACGTGCCGGGACGGTTCAGCACCGCGTGCAGCTTCGTCTCCATGCCGGGCATCGTGTAGATCATGCCGGCCATCGCGGGGACATAGAAGGTATTCATCACCGACGACGATGACAGGCGGAAGCGGACCTGCCGGTCGACCGGGATCACCAGCCGGTTGACCGTCGCGATCCCCTGTTCGGGATAGATGAACAGCCATTTCCAGTCGAGCGAGACGACCTGGATTTCCAGCGGCTGCTGCCCCTGCGGCACCGGCTTGCCCGCCGAAATCTGTCCGATCGGACGATAGGGGTCGAGCAGATGGGTGCTGATCCACGTCAGCGCGCCCAGCGCGATGACGATCAGCAGCGGTCCCGACCAGATGATGAGTTCCAGCCCGGTCGAATGGTCCCAGTCGGGTTTGTACGTCGCCTTCTCGTTCGCGGCGCGATATTTCCACGCGAACCAGACGGTGAGCACCATCACCGGAACGATGATGAGCAGCATCAGGCCGACCGAGATCATCAGGACGTCGGCCTGCTGGCGCGCGACATCGCCGGCGGGATTGAGCACGACCATGTCGCAGCCGGCGAGCGCGGGCAGGAGCCCGAGCGGCAGGAGCGAACGCAGTGGCCGGTGCCACGGAAGCGAGCGGGGCTGGATCATGCGCGCGACCTATGCTGCCCGATGCTGCACTGCGATAGGACATTTTGTCCTATCCCGGTGTTTGGTGCATTGCGATAACGGGCGCATATCCTGTCTACACCCGCGCGCATGCCGCGCCGCATGCTTGGAGTCCCCATGGCCGAGGCCTTCGTCCATTCCCGCGACCTCGAGGCCGATGCCCGGGCGGTCAACACGTCCGGCAACGGCGAGGACCAGATCAGCGTCCAGTCCGAGGAGATCGCCATCGGCGTCATCATCGGGCGCACCTCGGAATTCTTCGACTTCTTCGTCTATGCGATCGCATCGGTGATCGTGTTCCCGCAGTTGATGTTTCCGTATGTCGACCGGCTGACCGGCACGCTCTATTCCTTCGCGCTGTTTCCGCTGGCGTTTTTCGCGCGGCCGATCGGCACGTTGCTGTTCATGGCGATCGACCGGCGGCACGGGCGCGGCACCAAGCTGACGATCGCGCTGTTCCTGCTCGGCACCTCGACGGTGGCGATGGGCTTCTTGCCCAGCTATGCACAGGTGGGCGCATGGTCGGCGATCCTGCTGGCGGCGCTGCGTATCCTTCAGGGCATCGCGCTGGGCGGCGCATGGGACGGTCTCGCCTCGCTGCTGGCGCTCAACGTGCCGCAGGACCGGCGCGGCTGGTATGCGATGATCCCGCAGCTTGGCGCGCCGCTCGGCCTGATGGTGGCGAGCGCGCTGTTCGCGTTCTTCACCGCTTATATGAGTGCCGAGGATTTCATTAGCTGGGGCTGGCGCTATCCGTTCTTCGTCGCCTTTGCGCTGAACGTCGTGGCGCTGTTCGCGCGGCTGCGCATCGTCGTAACGCCCGAATATACCGCGCTGTTCGAGAACCGCGAGCTGAAGGCATCGCCGGTGCTGCCCACGGTCGGCCGCGAATGGAAGACGATCGTGATCGGCGCGCTGGTGCCGCTGGCCAGCTTCGCGCTGTTCCATATGGTCACGGTGTTCCCGCTGTCGTGGATCTTCCTGTTCACCGAACAGGAGATCGCCCGTTTCCTGTGGATCGAGACGGCTTGCGCGATCTTCTTCATCTTCGCGATCGTCATTTCGGGCGTGCTGGCCGATCATGTTGGTCGGCGCACGCTGCTCGGCTTCGGCGCGGTCGCGATCGCGCTGTTCTCGGGACTTGCGCCGCTGCTGCTGAACGGTGGCGATGCGGGCGAGATCGCGTTCATGATTACCGGCTTCATCCTGCTCGGGCTGTCGTTCGGCCAGTCGTCGGGCACGGTGGCGGCGAACTTCGCCAAGGATTCGCGCTACACCGGCGCTGCGCTGACCTCCGATCTCGCGTGGCTGTTCGGCGCGGGCTTCGCGCCGCTGGTGGCACTTGCGCTGGCGGGCAAGCTGGGGCTGTTCGCATCGGGGCTGTACCTGCTGTCGGGTGCGGTGGGTACGCTGGCGGCGCTGGCGCTCAACAAGGAACTGGCGCGTCGGCTGGATTGACCGGAGCGTGCTGAGTTTGCTTGCGCTGGCGGTGGCGAGCCCCGCCGCCGCGCAGGTGTGGCCGGTGCAGCGCGAGGCCGAGGCGCTGGCGGTGGATGCCGCCGAGGTGGCGCGGACCGAAGGCGGCACGGCCGAAGCCGCGCTCGCCGAATTGCGCGCGCAGGGGGCGAGCGTTGCGCTGACCGAATGGATCGAGGGGGCGTATCGCGACCGGCTGGCCGGGCTGTCGCTCGATAGCGGTGGCGATGTCAGCGTGCTGCTGACCGGGCGCAAGCCTGTCGCCGACATGATGGTGCAGGCGGGCGAGGCGACCGTCGCGGTGCGCTTCCGCACCGGGGCGCGGGCCACCCGCGACCAACTGCTGGCCGCGATCCGCGAGCATCAGGCGGCGATCCGCGCGATGCTGGCACGGCCCCCGGCGCTGGGCATCGACGCGCGGCGTGGCGAGCTGGTCGTGATGATCGGCGGGGCCGATGCGGCAGGCGACCGCGAGCAATTGCGCAAGCGGATCGAGCGGCTGACCGACGTGCCGGTGCGACTCGCCCCCGCCGACCGGCCGGACGGATTGCTCGCCGGTACGGCGGCGCTTGATGCTCCGCCGTCGCCGCTGGTCGGGCCGGTGGTGCCCGGCGGATCGCGGGTGGTGGGGCCGGACCCGGTCGATGGCCGGCGCTATATCTGCACCACCGGTTTCGGGGTGAGCGACGGCGCGCGGACCGCGATCGTCACCGCCGCGCACTGCCCCGACACGCTGGAGCATATCGCGACCGACGGATCGCGCATTCCGTTGCCGTTCGTCGGGCAATGGGGCTGGGGGTTTCAGGACGTGCAGGTCAATCTGTCACCGCTGGCTGACCGGGCGGTATTCTTCGCCGATACCGCGCGGACGCAGGTGCGGCAGGTCGAGCGTCAGCGGGGCCGCGCGGCGACGCGGGTCGGCGACCTCGTCTGTCACCGGGGCGAGCGCAGCGGGTATAGCTGCGCGCGGGTGCTGATGACCGATTTCGCGCCGTCGGGCGACCTGTGCGGCGGTGCGTGCCTGCCGATGTGGGTCGCGGTCGCCGGACCCAGTTGTCGCGGCGGCGACAGCGGCGGGCCGATCTTCATCGGCACGACCGCGATCGGGCTGTTGAAGGGGAGCAGCTATCGCGGCGACCGGTCGTGCGGCTTCTATTACTATATGCCGATCGACTATCTGCCCGAGGGATGGCGGCTGCTGACCGTGCCGCGGCCGTGACCGGCGCGATCCCCGCCGCCACGCTGATCCTGCTGCGCGACCGGGCCGGCGCGCTGGAGGTGCTGATGGTCGAGCGGGCGGCGGCGATGGCGTTCGCCGGCGGGGCGATGGTGTTTCCCGGCGGGCGGATCGACCCCGGCGACCGCGCGTTGGCGCTGGCGATGGGAGACGAGGCTCTGGCACCACGACTGGCGGCGATCCGCGAGACGATCGAGGAAGCGGGCATCGCGATCGGCGTGGCGGGCGAGGTCGCGGCGATGCGGGCGGCGCTGGCGGGAGGCGAAGTGCTCGGCGCGATCGGACCGGTCGATCCGACGCCGCTGGTCGAGTACGCCCGGTGGTTGCCCGACCGGGGCGTGAGCCGGGTGTTCGATACGCATTTCTATGTCGCGGCTTGTCCCCACGACGCCCCCGAACCGGTGGTCGACGGGACCGAGAACCGGAGCGCGGCATGGCTGCGGCCGGGCGCGGTGCTGGCGGCGGCGGAGCGGGGGGCGGCGAGCCTGTTGTTCCCGACGCGGCGGGTGCTCGAACGGCTCGCCGCACAGCGCGATGTCGCGGGCGTGCTGGTCGATGCCGCGCGCTGGCCGGTGCGGACGATCACGCCATGGGTCGAGCGACGGGCGGACGGCGACTGGCTGACGATCCCGGACGATCTTGGCTATCCGGTGACGGCCGAGCCGATGGCGCGGACGGTGCGTGGGTGAAGGCGCTGTCGACCGGTGTCCGCGCGCTCGTCTGGCTGGCGGTGCTGGCGGCGATCGGCTTCGCACTCTACGCCTTTGTCCGCAGCCGGCCGCAGGACGTGCCATGGACCCCGCTCGACCTGTCGCAGCCGATCGGCATGTTCACCCGCTCCAAGATCGGCGGACTGAAGGATGATTTCGCCGGATGTCGCGCGCTGCTGGATACGGCGGGGGTGCGCTACACCGCACTGCCGCCGCGCGATGGCGGGGCGCAATGCGGCTATGACGATGCGGTGCGGCTGAACGCCGGGGGATCGCGCGACCTTGCCTATGCCCCGGCCGGGGTTGGCGTGTCGTGCCGCGTCGCCGCCGCGCTGGCGCTATGGGAATGGCAGGTGGTGCAGCCTGCTGCACAGGCGCGCTTGCGCAGCGGCGTCGCGCGGATCGAGCATTTCGGCAGCTATAGCTGTCGCCGGCTCTATGGCCGCGATTCGGGGGCGTTCAGCGAACATTCGACCGCCAACGCGCTGGATATTGCCGCGTTCGTGCTGGAGGATGGGCGGCGGATCAGCGTGGTCGGCGATTGGACCGCCGGGCAGGGCAAGGCGGACGCCGACAAGGCGGCGTTCCTGCGCGACGTGCGCGACGGGGCATGTGGCGTGTTCTCGACGGTGCTGTCGCCCGATTACAATGCGGCGCACCGCGACCATTTCCATTTCGATCAGGCGAGCCGCGGGATGGGCGGGGCGTGTCGGTAGCCATTTGATCCGCCTGACGGCGGATGGCGGCACCAGCCCGCTCCCCCACCCGACCACCCAATCAGGATACGCTGTGGGTGGTCGGGTGGGGGAGCGGGCTGGTGCCGCAACTGGATCAATGCATCGGCGCGCCGGCCTCGACCTTTTCGACCCATGCCGGATAGAACACCGGCTGCCGCAGCGACCAGCCCGAGGCGGTGGCGGCGGCTTCGCTGAGCGACTGAAGCAGTTTGCGGCGCAGTTCGGGATGAAGATGCGGCAGCGCCGCCGACGCGCAGAACGCGGCGGGCAGCCATGGCCGCGCCTCGGCCCCGACCAGCCGTTCGTAGAGGAAGCGATAGGCGCCGAAGGTGGTCAGCCGCCCCTGTCCCAGATCGAAGGCGGTGACGAGCAGCAGCGGCGTCATGAACGGTTCGATCGCTTCGAGCCCGCTGTCGTCGGGGATGCAGGCGCGAATGTCGGGCAACCGGTCATAGACGCGCGCCTGCGCGCGGATGCTGGCCGCCTCCACCACGTCGCGCGACCAGCGCTTCATCGCATCGTCGCGGTCCAGCCCAACGTCGAGCGCGCGGCGGATATACCGTTGCGTGGCGGACGAGAAGCCCGCGAATTCCTTCATTTCCGCCAGCGTCATCGCGCCTTCGGCCGGTTTGCGTGCAGTCGCCATCATCCAAACTCCCACCCCGGATTAACCGACAGGAGATTGCCCGAAACTGGTTAACAGCTTGCTGAACGAACCGTTCGGGCAACGTCCCGCGATACATCCGAACATGGACGCTGCTGCATTGCAACAATTCCGTCATGCGGTTCGTCGCATTTGACCGGCGCGCGCAAAGCGTTGTCCCGAATCGACCAGGGCGTCGTCGGGCAGCCTGTCCGGGCGATGAACGGGCGGCGGCACGGCCCTGAGCCGTCGACCAACCGCCGGTCATCGCCGCGCAAACACGCTTCGTCGGAAAAGGTTCCGGTCGAGTCGTTGCCGGGGTTTCCGCCGGTAAAAAACCCTGCTTGGTACCGCTCACAGCGTAATTGGGGCCTGGGGGTCAGATGAGTTTTGGTGGTTTCGCAGCGCGTTTCGCGCTGATGGTGTTGTGCGCCCTGACGATGGTGGCTCCGGCGCAGGCCCGTTTCTGGCAGTGCGCCCCGTATGCCCGTGAAATCTCGGGCGTCGAGATCTTCGGCAACGCCCATACCTGGTGGAACCAGGCCGCCGGCAAGTACGAGCGTGGCCATGCCCCGAAGGAGGGGTCGGTCCTGTCGTTCGCCGCGACGTCGCGGATGCGTCTGGGCCATGTCGCGATGGTGTCGAAGATCGTCAGCGCGCGTGAAGTGCTGCTCACCCATGCCAACTGGTCGCGGCGCGGCGGCATCGAGCGCGACGTGCGCGCGGTGGACGTGTCGGCGGCGGGCGACTGGAGCCAGGTGAAAGTGTGGTTCGGGCCGCTCGGTGGCCTCGGCACCTCGTCCTATCCCACCAACGGCTTCATCTATTCGGGCCATGCCCCGCAGGTCAGCCCGTTCGACGCACCGCTGGTAATCGCCAAGGCGCAGCCGACGACGACGGTAGTGGTCGCCTCGGTCGCGCCGGTGCAGGTCGCCCGTGCGCTGCCGACCGGCCATGGCGCGCTCGACCGGGAAGTCGCGGCGCTCAAGTAATCGTCCGGCTTCGACGGCAAAGCCGGCCCGGCGCTTCCCCCAGAGCGCCGGGCCGGTTTGCGTTTGGGCATAGCCTCCAACGATCGTCGTTCCCGCGAAGGCGGGGATCCATAGACGCTACCGTTTCGATTCCAGCCGGAACGTCGGCGTGTATGGATCCCCGCCTGCGCGGGGATGACGAAGGACCGGGTCAGGCCGCGCGGAACGTCATCGCATCGCCGTTCATGCAGTAGCGCTTGCCGGTCGGCGGCGGGCCGTCGTCGAACACATGGCCGAGATGCCCGCCGCAGCGGCTGCACAGCACTTCGGTGCGACTCATCATCAGCGAGCGGTCGGTCCGGTCGACGACCGCGCCGTTCAGCGGCGCATAGAAGCTTGGCCAGCCGGTGCCACTCTCGAATTTGGTTTTCGAGCTGAACAGCGGGCGGGTGCAGCCGGCGCAGGCGAAGATGCCGGCGCGCTTCTCCTTGTTGAGCGCGCTGCTGTACGGCCGCTCGGTCCCCTCCTGCCGCAGGATCGCATATTGCGCCGGGGTCAGCCGCGCCTTCCACTGGGCGTCGGTCAGCTTGAGCGGGAAGTTCGGCGCGGCCTCGCTTTCGCCCGGCGCGCAGCCGATCAGCGCGGCGAGGCCGGTGAAGGTGGTGAGTTCGAGCAGGCGACGGCGATCGAGCGACATGGGCGATCCTTTCGAATCGCCCATGTGGTGCGAGCGCTACCATGCCGCAACGGCCCGGTACGGTAGCGATCAGCGGCCGAGCAACACCCGCGCCTGACCGGCGATCTGCGCCAGCATCGCAGCACCCGGCACCGGGGCCTGCCGCGCGCGGTGGACCAGCGCGGCGAACTGCGCGACGCGCGGGGCATTGACGGTCAGCCATGCCTCGACCGCCGCCTGCGGGTCCTTGCCCGCGCGCCGGCCGAGGAAGTCGAAGCGCAACTGCTGGAAATCGCGGGCGAGGCCGGCGATCAGCAGCCGTTCCCACGGATCGCCGGTCTGGATGCGCGCCGCCACCGCCTGCGCCCAGTCGAGCCCCAGCGCGAAGCCCAGATGGGTGAACGCCTGCGTCAGCTTCGTCTCGTCCAGCTTCAACCGGCGGCCGAGATCGGCGAGGCCGACCGCGCCGTCGAGTTCGAACAGCCGCACGACCTGACCCGCCAGATCCTGCGGCGCACCGGCGTCCTGCAATACGCCGGCGATGCGGTCGCGCTGTTGCGCGGCTTCGGCGCGCAGCAGCGCCTTGGCCTGGGTGGCGAGGCTGGCGACCCCCTTGGCGAGATGCGCGACCGCTTCCGCCGCGCTGGTGCCGGCCGGAAAGGCGCGGAGCAGATCGGCGATCTGCGAGCGCATGCCGACCGCCACCTCGTCGAGCAGCGCGATTCGCGCGCGTTCGGGAATGTCGGCCCCCTCGATCCGGTCGTAGAGCGCGTCGATATCGAACAGCCGTTCGGCGGCGACGAACATCGCCGCGATATCGGCCAGCGCCGCGCCTTCCTCCTCGGCCAGTTCATAGACGTGGAGCACGCCCAGCCGGTTGACGATGCGGTTGGCGAGCTTGGTCGCGACGATTTCTCCGCGCAGCCGGTGCGACAGGATCGCCTTTTGCTGCGTCTCGCGCATCTCGGTGGGGAAGGCGGCGAGCAGATCGCCGGTCATGTCGTCGTCGGTGGCGATCGGCGCGTGTTCGATCGCGTCCTGTAGCGCCAGCTTGACGCTGGCCAGCAGCACCGCCAGTTCGGGGCGGGTTAGGCCGTGTCCGTCCTGCGCGCGGCGGATATAATCGTCGTTGCCGCTCAGCCCCTCGACCACGCGGTCGAGCTTGCCCGCCGCCTCCAGCATCTCGATGACGCGGACATAGCTCGGCACCGCGACGGGTCCGTCATTCTCCATCACCGAGAGCGCCAGCGTCTGGAGCCGGTTGTCCTCCAGCACCAGATGCGCGACGTCGTCGGTCATCCGCGCCAGTAGCGCGTTGCGATCGTCGAGCGCGAGGCGGCCCTCGATCACCTCGCGGTTCAGTGCGATCTTGATGTTGACCTCGTTGTCCGAACAATCGACCCCGGCCGAATTGTCGATGAAGTCGGTGTTGATCCGCCCGCCGTTCAGCGAGAAGGCGATGCGTGCCGCCTGCGTGACGCCGAGGTTCGCGCCTTCGCCGATCGCCTTGGCGCGCAGCGTCTGCGCGTCGACGCGAATCCGGTCGTTGGCGGGATCGCCGACGTCGAGGTGGCTTTCGGCGCGGTCCTTCACATAGGTGCCGATGCCGCCGAACCAGATCAGGTCGACAGCCGCGCGCAGGATCGCCGCAATCAGCGCGGTCGGCTCCATCTCACGCTCGCTCACCCCCAGCATCGCGCGGACGGGGTCGGTGAGGGGGATCGTCTTGGCGGTGCGCGGGAACACGCCGCCGCCCTCCGAGATCAGCGAGGGATCGTAATCGGCCCAGCTCGACCGGGGCAACTGAAACAGCCGGTCGCGCTCGGTCCAGCTTGCCGCCGCATCGGGCGCGGGGTCGAGGAAGATGTGGCGATGGTCGAACGCCGCCTTCAGCCGGATCGCCTTCGACAACAGCATGCCGTTGCCGAACACGTCGCCCGACATGTCGCCGCAGCCGACCACGTCGATCGGCTGGGTCTGCACATCGGTGCCGAGTTCGAGGAAGTGGCGCTGGACCGAGATCCATCCGCCCTTGGCGGTGATGCCCATCGCCTTGTGGTCATAGCCGACGCTGCCACCGCTGGCGAAGGCGTCGCCCAGCCAGAAGCCGCGTTCGAGCGCCAGCGCGTTGGCGACGTCGCTGAACGTCGCGGTGCCCTTGTCGGCGGCGACGACGAAATAGGGGTCCTCGCCGTCGAGGATCGTCACCTGCTCAGGATGCACCACCTTGCCGTCGACGATGTTGTCGGTGATCGACAACAGGGTGCGGATGAAGATGCGGTAGCTCTCGGTCCCCTCCGCCATCCATGCGTCGCGGTTGGCGGGGGCGGGGAGTTGCTTTGGGTAGAAACCGCCCTTGGCCCCGGTCGGCACGATCACCGCGTTCTTGACGCGCTGCGCCTTCATCAGCCCGAGGATTTCGGTGCGGAAATCATCGCGCCGGTCGGACCAGCGCAGGCCGCCGCGCGCGACCGGGCCGGCGCGCAGGTGGATGCCCTCGACCCGGGGGCTGTAGACGAAGACCTCGCGCCACGGCAGCGGCTTGGGCAGGCCCGGCACCTTCGCACTGTCGAGCTTGAAGGCGAGCGCTTCGGCGGCGGCGGGGGCGAAGGCGTTGGTGCGCAGCGTGGCGGCGACGACGCCGCGATAGCTGCGCAGGATACGGTCGTCGTCGATCGCCGAGACGGCGTCGAGCCCGGCCTCGATCGCGGCATCGGCAGCGTCGATCGCTGCCTCACGATCGGTCCGCGACGGATCATGCGCGGCGTTGAACCGCTCGATCAGCGCGGTGGCGACTCCGGGCGCGCGGCGCAGCGCATCGACCACGGTGGCGAGGCTGTAGCTGACCCCGGTCTGGCGCAGATAGCGGAACCATGCGCGCAGCAGCACGACGGCGGCGGGCGCGATGCCGGCCTCGACGGTCAGGCGGTTGAAGGCGTCGTTCTCGGCGCGGTTCTCCAGCACCGCCTCGATCGCATGTTCGACCGTGGTGTAATCGAACTTCGGTTGCCCGCCCGAGGTCAACGCGACCTCGAAGTCATGGATATAGCTCTTTTCGTCGTCCTCCAGCCGGGTCGGCAGTTCCTCGACCACGCGGAAGCCGAAATTCTCGAACACCGGCACCGCATCCGACAGCGCCAGCGCGCCGCCGCGACGATAGACCTTGATGCGCAACGCCTGCCCCTCGCCGCCGATGATGCGGACCGATCGCTTGTCCGAATCGGTCAGCCCGGCCACGCGGACGATGTCGCGCGCCGCTTCCTCAGGAAGATTCGAATTGCGGTAGTTGGCGGGAAAGGCGTTGGCGAAGCGCAGCGCCATGCGCGTCGCCCCTTCGGGCACGCGCTCGGCCAGCGCCGCCTCCACCGCCGGGCGCCAGCCGCGCACCATGCGTTCGATCCGCCGGTCGAGGTCAGCGGCATCGGGCATCCGCCCATCCTGCCGCAGGTCGAGGACGTAGCGCAGCAGCGCCGCCTCGCCATCCTCCATCGCGATCGACCAGTTGAGGATCGCCGCATTCGCCGCCTGCGCCAGCATGTCGCCGATCGCGAGGCGGCGCTGCGTCGTCACATCGTCGCGCCCCAGCCAGACGAAGGCGAACAGATGCCGCCCCAGCGCCGATCGGATCAGCACGAGCCGCGAGCGCGGCCGGTCGGCGACCGACATGGCGGTCAGCGCCAGTTGTTCGAGCGATTCGGGATGCAGCGCGGTGGTCAGGTCGTGCGGCAGCGTCGAGATGGCGTGCGCCAGCGCCTTGCCGGCATGGCCCTGCGGATCGAAGCCGAACTTGGCGCGCAGCGCGGTGAGGTTGCGGCGAAGCACCGGCACGTCGGCGGGTTCGGCCTGGAGCGCGGCGCTGGTCCAGAGGCCACCGTGGATCGACAGGCCGGTGACGCGATCGCCGTCGCGAACGGGCACGAGGACCAGGTCGATCGGCGCGCGGCGGTGGACGGTCGAGATGCAGTTCGACTTGAGCAGCAGCGGCTGGACGTTGCCGGCGTCGAACCATTCGATCGCGCGTTGGCGCGAGGTGTCCGCCAGCAGCGGCACGTCGAGCCGCGCGCGCGACAGCCCGAGCCGGTCGGACACCACCCCGTCGCGCGACCAGCGTTCATGCGCCAGTTGCGTCAGATTGCCGGCAAGGAACCAGCCGAGCAGCGCGGCATCCTCGGCGGTGTCGGCACTTGCGGTCAGCCGGGCGGCATCGCCCTGCATCGCCGCCTGCATCGCCCGCCAGTCGATGACGGCGGCACGGACATGGTCGAGGTTACGTTCGATCTCGGCGATCAGCGCATGGCGGACGCGGGCGTCGGCGCGCTCCATCTCGATATAGATCATCGATTCGCGGCGGCCGTCGCCATCGATGCCGGTCAGTGTGCCGGCGGCATCACGGGTGACGCTGACCACCGGGTGAAGGATGCGGTCGATCGCGATATTGTGCGCGGCGATCGTCCCCGCGATCGAATCGACCAGGAACGGCATGTCGTCGTTGACCACCGCCAGCCGCATCCGCCGGGCGTCACCCCGGGTCAGCGTCTCCAGCGCGACGCTGACCGTGCCGGGCGAGCGGTGCGCGGCGGTGGCTGCCACGAACTGCGCCGCATCGCTCCGCGCGGCGGCGTCCAGGCCTTCGAGTTCGCCGGGCAGGGCGCTGTCGACCAGCAGCGTTTCCAGCGGGCGGGCGAGCTTGGCTTTTGGTGTCATGCGCGCGCTATGCGCCGTCGCAATGTCAGGCTCAACCCTTGTGGCAGTCGCGAACAAAATGTCGCGTTGCGGTAATTATAGTACGTAGGTGCTCGTCGTACCCGCCTGGAGGCGCGTGGCCGCCATGCACCGGAGGTCAGGCAATTCAAACGGATAGCGGTATCAGGCGGCGAGCTGGGCGATTGCGCGGGTCAGCGTCGCCGGATCGCCGTCGACCCGGCCGAGAACCGCGACCGATCCGCTGCCGGCGGCCCGCGCGAGCAGCAGCACGAACTCGTTGTCGCCCGGCGCAATCGGTACCGTCGCGACCGCCTGCGCCATACGGGCATGGTCGGCGGGTGAGGGCGACGGGCCGGCGTCGGCGATCACGTTTGCCGCCGCGAGCAGCGCGGGCAGGCCGCCGGGGTGTATCGCGACCCAGTCGCCAAACGTCCCTTGCGTTACGCCCTGGCGCTGTGCGGCCCCGAACAGCGCGACATGATCCGCCAGCCGTGCGCCGCCGAACACCAGCCGCACGACCGATTCGACGGGCGTGTCGGTTGCAGGCGGCATGCCTGCGTCGTCGAGCAACGCGGCGAAGGCGGCGGGTTCCTGCCCGGCGGCGATCATCAGGTCATAGGCCTGCGACAGCGCCTCGACCAGCGCTCCGGGCGCGCCGTTGCCGGCCAGCCGCGCACTGTCGGCGGCGGTGCGGGCGGTGGCGAGCCGGTCGGCCAAGGTATCGGTATCGGTCCGTAGCTCGCTCAGTCCCGCGCTCGGCCCATCGGCCCAGACGGCGGCGCCGGGCGTGGGACGCGGCGTGACCCGGCGCGATTCCTCCAGCTCGGCGAGCAACTGCGACTGGGTGGCCGCATCGACGACCTCCTTCCAGTTGATGACGCCGTACAGATAGTCGATCGCCTCGCCATCCGACGAAAACGGCATCAGGATGCCACGATACATCATCGGAAAGCCGCGCGTGCCGGTGAATTCGGCCTCGAAGCCGATCGGCGCGCGATTGGCGATGATCTGCAGGTAGTGATCGGTCAGCCGCGACAGCAACGAGCGCGCCGGCACCTCGCTCAACCGCGTGATCGAATCACTGGCGCCGCATTCGGTGCGCAGCGCATGGCCGAGAAAGCGGATCGCCGGGTCAGCCACGCCCGCCGTGAAATCGAGCAGCACGCTGTACGGGCCGAAATCGGCGATGCCGGCCGGATCGAGATCGGCGATCGCGGGGCAGTTCTGACCGCGCAGCAGCGCGATCCAGTGATTATAGGCGCGCACCTGCATCCGGCGTTCGTCGGTGCCGATCGCGACCGTCTCGCCGCCGATGCCGTCGCGATCGTCCTCGCCCCGCTGTTCGCCCGGTCCGCGCGCCATGTCCATCTCACCGTCCCCATGGGCGAAACCTGCCCGATCCAGCCCCTTGTGCGCCCTCCGTGGTAAACGAGCCGTAAAGCCGGGGGCGGCCCGCCAAAACATGCACGAACCGCTTGCCAGCCGCCGCCGGCCTTGGTAAGCGCCGCCGCCTGGACGCCAACCGCGTCCCACGCCGCTTTAGCTCAGTTGGTAGAGCATCGCATTCGTAATGCGGGGGTCACAGGTTCGAGTCCTGTAAGCGGCACCACCATACAGAAATCGGTAGAAAACCAATCGTTTAGGCCACAGTCTCGTTCTGACTGTAGCCCACCGGTGTTGCCCAAGACGATCACCAACCGTCAGGCAAGTGTCTTAGATCATACGAAAAGTGATGAGGCCAACTGTAGCCCACGGGTGTCGCCTAAAAAACTGCCATGCGGCTTGTGGCGTCGAGGCTCAGTCTATCAGTATCGAACGCGCGTTCCGGCTGACTTGCTCGATATCGTTGGCAAATCCCGGATAAATCGGTCGCTAAATACAGCCTCTCTCACTGTTGCCAGACGATCCGTAAAAGCGACTGCCTACGAGATTGAGAGGCAGTTTGAGGCTTTGCGGGGAATCAGCGGGGTGGCAGCGGGTCAGGACCAGCCAGCCAGTGCTGCACCGTCGATCAACCCCCATCCATTTCTTCCAAATCTGCATGGGTCCGGCAGTTTGACGTTCGCGGAGGTTTGCGAGCGGTATCTGACTGATCCGACGATCAGTAGGACAGCAAAGAGCGCAATCGTTTATCGCTCTACGTTCGCTACGATCACGGCTATCGTGGGTGGCGACATGGCGTTTGCCGCTATTTCGCGGGATGCGTGTCGAGGCGTGCTGGCGGTGCTTCGAAAGCTGCCGCCAAATGCGAGGAAGCGCTGGCCGGATTTATCGCCGCGTGAGGTCGCCGCGCAGGCCGAGAAGCAGGGCGTCGAAGCCATGAGCGTCGCCAACATCAACGAATACATGAACAAGCTATCCAGCCTGTTCAACTGGGCAGTTAAAGAAGAGCTTATCCATCGCAATCCCGCATGTGGGTTGCGGATCGTCGAGACGCAGATGGCGCGCGACAAACGACTTCCTTTCGCGATGTGGCAGCTACAGCGCATCTTCGACGCACCTGTCTACCGGGGGTGTCGAAACGATGAGAACGGATACGCATGTCAGGGGAAGAACCGGCCCCGAAGAGCCAGATTTTGGATACCTTTGATCGCGCTATGGGGTGGGCTCCGACAAGGCGAAATATGTCAGATGCTGACAAGCGATGTGCGCGAAATCGACGGCATTTTATGCTTTGTAGTGTCGGCGACAGAGGGAGATGGCAAAAGGTTAAAGACTGCGGCGAGCTATCGCGTCGTGCCTGTCCATCCCGAACTTCTGCGGATTGGCCTTGCCAAATATGTCGATGATCGTCGTCGAGCAAAAGACGAACGGTTGTTTCCCGATCTTTCGGAGGATTCGTTGGGTTTATATTCAGGAAAGTTTTCGAAGTGGTTCGCGAGATTTCTAATATCGTGCGATGCGATTAGCGATAGGACATGCTTTCATGCTTTCAGACATCGATTTCGAGATGGGTTGCGTGAAGCTAAGATCGACCGTGATGTCGCGCTAACTCTTGGTGGTTGGACTACATCTCCAGGTGCGGGCGCGGTCGCTGATTCCTATGGGCAAGGTTATAGCCCAAAGCTGCTCTACGGAGCCATTTCGACGATCACGTATCCGGGCCTTGATCTTTCTCATCTCCATACGCAGCCCATAGATGGCTGACGGGTCAGCCATCTACAGTTGGCCTCATCACTTTTCGTATGATCTAAGACACTTGCCTGACGGTTGGTGATCGTCTTGGGCAACACCGGTGGGCTACAGTCAGAACGAGACTGTGGCCTAAACGATTGGTTTTCTACCGATTTCTGTATGGTGGTGCCGCTTACAGGATGGAGCGGCGTGGCAAGGTATCCGCACTGAGGCGACTGGGGAGGCAGGAGACGGTCAGTGATGGCTGAAGCATTGTCCGAGCCATCGCGGTTTTCCCCGTCCCGATGCTGGTCAAGCGATACGGCCAAGCCTGTGCTATTGGTCATGTGGTGGAGGCTCCGCGATTGTGATTGAGCATGATGGGCGGTGCGACGACGACGGGACGGACGAGCCCTGCCCAATATGCCGGGGCGAGGTGTCACCCGAGTTCGTCGAGCGTATTAAGGCGGCAGCGGCGCAACCCGGTCAGGTGATGACCATCGCCGAGTTCAATGTGTGGTTGAGGGCCTCAACAGGGGGCTAACGGCTCTCCACTGAGATCAAGCGGCTTGCGCCATTTGCTGCTTGAGGCGGTGGACGGTCGCGACACCGACCCTGAGCTTCTTGGCCGTGGCGTTGATGCTGACGCCCTTAGTGAGGGAGCGTTTGATACGCTCAACCTTCTCAGGGTCGAGGGGCGGTCGCCCAGACCGCTTGGTGGTGCGGCTGAGCCCCGCCATGATCCTGCTGCGGATGAGTTCGCGCTCGAAGTCGGCGAACACGCTGAGCATGCCGAACATGGCGCGTCCGCTGGGCGTCGAAGTGTCGAGCGCCTGCTGGTGGAGGTAGAGGTCCACCCCCTTTGCGTTGATCTCAGTGAGGAAGCCGACGAGATTCTGAAGGGAACGTCCGAGCCGGTCCACGGCCCAGCTTGCCACCATGTCGATCTCCCGGCGTGCCACGGCCTTCATCAAGGCATCATAGCCGGGGCGCTTGTCGCGGCCTTTGGCACCGGAGATGCCGTGGTCGGTGAACTCAGCCGTGATCTCCCAGCCGTTGCGCTCAGCGACGGCGACAAGCTCGCGGCGCTGGTTCTCGGTGGTCTGGGAGTCCTGCGAGACACGGGTGTAGATGGCGATGCGCTTGGTCATTCCAGAAGGACTCGCTCCAGTTCTGGAATGCGTCAAGTAGTTCATTTAGTTCGACTATTTCTTGTTTCGGTGAAAGCATCGAGCCTCATTGAACAGGAGGTCATATGGCGCGCACGCCCATCTTGAACGCGAACCGGATCGTCATCGGCTATATCGAGGAGCAGGGTGGCGGGAAGCAGAAGGCGCTCGACCGCAACGCCATGCTGCTGGGCTATTACGACCCGAGCACCAACAGCACGCTCAACGCCAATCGCATGAAGGTCGGCACGGGCAACCAGTTGTCGGCGCTCATTGAACGAGCGCGGTGAAGGCGCGTCACTCGTCGAGATAGCAATGCTCTACTCGAAATGTGCGTGTCATGCTCTGCGGGGAGGAAGGGTTGTTCGCGGTGATATGTAGGCTGCGCAGGCATCGCCCCACCTCCCGGATGAGGTCACCTTCAAGGCACGCTACGAGTTTTCGACCACCATACCTGTCGTCGATTCCGAGCCATGCGCGGTCATAGGGCCGGTTCTCGATTTGAAGCGACACGCCAGCATCGACTTCGAAGTTCAGGGCCTGCTCCTGAGCCTCGCTCGTAAGCAGTAGGCTCAACGCGAATGCCTCTCCGGCGCTGATGTGTCGCGTCTTGGTCCAACTGCCAACCGCGCGATATAGGGTAATGGCGATGCGTTCACCGGCGAGCTTCATCTCAATGATGTCCATAGCCGCCTCAGTGAACCGTTTTACAATGGCTGCGGGCGGCGGTGATGAGCATGCCTTGCTCCGAGACGATGAGGTAGGCATTGCGGCGCTTCTCACACGCCTTGAACACGGCTGAGCCGAGTTCATTGTTAATATCGACCAGCGCTGTCTTGGTGAAGATGAGACTGTCGATACCATGTCGGGACGACCGGCGCTCGCCGTAGTGAAGTAAGGCCGATACCACGGCTTCAGTGAGGGCACGCTGCTGCAAGCGCTGAGTAAAATGCTTGGTTCGAGTAATGCCATCCATGGGAACGATCTCCTTTGATGGCTGTGCATTCTATGCATATTTGAGCGCCGGTCAAAAGCGGCAAAATCTCCTTCAACCCTAAGCGCCAGCACGGAAATCTATTGAAAGTGTCAGGTTCAGAAAGTGTGTCAGGTAAGCCATCGAGCCACTTCTTCTCGAACCAGAGCAGGATGGTATCACGTCGGCATTGCTATGTGACCGACTACGCCACCACCCGGCACAGCACCTTGTCGGACACGCTGAGAGGCAGGCGCTGGATAAGGGCGAGCCTATCGTCGCGCCTCATGGGGAGCCATTGAGTGCAGACGATAGGGTCCCCACATCACGCGGCTTCGCCGCTCCCGCCCAGTTTCCAGTAGGTCGCATAGCGTTCGTGCGCGATGCGGTGGTAGGGGATCAGCCGCACCGGCGCGCCGTCGGCGGCGGGGATCGTGAATTCCAGCGCCCCCGGGCCGGGGCGGATCGCCGCGACCAGTGCGTCGGGATTGCCGGCAAGGACCGGGACCGCGACCGGCGTGTCGTTATACTCGCCATATCTGCGTTCGCTGACGATGATGTCCGCGCCGGGCGCAAGACCCTGCCGCCCGAGCGCCCCGGCCAGCACCAGCGGGCCATGGGTGAAGGCGACGATGTCGGGCGCGGTCGGCGCGACATGGACGGCGGAGCGCAGGACCAGGCGCAGTTCGACCTCGTCGCCTTTGCGCCACGTCCGCTGCACGTCGATATAGCGGCCGGGCGTGATCGAGCGGACGGTTTCGACGCCGTTGACCAGCACGGTGGCGGTGGCGCTCCATTGCGGATGGCGCAGTTTCAGCGTGGCATCGACCGGGCGGGGCGAGGACCAGCGCAGTCGCGTGTCGGCGGTATCGGGAAACTGCGTGACCTGCGTCACGACCGCGTCCTTCGCTTGCCAGCGCACCGTCGAGGGGATGAACAGGTTCACATAGAGTGCGTCGTCACCCTGGAAATAGATCGAGTCGCGATATTTGACATGGTTTTCCATGCCGGTGCCGGTGCAGCACCAGAACGAGTCCTCCGGCGTGTGATAGAGCTTCATGTAGCCCGGCCGCGCGCCCTGGAAATAGGTCGCCATGCCGCTGTCGGGGTCCTGCGAGGCGAGGATGCCGTTATAGAGCGTGCGTTCGTAATAATCGGCATAGGCCACCTGCGGATCGTGCAGGAACAGCGCGCGGGTGAGGCGCAGCATGTTGTGCTGGCAACAGGTTTCCGATGCCTTGGCCGAAAAGACATGGTCGGCGATGTCGGCGGCGGCGAAGAAATGTTCGTTGTCGCCATGCCCGCCGGTCACGAACGACCGGGTCTGCGCGACGGTGCGCCAGAAGAAGGTCGCGGCGCTGGCATACTCGGCCTTGCCGGTCACTTCCCACAGGCGGTGATAGCCGATGATCTTGGGGATCTGCGTGTTGGCGTGCAGCCCGTCGAGATGATCGCGCTCCTTCGCCAGCGGCGCGAGGATCGCCTTTTGCGCGAAGCGTTCGGCGGTGGTGCGATAGTCGGCGTTGCCGGTCATGACATAGAGGTCGGCGAAGATCTCGCTCATGCCGCCGTGTTCGGTTTCCAGCATCGTTTCGACCTGCGCATCGCCCATCGGCCGGGTGGCGACGACTGCCCAGTCGGCGAAGCGCAACAGCACCGCGCGGGCGCCTGCGCTGTCGGCCAGCAGCGCGGCGTCACGCAGGCCGGCATAGAGTTTGTGCAGCGTGTACCACGGCACGCCGGTGATCGGATCGCCGCGCAGATGGGCGGCGATCAGTGCCGCGCCGCCCGGAAAGGCGCAGACGAGGCCGGAGTTCGCCGCCTGCTGGCACGCCGCCAGCTCGCGCGCGATATGGTCGATCCGGCGGCGATAGTCGGTGTCGCCGGTCGAGCGCCACGCCAGCGCGCAGCCCGACAGATAATGGCCCAGCGTATGGCCATGGCAGTTGATTTCGGCCCACGCCGGTTCGGATTCCCAGCCGCCATAGACCGGTGCCTTGGGGGCGAGGCCCGCGTTCCTGCGGAAATTGTGGAGCATCCGGTCGGGCACGAGCGACCGGAGATAGGCTTCGGTCTTGTGCTGCGCGTGGAGGAACGGGCTGTCGGCCAGCGTCACGTCGGCGAGGTCGAATGGCCGTAGCTTCGCCACCGGACCCTGCATCGTTGCGGGAGGTGGCGCTGCGACGGCCTGCCCGGCGGTGGTCAGAAGCGGACCGGCGGCCAGCGCGCCGCTCCCCGCATGCTTCAGGAACGCGCGACGTGACGCGCCAGTGCAGCAGGAGTCGGCCAATCCACTATCCTTCACCCAAGTATGTTATTTTGTCCGACTAATATCATGCCACGCTTCCCGGCAAAAGATGGCGAACGACCGGTGGCGTCGGAGCCGCCGAACGGTCCCAAGCCGGATCGGCATTCGGCTCTTCCGGTGCAGTCCGTCGTCGAAAACACCACCTTCCTTCGTCACCCCGGACGTGTTCCGGGGTCCACCTGGCCGCGAACGCTGTCGCAAGTGCTTCGAACGGCATCGATCGCTGCACCGTGGACCCCGGAACGAGTCCGGGGTGACGGAAATGGTCTTTGCTGGCGTCACGGCCGGCTGAATGTCGATCGGCCCTAAGCGGTTGAGGGGGCGGGACGCTTCGCCCATAAGGGCCGCCATGCGTATCCTGTTGCCCTTCGCTCCGCTCGTCCTGCTCGCCGCCTGCGTGCCGCCCGCCGCGCCGCCGGCGGCGATGCCCGATCCCGTTCCGCCGGTACGCCCCGTGGCGGTCGTCGCGCCGCCGCCCGCCGCCGGCGACTGGCGCGATGATGCGGTGACGCCGGGCGACTGGCAGTATCGTGGTCTGGGCAACGGATCGGTCGCGACCTATGGCGCGCGCGGCGGTGCTACCCTTGCGACGCTGCGCTGCGACGCGGGCGCCGGTCAGGTGACGCTGATGCTGGCGAGCAGCCGTCCCGCCCCCGGCACGATCGCGATCCGCACGTCGAGCACCCAGCGCAGCATGGCCGTGCGGCCGGTCGCGGGTGGCGTGGCGCTGACGCTGCCCGCCGGCGACCGGCTGCTCGATGCGATCGGGTTCAGCCGGGGCCGGTTCGTGATCGAAGGGGCGGGCGTCGGGCGGCTGGTGCTGCCGGCATGGGCCGAGATCCTGCGCGTGACCGAGGACTGCCGCCGGTGAAGGCCGGCGCGGCGACGGCGCTGGCGCTGCTGCTCGCCGCCTGTTCGGTCGAGCCGACGCCCGCGCCATCGCCGACGCCGACCCCTGTCGCGACGCCGACCGTCATCGCCAGCCCGCGACCGCTGGCTCCCGGCGAATTGCCTACGCCCGAACTCGACGGTGCGGCACCGCTTGCCGGCACCTGGCGGTTTCAGGCATCCGCCAGCGGCAGCGCCGCGCGCTACGACAGCGGCGAGGCGCTTCGCTTCGCGGTCCGCTGCGACCCGCAGGCGCGGCGAATCGTCTTCGTGGCGGCGGGGGAGGGCAGCGCGATCCGCCTGTTCACGCCCGATGCCGCCGCGACCTTCCCGGCCAAGCGGATCGACGGCGCGCTGGAGGCGGCGGTGACGACCGGACAAACATTCCTCGACGCGCTGGCCAAGGCGCGGACGATCGGAGTCGGCGGTGGCGACGGCCCGATCGGGCGGCTGCCCGGCGACCGGTCGATCGGCGATGTCGTGGCGCGCTGCCGTCCCGGCGGCGAGCGATGATCGGTGCAGCATGCGCGTAATTCAAGGCTTGTAACCATCGCGGCGATGGCACACATTCGGGTCGCGCTACCAGTCGGGGCGTAACGGCTTTAACTAGCGAAAGGAGGTGATCCGATGTCTCATGGTTCAGCAGTGGGTTCGGTTCAGTTCGTTCGGGAGACGCGCCGCTAGGCACAACGGATCGTGCGGGGAGTATCCTCTCCCAGCCAACGCACGGTTCGGCCACATGCGGCTCGCATGGTCTCCCGGGCTGGAACTTCCGGCCGCTGACCATGCTTGAGGTCGTCGGGTGTTGAGAGACCCCGGCGGCCTCTTTCATGTCGGCGTACCCTGACGCAGCTTGCGATGCCCCGCCGCCAGCACGATCGCGACCAGCGATCCGCCGAGAATGTTGCCGAGCGTCGCCAGCGCGACGTTGAACGCCGCCGCGCCGATCGGCACCGCCTGTGGATCGATGCCCCAGGCGATCGGCAACAGCGACATGTTCGCCACCGAATGTTCGAAACCGCCCGCGACGAACAGCGCGACCGGCCCGATCACGGCCGCGATCTTGCCGCCGATCGACTTGGCACCCGTCGCCATCCATACGCCAAGACACACCAGCATGTTGGCGAGCATGCCCGAGGCGATCAGCTCGACCCAGTCCTTGCCGAGCTTGGTGGTCGCGGTCTTGAGCGCCGCCGCGCCGACCGCGCCGTCGATCGCTTGCGGCCCGCCCGCCGCCACGAACAAGGCGGCGACCGCGATGCTGCCGACCAGATTGGCGATCCACACCACGCTCCAGTCGCGCAGCGTCTCGCCGATGGAAAGCCGGTCCTGCGCGGCAGGCAGCACCAGCATGGTATTGCCGGTGAACAACTGTGTCCCCGTCACCATCACCAGCATCAGCCCGACCGAAAAGGCGATGCCCGACAGCAACTGCACCGCGCCGCCGGGCGTGCCACCGGCCTGCGCCACCAGATAGCCGATACCGCCGAAACCGATCTGCGCCCCCGCCGCAATCCCGAGCAGCGCCATCGCGCCGAGCGGCGGCCGGGTCTTGGCCAGCATCGCATCGTCGATCGTGTCGGCCAGTTCGGCGGCGGTGGCATCGGCCATGGCGGTTCCTCTCACATCGTTATGCAAGGGAAACGACGCTGCACGGCGGTGGGTCCTTAAACCAAAAACGGCGCGGTTCGTGTCGAACCGCGCCGCCTGTGTTCGCTCGAAGCCGCGTTTAGTGATTATCGCGCGGCAGGCCCTGCGTCTGGGCGATGCGCTGATAGGCTTCGGCCCCTTCCAGAATCGCGCCGGTCGACATCTGGCCGACCACCGACCGCTGGATTTCCTGCCACGGCGTCTGCGATGCGGGATAGCGATACCCGCCAGCAGCTTCCAGCTCCTGGCGGCGAACCGCCAGTTCCTCGTCCGACAGCAGCACGTCGGCGCTGCCCTTGCCCAGATCGATCCGCACCCGGTCGCCGGTGCGCAGCAGCGCGAGGCCACCGCCCGCCGCCGCTTCGGGCGAGGCGTTCAGGATCGACGGGCTGCCCGACGTCCCCGACTGCCGCCCGTCGCCGATGCAGGGCAGGGCATGGACGCCTTCGGTGATGAGATACGCCGGCGGCCGCATGTTCACGACCTCCGCCGCGCCGGGATAACCGATCGGCCCGGCACCGCGCATGAACATCAAGGTCTCGGGCGTGATGCCGAGCGCGGGATCGTCGATCCGGTGGTGATAATCCTCCGGCCCGTCGAACACGACCGCCGGCCCCTCGAATGCTTCGGGGTCGTTCGGGTTGGAGAGGTAGCGCTGGCGGAATTCGGGGCCGATCACGCTGGTCTTCATCACCGCCGCGTCGAACAGATTGCCCTTCAGGACGATGAACCCGGCCTCTTCCTTGAGCGGCTGGCCGAACGGGCGGATGACCTTTTCATCCTCGATGGTGGCCGACCGGCAATTCTCGCCGATCGTCTTGCCGTTCACCGTCATCGCATCCTCGGCGATCAGCCCTTGGCCCATCAACTGGTTGATGACCGCCGGCACGCCACCCGCGCGGTAATAATCCTCGCCCAGATATTCGCCGGCGGGTTGCAGGTTCACCAGCAGCGGGATCTTGTGCCCCTGTTCCTGCCAGTCCTCGATCGGCAGGTCGATGCCGGTGTGCCGGGCGAGCGCCGCCAGATGGATCGGCGCGTTGGTCGATCCGCCGATCGCCGAATTGACCTTGATCGCGTTGTGGAATGCGTCGCGCGTCAGGATGTCGGAGGGTTTCAGGTCCTCGCGCACCATGTCGACGATGCGCTTGCCGGTGTGGTACGCGATCTCCTGCCGATCGCGATACGGCGCGGGGATCGCCGCCGATCCGGGCAACTGCATGCCGAGCGCCTCGGCCAGCGAGTTCATCGTCGTCGCCGTGCCCATCGTGTTGCAATAGCCGGTCGAGGGCGCCGACGACGAGACGAGGCGGATGAACTCCTTGTTGTCGATCTCGCCCGCCGCCAGCATCTGGCGCGCCTTCCACACGATCGTGCCCGAGCCGGTGCGCTCGCCCTTGTGCCAGCCGTTTAGCATGGGACCGACCGACAACGCGATCGCCGGGATGTTGACCGTGGCGGCGGCCATCAAGCACGCCGGCGTCGTCTTGTCGCAACCGATCGTCAGCACCACGCCGTCGAGCGGATAGCCGTACAGCACCTCGACGAGGCCGAGGTACGCAAGGTTACGGTCGAGGCCGGCGGTCGGCCGCTTGCCGGTTTCCTGAATCGGATGGACCGGGAATTCGAGCACGATCCCGCCCGCCTCGCGGATGCCCTCGCGCAGCCGTTCGGCCAGCACGAGGTGATGGCGGTTGCAGGGCGAAAGGTCGCTGCCGGTCTGGGCGATGCCGATGATCGGCTTGCCCGACTGCAATTCCTCCTGGCTCAGCCCGAAGTTCAGATAGCGCTCGATATACAGCGCGGTCATGTCGATATTGTCGGGGTTGTCGAACCAGGCGCGGCTGCGCAGGGGGGGCATGTCGGTCATCGAGCGGAGCTTTCGGATCAGCGGGTCGTGGAAAGGCGATAGATCATGACGTGGCGGTACGGCTTGCCCGGATCGACCCGGGCCGAGGCGAAGGTCGGCTGGTTGGGCGAATCGGGGAATTTCTGCGGTTCCAGTGCGATGCCGTCACCCATGCGATACAGATGCCCCTGCTTGCCGACATAAGTGCCGTCAAGGAAGTTGCCGGTATAGAACTGGATGCCCGGTTCGGTCGACAATACTTCGAGCACCCGGCCGCTGAGGCCGTCCTCCAGCCGCGCAGCCAGCTCGGGCGTGGGCGTCGGCCCCTTGTCGAGCACGAAATTATGGTCGTAGCCCTGACCCAGCCGGATCTGTTCGTCGCGTCCGTCGCGGATGCCGTCGGCGATCAGCCGGGGTTTGGTGAAATCGAACACCGTGCCGTGGACCGGGCGGATCTGGCCGGTCGGGATCAGCCGCGCGTCGACGGGGGTGTAGCTGCCCGCCGGGACGGTCAGCCGGTGCTGTCCGGTGCCGCCGGGCGCGCCTTCACCGCTCAGGTTGAAGATCGCGTGGTTCGTCATGTTGACGATCGTCGGCTTGGTCGTCGCCGCGTCGAACGCGATGGTCAGGTCGCCGGCATCGTTCAGCGAATAGGTGACGGCGGTGGTCAACTGCCCCGGATAGCCCTGATCGCCATCGGCGCTGACCAGCGTCAGCTTCACCGACGCGGTCGCCCCGGACTTCACGTCGGCCACCTGCCACACGCGCTTGTCGAACCCCTGGGTTCCGCCGTGGAGCGAGTTGGTCTTGTCGTTCTGCGTCAGTTGATAGCTGCGCCCGTCGAGGCTGAACTTGCCGCCGGCGATCCGGTTGGCATAGCGCCCGACGCTCACCCCGAAATAATTGGGGCGCGATTCATAGGTCGCGACATCGTCATAGCCGAGCACCACGTCGGCGCGCTTGCCGGCGCGGTCGGGGGCGACCAGCGATTGCAGCGTCGCGCCATAGGACAGGATGCGCGCCGACACGCCCTTCGCGTTGGTCAGCACGATCGCCTCGATGGCGGTGCCGTCCTTTAGCCGTCCGGCGGCTTCGCGTTTCGCATCGGCGGCCTGCGCCGAACTGATCGTCGCCGCGACCGCCACCGTGGCCAGAGCCCACCGTTTCATTGCTTCCATCTCCCCTCCGCCGCGACCGTTGACGCGGTGCCTTCCGCCATATAGTCAGACAAAAACGTTTAGGGCAAGCGGGTGTCGCCTACCGACGCCGGCCATTGTCATATAAATAAGGGGAGTTTGCGACAAGATGCCGGCACCGATCACTTCCGCGCGCGGTGTGACCGCCGCGCCGCCGGGGGGCAACTACACCTCGGCGCTGACGCTGCTCGCCAGCCTGTTCTTCATGTGGGGCTTCATCACGGTCATCAACAACACGCTGCTGCCGCATCTGCGCAGCGTGTTCGACCTGAACTATACCCAGACCACGCTGATCGAAAGCGTGTGGTTCATCGCCTATTTCTTCGCCTCGATCCCGTCGGCCAAGCTGATCGAGCGGATCGGCTATCAGAAGTCGCTGGTCATCGGATTGCTGGTGATGGCGGCGGGTGCGGCGGGCATGGTGCTGGCCGCCAGCCTGCCGTCGTACGGCGTCACGCTGGTGATGCTGTTCGTGATCGCCAGCGGCATCACGCTGCTGCAGGTCGCGGCCAACCCCTATGTCGCGGTGATCGGCCCGTCGGCCACCGCATCGTCGCGGCTCAATCTGGTGCAGGCGATGAACTCGGCGGGCACCATGCTCGCCCCGCTGTTCGGCGCGTATCTGATCCTCGGCCGGTCGAAGGGCGGCACGGCGGAGGCGGGCACGGTGCTGACGCAGGCCGAACGGATGGCCGACGCGCAGTCGGTGATCCTGCCCTATGTGCTGGTCACGATCGTGCTGGTCGTGCTGGCGGTCATCATCGCGCGCTTCCCGCTCCCCGCGATGGGATCGTCGACCAGCCGCGTCGCCAAGGAAGAGCGCCGGAAGCATTCGCTGTGGAACCACCGCAACCTCGTGTTCGGCGTGCCCGCGATCTTCATCTACCTGATCGCCGAGATCGGCGTCGCCAACCTGTTCGTGAACTTCGTCAGCCAGCCCGACATCGCCAACGTCACCAACGAACTCGCCGGGCGCTATCTGACGCTGTTGTGGGGCGGGATGATGATCGGTCGTTTCGTCGGCAGCTTCGTGATGCAGAAGGTCGATGCGGCCAAGGTGCTGGCGTTCTTCTCGATCGGCGCGTTCGTCGTGATGCTGGGTGCCACCTTCCTGAACGGGCCCGCCGCGATGTGGTCGCTGATCCTCGTCGGGCTGTTCCATTCGATCATGTTCCCGACGATCTTTACGCTCGGCATCAAGGGGCTGGGACCGCTGACCGAGGAAGGCTCGGGGCTGCTCATCATGGCGATCGCCGGCGGCGCGCTGGTGGTGGTACAGGGCTGGCTGGCCGACAAATACGGCCTGCAATGGTCGTTCCTGCTGACCGCCGCGTGCGAGCTCTACATCCTGTTCTACGCGCTGTGGGGATCGAAGGTCACGAACCCGATCGCCGATGTTCCCGCCGATACCGACGTCTTCAAGTAAGGAACCTTCCGATGACTCTCCGCCTGTTGCAGCGCGTGGCCCCCGGCCGCGCCGTCATCGCCGCGACCGACAGCGGCGCGCATATCGTTCCCGGCGTTGCCAGCGTCCGCGATCTCGCCTTGCGCGCGATCGAGGCGGGCCAGTCGATCGCCGACACCATCGCCGCGCTGGGGCAGGGCGAGGCGGTCGACCTGACCGCCTTGTTCGACGCCGGCCAGATCGGATCGCCGATCGACCACGCGGACCCGGCGCATGTCGTGATGACCGGCACCGGCCTCACCCACCTCGGCTCCGCCGAGGGGCGCGACAAGATGCACCGCGCGGCGGCCGAAGCGGCAACTCAGACCGATTCGATGCGGATGTTCCTCGAAGGGGTCGAGGGCGGCAAGCCCGCGGCAGGCGAAGTCGGCCAGCAGCCCGAATGGTTCTACAAGGGCGACGGCAGCCAGATGGTGGCCCCGGGCGGCGACTTCACCATGCCCGCCTTCGCGCAGGACGGCGGCGAGGAGCCCGAACTGGCCGGCATCTACTTGATCGGTCCCGACGGCACGCCGCACCGCATCGGCCTGACCCTCGCCAACGAGTTTTCGGACCATGTGACCGAACGCCACAACTACCTCTGGCTGGCGCACAGCAAGCTGCGTCAGGCGTCGCTCGGCCCCGAACTGCTGGTCGGCACCCCGCCCGAACACGTCGAGGGCACCAGCCGCATCGTGCGGGACGGTGAGACGATCTGGGAAAAGCCGTTCCTGTCGGGCGAGGCGAACATGTCGCACAGCCTGTCGAACCTCGAACATCACCACTTCAAATACGCGCTGTTCCGTCGTCCTGGCGACATCCATGTCCACTTCTTCGGCACGGCGACGCTGTCGTTCTCGGACGGGATCGCGACGCAGGAAGGCGACGTGTTCGAAATCGCGGCGGCCCCGTTCGTCCTGCCGCTGCGCAACACGCTGACGCGGGCGGAAGAGGCGCCGGTTACGGTCCACCAGTTGTAACAATGCTTCGTCATTCCCGCGCAGGCGGGAATCCATACACGCTGACGCCTCGAAAGAGACGCTACCGTCAGCGTCAATGGATTCCCGCCTGCGCGGGAATGACGAGGGGTATCTGGGTCATCCCCCCAGCAACGGCACGATCCGGTCGAGCAACGGCAACTGGCTCTTGAGCATCATCGTCCGCGCCTCGGCGACCGGCATCCAGCGCGCGGCATCGACTTCGGGAAAGGCGCGGCGCCGGCCGCTGCGCGGTGGCCATTCGATCTCGAACGTCATGCTGGTGATCCGCTGCGTGTCGACATCCTGTTCGGCGGCGAACGCCGACACCGACTTGCCGCCCGACTGTTTGACCACGCCCAGCGGCGCGAGCGGCCCGGCGACCGTCACCCCCAGTTCCTCGGCCACCTCGCGCCGTGCCGCATCCTCGACCGCCTCGTCGGGTTCGACATGGCCCTTGGGGATCTGCCACGCGCCGGCCTGCCGCCGCGCCCAGAACGGACCGCCGGGATGCACCAGCAGCACCGCCGGCTGCGGCTTGCGGCGATAGAGCAGAATTCCGGCACTGTGTTGCGGCATGGATCGACGGTCCCTGTTCGGGCAATCGTCTGCGTCGCCCTTGTTGCCCAACAGACGCCGCGCGCCCATTTGCGTTCCATGCCGCAGCGACGGGAGCAGATAGTTTGCGTGAACTGAGTCTGTACGTCGTCGGCGCGGACCATCCGAACCGCACGGGCAAGGGCAATCGCCGGTTCGAGATATTGCTGTGCCGGCCCGGCGAACCGGTGCTGCTGGTGCTCGAACCGCGCAACCCGGTCGATCCCGACGCGGTGATGGTGATGAGCGCGCGCGGCGTGCAGATCGGCTACCTCACCGCCGAGCGTGCGCCATGGATCGCCGGCATGTTGCGCGGCGGGCGCGAGGTGCGGGCGATCTTCCAGCAGGCGACCCGGCCGGGGGCCGCGATCCGCGTCGCGTTCAATGGCGCCACGCCGACGCTGCCCCCGGCGACCGCCCCCGCCACCGATCCCGCACCCGATTTCTGGCCCGACGAGATACCGCCCGACGACTGACGATCTTGTCGCCCGCCGCCGCCGGGCGCACAGTGCCGCGCATGGCGCGATCGATCTTCATCACCGGCGGGGCATCGGGCATCGGCCGCGCCACCGCGCAGTTGTTCGCCGCGCGCGGCTGGCGAATCGGCCTTGCCGATATTGATGCGGCGACGCTGACGCGCACCGCCGGGGACCTGCCCGCCGACACGGCGACCTTCGCCTTCGACGTGACGCAGGCGGTAGAATGGGACGCGGCACTCGCCGCTTTTGCCGCCGATGGCGCGATCGATGTCGTGTTCAACAACGCCGGCATTGCCGCCGGCGGCGTGTTCGCCGACATGGCCGTAACCGCGATCGAGCGGACGGTGGCGGTGAACCTGACCGGCGTGTTGCTCGGCGCGCATGCCGCGCACCCGTATCTGAAAGCGAGCGGCGGCTGCCTGCTCAATACCGCCTCGGCCGCCGGCATCTATGGCACCGCCGGGGCGGCGGTCTATTCGGCGACCAAGTTCGCCGTGCGTGGCCTCACCGAAGCGCTCGACGGCGAATGGGCCGCCGACGGCATCGCCGTGCGCGCGCTGATGCCCGGCTTCATCGACACGCCGCTGCTCGACGGCACGCTGACCGGGACCAACCGCACGATCCGCGAGCGCGTGCGCGAGCAGGGGCTGGAGTTCACCCCGCTGGAAACCGTGGCGCAAGCGGCATGGGACGCCGTTCATGGCGGCCCCGTGCTGGTGCCGGTCGGGCCGACCGCGCGGCGGATGCGCTTCGCCGCGCGCTGGTTCCCCGGCGCGCTGCGCAAACATATGCGGGCGCGGCGCTAAACCCTATTCGACCAGCGAATCGATCGCCTGCGCCATGTCGATGTCGCGCTCCGACAGGCCGCCCGCGTCGTGGGTGGTTAGCAAGATGTCGACGCGGTTGTAGATGTTCGACCATTCGGGATGGTGATCGGCCTTCTCCGCCAGCAACGCGACCTGCGCCATGAACGCGAACGCCTGGCTGAAATTATCGAAGGTGAAGCTGCGCACGATCGCGTCGCGCGCCGCATCGTGATCCCAATCGGGCAATCCGTCCAGCGCATCGGCGCGTTCGGCCTGGCTCAGCGGCTCCATGATCCCTCCCTTGTGTCCTCGACCCGGAGCGGCCTATTGCTTGAACCATGGCCGATCAAGCGCGAAGAGCCCCCACCGCCGGGGAGATGGAAGCGTTGGCGCGCGAGGCGCTAGCGCGTATCCCCGAACCCTTCGCCGGGCATCTCGCCAACGCCGTCCTGTTCGTCGAGGAATTCGCCGACGACGCGACCCTCGCCGAAATGGACATGGACCCCTATGAGCTGACCGGCCTGTATCGCGGCCGGCCGGTGGGCGAGAAATCGGCGTTCGACGCGATCGACTATCCCGAACAAATCCACCTCTATCGCCAGCCGTTGCTCGCCGAATGGTGCGAAACCGGCGTCGATCTCCACGACCTGATCCGCCACGTCATCGTGCATGAGGTCGGCCATCATTTCGGCCTGTCCGACGACGACATGCACGCGCTGGAGGACGGCGATTGACCCTGCTCGCTTTCGCGGGCGTGACGGCTAGGCGCGGGGGGCGGGTGTTGTTCGCCGATCGATCGTTCGTGCTGGCGGCGGGCGACGCGCTGCTGGTGCAGGGGCCGAACGGCGTCGGCAAGTCGACGCTGGTGCGGATCGCCGCCGGCCTGCTCGCGCCTGTCGCCGGAACGGTGACGCGCGGTGGCACGACCGCTTTGCTGACCGAAGGCACCGCGCTCGACGCCGAACAACCGCTGGCGGCGGCGCTCGGCTTCTGGGCGGCGCTCGACGGCACGCGCGATCGGGTGGCCCACGCGATGGCGACGATGGCGATCGACACGCTCGGCGACGTGCCGGTGCGGATGCTGTCGACCGGGCAGAAGCGCCGCGCCGCCATCGCCCGCGTCATCGCCGCCGCGGCACCATTGTGGCTGCTCGACGAGCCGGCCAATGGCCTCGACGCCGCCTCGCTCGACCGGCTGGAAGCGGCGATTTCCACCCACCGCGCGGGTGGCGGCGCGGTGCTGGTCGCCAGCCATGTGGCCGTAGCGCTGCCTGATGCCGAAGTGCTGGCGCTGTGATCGCGCTTACGTTGCGCGAAGTGCGCCGCGCGTGGAGCGGCGGCGGGCTGTTGCTCCCGGTCGCGTTCTTCCTGCTCGTCGCCACGCTGTTTCCCTTCGCGGTCGGGCCGGATGCGGCGCTGCTCGCGCGGATCGGCGGCGGGGTCGCGTGGGCGGCGGCGCTGCTCGCCGCGCTGCTGCCGATCGAGCGGCTGATCGCGCCCGACCTCGACAGCGGTGTCGTCGACCAACTGGTCGCGCGCGGGTGGAGCGACACCACCATCGCGCTCGCCAAGACGATCGGCCACTGGCTTGGCTTCGCGCCCGCCATGCTGCTCGCCGCCGCCCTGTCCGCCGCATTGCTGGGCATGGATGGGCGGACGCTGTTGCTGGTCGAGGCCGGGTTGCTGATCGGCACGCCGGGTCTGGCGGCGCTGGCGGTGGCGACGGCGGCGCTGGTCGCGGGCCTGCGCGGCGGCGGCGCGGTCGCCGGGCTGGTGATGCTCCCGCTCGCGCTGCCGCTCGTCATCTTCGGCGCGGGCGCGGTCCAAGGCGGGGCAGGGGCGCTGAAACTGCTCGGCGCGACCAGTCTGCTACTGTGCGTCGGCGGCCCGATCGTGGCCGGGGCGGCGCTCAGGATCGGGCGGAGCTGACGGCGGGTCGATCTACCTCGCAACAAACGTCATCCCAGCGAAGGCTGGGATCTCCCGGTAACAGCGTGTGACAGGAGCCGCTTGAGGTCCCAGCCTTCGCTGGGACGACGTAAGGTGCAGCTTAATCTCGGCGCCACCGCGCGAAGATCGCGGTCGGTAGCACCAGCCCGCGCGTCTCCTCGCGCACGCCCAGTTCGCCGCATTCCACCGTACCGTCCAGATCGCCCAGCGCCTGCCGCAGCAGTTCGCCGATCGCCAGCGCCGACATCCGCACGGCATAGACCGTCAGGAACAGGAAGCGTGATTCGCTGTCGAGCAACTGGCGGCATTCGGCGATGAGGCCGGGGAGATGTTCCTCCAGCTTCCACACCTCGCCGTTGGGGCCGCGCCCCCATTTCGGCGGATCGAGGATGATCCCGTCATAGCGCCGTCCGCGCCGCACTTCGCGGGCGACGAACTTGCCGGCATCCTCGACCAGCCAGCGCACCGGCTTGTCGCTCATGTCCGACAAGGCGGCATTGCCGCGCGCCTGTTCGACCGATTTCTTCGACGCATCGACATGCACGACCCGCGCGCCGGCCGCTGCCAGCGCCAGCGACCCGACGCCGGTATAGCCGAACAGGTTGAGGCATTCGGGATCGGTCGCCCCGTCGATCCGCCCGCGCATCCAGTCCCACACCGGGGCCATGTCGGGGAAGAAGCCCAGATGACGGAACGGCGTGTTGCTCGCCGAGAAGCGCACCTCGCGCCACGTCAACGGCCAGTCGCGCGGGGGTTGCTTGAAAAACTGCCAGCGCCCGCCGCCATCCTCGTCCGATCCGGGGACGAACTCGCCGTGCGCGTCCCACTCGGGCAGCGCCGGGGCCCACATCGCCTGCGGTTCGGGGCGGATGAAACGATACGGCCCATAGCGTTCGAGCTTGCGACCATGGCCGCAATCGATCAGCCCGTAATCGCCCCATGGCTCGCCGATGAGTGCGATCGGGTCCATCAGCTACGCGGCGTCGCGCGCTCGGCGATCCACGCCGTCACCGCCTCGAACGTCGCGGGCAGGGTGACATAGCGTTCCTCGCGCTCGAACAGGTCGCCGACCCGGCCGGGCAGCGTCGCGCGGCTGCCGATCGCGCGTTCGACCGCGTCGGGGAATTTGGCCGGATGCGCCGTCGCCAGCGTCACCATCGGCGCATCGATCTCAGCATCCTGCGCGGCTGCAAAGGCGATGGCGGTATGCGGATCGAGGATCTCGGCGGCATGGTCATACGCCCAGCGCATCGCCTGCGCCATGCGATCGCCATCGACTCGCGCACTCTGGAACAGCGTCGCCGCGCCCTGGCTCTGCGCATTGGTCAGCCGCATCGCGCGCGCGCCTTCGAACCCGCGCATCTGTTCGCCCAGCGCTCGCCCGTCGCGCCCGCCCAGATCATGGAGCAGCCGCTCGAAGTTCGAGCTGACCTGAATGTCCATCGACGGCGTGGCGGTCGGCGTCACCTGCGCGCTCGAATAATCGCCGCTGGTCAGCGCGCGGTGGAGGATGTCGTTGACGTTGGTCGCGACGATCAGCTTCGCGATCGGCAACCCCATCTGCGCCGCGACGTATCCGGCGAACACATCGCCGAAATTGCCGGTCGGCACCGAAAAGGCAATCGCCTTGTCCGGTCCGCCCAGCCGCACGGCGGCGTAGAAGTAATAGACTACCTGCGCCATCAACCGTGCCCAGTTGATCGAATTGACCGCCGACAGCTGGAACCGCCCCGAGAAACCGGGGTCGTTGAACATCGCCTTGACCAGCGCCTGTGCGGTGTCGAAGTCACCCTCGATCGCGATATTGTGGACGTTGGGCGACAGCACCGTCGTCATCTGCCGCCGCTGCACGTCGGACACGCGGCCCGCCGGGTGCAGCATGAAGATGTCGATGTTCTCGCGCCCCGCCACCGCATCGATCGCCGCCGAGCCGGTGTCGCCGCTGGTCGCGCCGACGATCGTCAGCCGCTGCGACGTGCCGGTCAGGAAATTCTCGAACAACAGCCCCAGCAATTGCAGCGCCACGTCCTTGAACGCCAGCGTGGGGCCATGGAACAGCTCCAGCAACCACTGGTCATGGTCCAGTTGCACCAGCGGGGTGACGGCGGCGTGCGAGAAGCGGCCATAGGCCTGCTCACACAGCTCGCGCAGTTCGGCTTCGCTCAGCGAATCTCCGACGAACGGCAGCATCACCCGCACCGCCGTCTCGGCGTAGCTGAGGCCGGCCATCGCCGTAATTTCGTCGTGCGTCAGCACCGGCCACTGGGTCGGCACATAGAGGCCGCCGTCGCTGGCCAATCCGGCGAGCGTCGCGCCCGCGAAATCGAGGTCGGGCGCATCGCCCCTGGTGCTGACATACCGCATGGGCTGCGCGGTTAGCGGCTGCGGCGGCGAAGTGCCAGCAAGTATATGATGACCGCGCCCAAGGCGAAGGCAAACCACTGGATCGCATAGGCGAGGTGATGGTCGGGCAGGTTCGCCGGATTGGGCCGGCGACTGGGCGACAGGCCGGGGGCGGCGGTGTCCGACACGATCAGCGGTTCGGCCGGAGCCGCCCGCCCGATCATCCGGTCGAAGAGAGTAGGGCCGCCGGGCATCTGGCTGAGCGTGCCGGTGATCGCCCCACCGCGCCAGTCCGGCCGGACCTTCGGATCGGCCGCGACCCCCATGTCGAGCCGGAGGCGCTGGCCATTGGGGCTGCGACAGGCGACGATGTGGCGATAGCCCGGCTGGTCGTCGACGCTGCGCCCCGCCGCCATCGTCCAGTCGCCCGGCGTCGCGCAGGTCGCGGTGACGCGGGCGAACAGCGATTCGTCAGTGATCCGCGCCGGCAGCGGCATCGGTGGACGATCGAGATTGGCGGTGGCGCGCGCGATCAGCGCTTCCTTCTCGCCGCGCCGCTGCACCTGCCACAGCCCCAGCGCGACCATCGCCGCGACCGCCAGCAGCACGACGATCGTCGGCAGTACGGGCACCCGCTTCATCGCCCGCCCCGGCCTTCGCGCGCGTCGCGGCTGTATTCGAGCGCGAGCAACACGCCCTTGGCAACGCGCAGCGATTCGACGACCCCGCCGATCGTCAGCGGGACCCACAACAGCGCATGGACCCACCACGGCGGCCCCGCCGCCAGTTCCAGCCAGATCGCCGCCACGGTGACGATCGTCCCGATGCCGAGCGTCAGGAACGCCGCCGGTCCGTCACCCACGTTGAACGCGGCGAAATCCAGTCCGCACGCGCTACAGCGCGGCGCGAAGGCGAGCAGTCCGGCGAACAACGTCGCCTTGCCGCAGCGCGGACACAGGCCGCGAACCCCGCAGGCGACGGGGGTCGCAGGCCCGGTCATATCGCTCAACCGCCGTGGATCGGCGCGCCCCAGCCGCCCCAGACATAGATGACGACGAACAGGAACAGCCACACCACGTCGACGAAATGCCAATACCATGCCGCCGCCTCGAAGCCGAAATGCTGCTTCGGGGTGAAGTCGCCCTGATACGCCCGCAGCAGGTTCACCGCGAGGAAGATGGTGCCGACCAGCACGTGAAAGCCATGGAACCCGGTCGCCATGTAGAAGGCGGCGCCATAGTTCAGCCCTTTGAACGGCATCGGCGCATGGATATATTCATACGCCTGAATGCACGAGAACAGCGCGCCGAGCAGGACGGTGATCCACAGCCCCTTCTTGACGCCGTCGTTCTCGCCGACGCCGATCATGCCCCACACGCCCTTCAGCGCACCGCCGCGCTGGTTGTGGATCAGCGCATGGTGTGCCCACGTCACCGTCGTGCCCGACAGCAGCAGGATGAAGGTGTTGAGCAGCGGCAGTTCGAAGGCGTTGAGCACCTCCAGCCCTGCCGGCGGCCATTGCGCCGCGACCGCCGTGCTGCCTGCCTCGATCAGCGAGACGCCCTCTTCGTGGTTATACTGGACGGCGGCGGGGAACAGCGAAAAGTCGAACCACGACCAGAACCAGCCGACGAAGAACATGACTTCGGAGGCGATGAACAGGATCATGCCATAGCGCAGATGCAACTGCACCACCGGGGTATGGTCGCCCGCCTTCGCCTCGCGGATCACGTCGACCCACCAGAACGCCATGCACGACAGCGTCGCGATCAGCCCCGCGCCGAACACCAGCCCGCCAAGCGGCGCTTCGTTCATCCACATGATGCCGCCGGCGGCCAGGATGAACGCCGCCATCGAACTGGCCAACGGCCAGATGCTGGGCGGCAGAATGTGGAAATCGTGGTTCTTCGCGCCTGCCATCATCCGTCCCTTGTTCCGCCGCCCCTGTCTCCGGGGTATTTGTCCGCGACCCTAACCGCTCGTCTTGCCTGAATCCACCGGGTAAAATGTGTAACTGAGCGTGATGGCGCGAATGTCCTTCGCGTCGGGGTCGGCCAGCATCTTGGGGTCGACGAAGAACACCACCGGCATCCGCACCTTTTCACCCGGTTGCAGCGTCTGCTGGGTGAAGCAGAAACACTGGATCTTGGTGAAATATTTGCCCGCCTGCGCCGGCGTCACGTTGAAGGTCGCGGTGCCGGTGACCGGGCGGCCCGACACGTTCTTCGCGGTGAAGAACGCCATGTCGCGCGCGCCGATGTCGACCGTTTCCGACGCGCGCTCGGGCTTGAACTCCCACCCCAGCGCGGGGTTGATGTTGGCGTCGAAATGCACCGCGATCCGGTCGCCGACCGCGCCGGGCGCCTGCTCCCCGCGCTGCGTCGTGCCGTTGAACCCGGTCGCCTGACAGAACATGCGATACAGCGGCACGCTGGCGAACCCGACCCCGGTCATGCCGACTACGGCGGCGGCGGCGAACAACGCGGTGCGCAGGTTGCGGGTCATGTGCCCATTCCGGCCTGAATCTTCACGATGGTGATCGCGAACAGCAGCACGACAAGGCCGCCGAGGATCCACGCCATCACCTTGGCCCGTTCGCGCTGCCGTGCGCGGATACGATCGTCGTCCTGCATCAGAAAGCCCATCGGTCGGCGACCAGCGCGCCGAACATCGCGAAGAGATAGAGGATCGAGAAACCGAACAGCCGCTTCTCGGGCTTCATCGTGTCGGGCGTCCCGGTGGTCCGCATCGCCACCTGCGCCGCCATCAGCGCGAAGACCGCGGTCAGCAAGAGCGACACCAGCCCGTAGAACATGCCCGTAAGCCCGAGCGGCCACGGCGCCACCGCCACCGCCACCATCGGGATGGTATAAAGGCCGATCTGCACCCGCGTCATCCGCTCGCCCGCCACGACCGGCAGCATCGGCACGCCGGCATTGGCGTAATCGGTCTTCACGAACAGCGCAAGCGCCCAGAAATGCGGCGGGGTCCACAGGAACACGAGCGCGAACAGCAACAGGGGCAGAAGCGCCACCTGTCCGGTCGCCGCCGCCCAGCCGATCAGCGGCGGAAACGCGCCCGCCGCCCCGCCGATGACGATGTTCTGCGGCGTGCGGCGCTTGAGCCACACCGTATAGATCAGCACGTAGAACAGGATCGAGACGGCAAGGATCGCGGCGGAGGGCCAGTTCACCGCCAGCCCCATCAGCGCGACCGAAAAGACGGAGAGGCCGACGCCGAAGTGCAGCGCCGACTGCCGGTCCATCCGTCCGGCGGGCAGCGGCCGCCCCTGCGTCCGCTTCATCAGCGCGTCAATGTCGGCCTCGTACCACTGGTTCAGCGCCCCCGCCGCGCCCGCGCCCAGCGCGATGCACAGCACGGCGGTGAAGCCGATCACCGGATGGATCAGTACCGGCGCGGCGAGCATGCCGCACAGCCCGGTAAAGACGACCAGCGTCATTACCCGTGGCTTGGTCAGCGCCAGGAAGTCGCGCCAGTCGGCGGGCAGGAGGATCGTCTGCGCGGTCATTCCCATCCTATAGAGCGTTGCCGGCGCGGGGGAAAGCGCCGTACGTGACCCTCGTCCTTCCGGCGCAGGCCGGAATCCATGGGTGGAGTGACGGCAATGATGAAGCCGCCAACATTCGGCACAAGGAACCTTGGAGCCGATCGACATTTAGTCGCGTGTCGTCACCCCGGAACGAGTCCGGGGTGACGAAAGGGGCGACTGTATCGGGCGAAAATAACCAAGACTGGCCGGAACTGCTGGGACCGATCGAAATTCGGCCAGACGGCGGCTCAGGCGCCTCCCCTCCCTGACGGGGAGGGGCCGGGTGTGGGTTGGCCCGAGAGGAAACGTAAACGCTCCACGACCGGCCGACCCACCCCCAACCCCTCCCTGTCAGGGAGGGGAGAAGATCAGGACGGCATTTCGTTGAATGTCGCGTCCGACCTGAATGTCGATCGACCCCGGCTTTTGTAGGAAGGACGATCAGGGGACGGTTTCGTCACGCCGATACGCAAAACGCCCCGGGATCGCTCCCGGGGCGCTTCGTGTCGCCGATTTTGCCGGAAAGGCTCAGTCCACCTTGGGCAGCGTCTCAAACTGGTGGAACGGCGGTGGCGAGGACAGTGTCCATTCCAGCGTCGTCGCGCCATCGCCCCACGGATTGCCCGCTGCCTTGCGACCGGCCGCCAGCGAAATCACGATGTTGACGAAGAAGAACACCATGCCGATTGCCATGATGACATAGCCCATCGAGGCGATGTGGTTGTAGTAGGCATAGGCGTCCGGGTAATCTGGGTAGCGCCGCGGCATGCCCTGCGCGCCGAGGAAGTGCATCGGGAAGAACATCACGTTCACGCCGATGAAGAATACCCAGAAGTGCAGCTTGCCGAGCAGTTCGTTGTACATCTTCCCCGACATCTTTGGGAACCAGTAGTAGAAGCCGGCGAACAGCGCGAACACTGCGCCCAGCGACAGCACGTAATGGAAATGCGCGACGACATAATAGGTATCGTGCAGCACGTCGTCGACGCCACCGTTGGCCAGTACCACGCCGGTCACGCCGCCGACGGTGAACATGAAGATGAACCCGATCGCCCACAGCATTGGCGTGGGGAAGCGCAAGCTGCCGCCCCACATCGTCGCGATCCACGAGAAGATCTTGATGCCGGTCGGCACCGCGATAATCATCGTGGCGGCGGTGAAATACATCTTGGTATTCACGCTCAGGCCGGTGGTGAACATGTGGTGCGCCCACACGACGAAGCCGACCGCGCCGATCGCGACCATGGCATAGGCCATGCCGAGATAGCCGAACACCGGCTTCTTGCTGAACGTCGCGACGATGTGGCTGACGATGCCGAAGCCCGGCAGGATCATGATATAGACTTCGGGGTGGCCGAAGAACCAGAACAGATGCTGGTACAGGATCGGGTCGCCGCCGCCCGCCGGATCGAAGAAGGTCGTGCCGAACTTGCGATCGGTCAGCAGCATCGTGATCGCCGCCGCGAGGACGGGGAGCGACAGCAGCAGCAGGAACGCCGTCACCAGTACCGACCACACGAACAGCGGCATCTTGTGCAGCGTCATGCCCGGCGCGCGCATGTTGAAGATGGTGGTGATGAAGTTGATCGCGCCGAGGATCGACGAGGCGCCCGCGAGATGGAGCGACAGGATCGCCATGTCGACGCTGGGTCCGGGCTCGCCATAGGTCGACAGCGGGGCATAGACCGTCCAGCCGGTGCCCGCCCCGTCGCCGAACATCGTGCTGCCCAGCAGCAGCGCGAAGGCGGGGATGATGAGCCAGAACGAGATGTTGTTCATCCGCGGGAACGCCATGTCCGGCGCGCCGATCATGATCGGCACGAACCAGTTGCCGAACCCGCCGATCATCGCCGGCATCACCATGAAGAACACCATGATGAGCCCGTGCGCGGTGATGAGCACGTTCCAGAAATGGAGCGCCTGATCGCCTTCATGGCCTGACAGCCACGGCAGCCACTGGATACCCGGCTCGGCGAGTTCGAGGCGCATCAGCCCCGAGATCGCCCCGCCGATGATGCCTGCCACGATCGCGAAGATCAGGTAGAGCGTGCCGATGTCCTTGTGGTTCGTCGACATGAACCACCGGGCGAAGAAGCCCGGTTTATGGTCGGCATCGTGATGGTGCGCATGATCGTCGTGCGCGAACGCATGGTGGCCGGGAAGGGCGGTATCGGTCATCTTACTGGTCCACGTTGCCGACGCCGCCGCCGTTGCCGGTGGCGCGCTGGGTGGAGGGAGAGGCGGCCTCGGTCGCGTTGACGACCGGCCCGTCCGCCGCATTGCTGGCGTTCGAGGTCGCGTCGGCGGTATCGGCGCCCGGCTGCGGGATCACCGCGCTGGTCGGCGCGGCGGCCTGCGCGGCGCTCGGCAGCGTGCCGCCCTTGGCGCGGATCCACTGGTCGAACTGCGCCTGCGACACCGCTTCGACCGCGATCGGCATATAGGCGTGGCGCGCCCCGCACAGCTCGCTGCACTGGCCGAAATACAGGCCCGGCTTCTCGATGGTGAAGCTGGTTTCGTTCAGCCGGCCGGGCACCGCGTCGAGCTTCACCCAGAACGCCGGCATCGCCCAGCTATGGATCACGTCGCTGGCGGTGGTGATGAGCCGGATCGGGCGGTTGACGGGCAGCACGATCCGGTTGTCGACCGCGAGCAGGCGCGGGCCGTCCGCGGCCGTGCGGAACCGCTGGCCCGGACCCACGTCCTCCTTTTCCTTCAGCATGTTGGCCGTGACCGACACGCCGCCGTAGTCGGGATATTCGTAGGACCAGAACCACTGGTTGCCGATCGCCTTCAGCGTCACCGCATTGTCGGGCGCCGGCTTGAACTGGCGCGCGAGCAGCCCGATCGACGGCACCGCGATCGCCGCGAGGATCAGCACCGGCGCGGCGGTCCAGATGACCTCGATCACGGTGTTGTGCGACGTCTTGGACGGGACCGGGTTCGCCTTCTCGCGGAACCGGAACGCGACATACCCGAGCAGGAACAGCACCAGCAGCGAGATGGCGACGATCACCGGCATCAGGATGTTGTTGTGAAACGCCTTGGCCTCGCGGCCGGTCGGCGTGAACTGCTCCTGCAGGTCGACCACCCGGTCGGTCGGCTGGCCGATCCCCGGCGTCGCGACCATGCGCGGCGACCCGTCGTCGTTCTTCATCGGATCGGCGACCGCCGCCGGGGCGGGCGCGTCGGCGGTCGCCGCCGGAGCCGCCTGCGCGGTCGGATTGGCTGCCGCCGATCCGGGGGGCGGTGCGCCCGCCTGTGGCGCGGTCGCGGTCTCGCCGCTGCCCGGCGTCACCGCCGCCGGTTGCTGGGCATGGGCACCGCCCGCCAGCGCGGCGGCCGCCGCCAAGATCAACATCCTCGTCCCAAAGCTTCGCATCGTGTCGTGTCACCCCGTTGTGTGGCACGCGGCACGCTTCTTGATCGGCATGGTCGCGTGCGGCGGGCGTTTGGAATCCCTACGCCACAGGGCTATACGCGGCATGTCGTCCGGCCTCAAGCGATGGTTGCAGAGCATGTGCCGCCGGGCGTAGAGGCGCGGCGACTGGCAGACACGGGACGAAGGCAGCCATGAACGACGACGCGATCCTCGACGAATTCCGCGCGGCGCAGGCGCTGCTCGAAGGACATTTCATCCTGTCGTCGGGGCTGCGCTCCTCGCGCTACCTGCAATGCGCCCGCGTGCTGATGGACCCGAAGCGCGCCGCGCGGCTGACCGACGAACTGGTCCGCCGCCTGCCCGCCGACGTGCGCGAGTCGATCGATGTCGTCATCGCGCCGGCGATGGGCGGGGTGATCGTCGGGCACGAGATGGGCCGGTCGCTCGGCACGACTGCGATGTTTCTGGAGCGGCCGACCGGCACCTTTGAACTCCGCCGCGGCTTCGCCATCGATCGCGGCACCCGCGTGCTGATGATGGAGGATGTCGTGACGACCGGCCTGTCGTCGCGCGAGGCGATCGCCGCGATCCGCATGGGCGGCGGCGAGGTCGTGGCCGCCGCGTCGCTGGTCGACCGCTCGAACGGATCGGCCGATCTGGGTGTGCCGTTCTTCCCGCTGATCCGCCTCGACGTGCCGAGCTATCATCCCGACGCGCTCCCCGCCGATCTCGCCGCGATTCCCGCGATCAAGCCCGGCAGCCGCGCGGCATGACCGGACCTTTACGCCTCGGCGTCAACATCGATCACGTTGCGACCGTGCGCAATGCGCGCGGCTCGGGCTATCCCGATCCGGTGCGTGCCGCGCTGGTCGCCGCCGACCACGGTGCCGACGGCATCACCGCGCATCTGCGCGAGGATCGCCGCCACATCACCGATGACGACATCGCCCGCCTGTCGAGCGAGCTGACCGTCCCGCTCAACCTCGAGATGGCGGCTACGCAGGAAATGCTCGGCATCGCGCTGCGCCACCGGCCGCACGCCGCCTGCATCGTCCCCGAAAAGCGCGAGGAGCGTACGACCGAAGGCGGCCTCGACGCCGCTGGACAGCACGACCTGCTGGCGCCGATGGTCCGCGACCTGGGCGCGGCGGGCATCCGCGTGTCGCTGTTCATCGAACCCGCCGCCGATCAGATCGCCGCCGCCATCGCGCTCGGCGCGCCGGTGATCGAATTGCACACCGGCCGCTATGCCGAACTGTCGGGCGAGGCGCAGGTCGCCGAACTGCGCCGGATCGCCGATGCCGCAGCACTCGCCGCCAAGAACGGGATCGAGGTCCATGCCGGCCACGGCCTGACGTTCGACAATGTCGTGCCCATCGCCGCCATTCCGCAGTTGCGCGAACTCAACATCGGCCATTTCCTGATCGGCGAGGCGATTTTCGACGGCCTAGGGCCGGTGGTGCGGCGGATGAAGGGGTTGATGGAGGACGCCCGATGAGGACCGGGGCATGATCGTCGGCCTCGGCTCCGACCTTTGTAACATCGAGCGGATCCAGGCGTCGCTCGACCGGTTCGGCGACCGTTTCGTCCAGCGTGTCTTCACCGAGGTGGAGCAGGCGAAGGCGGCGCGCCGCCCGTTCACCCGCGCCGGCACGTTCGCCAAACGCTTCGCCGCCAAGGAAGCCTTTTCCAAGGCGGTCGGCACCGGTTTCGCGCAGGGCGTGTTCATGCGCGACATCGGCGTGGTCAACGCCGCCTCGGGCGCACCGACACTGGCGCTCACCGGTGGTGCTAAAGCACGACTTGACGCGATGATCCCTGCGGGCCACGTCGCGCGGGTACATCTGACGATGACCGACGATCATCCCTGGGCGCAGGCGTTCGTCATCATCGAAGCCATCCCCCAGTAGAAGGACGTTCGATGGCCGACCCCATGGCGCTGGACAGCGGCAGCAACCGTGCCGCTCCCGTGATGCCCGCCGCCACCCCGTCCAAGCGGCTGGACTGGAAGGGCGAACTGCGCGGACTGTTCTGGCTGCTGCTGGTGGTGCTGGGCTTCCACAGCTTCGTCGCCAAGCCGTTCTACATCCCGTCGGAATCGATGCTGCCGGGGCTGCGCGTCGGCGACCGGCTGGTCGTCAGCAAATATGCCTATGGCTGGTCCTATGTCTCGCCGACGATCCCCAATCCGGTGGCGATGGTCCGCGACGTGATCCTCCACGAACCGCAGGCGACGTGGAGCGTGCAGTTGCCCGCATGGCATGGCCGCCTCTGGGGATCGCTGCCGACGCGCGGCGACGTGGTGATCGTGAAGCCGCCGGGCAGCAACACCGATCTCATCAAGCGCGTCATCGGCCTGCCCGGCGACCGGATCGAGGTGGCGGGCGGCGTCGTCTACATCAACGACATCGCGATTCCGCGGAAAGCGATGGGCGACGCGATGATCCCGGTCGACGCCAATACCCGCTGCGACGCCGCGCAATATCCCGGCGCGCTGGTGCGGACCGACAAGGGCGAATTCTGCCGCCTGCCGCTGTACCGCGAGACGCTGTCGAACGGGCGGCAGTACGACACGATCGACTATCGCTATTCGCAGGGGGACAATTACCCCGCGACCGTCATCCCGGCGAACCATGTGTTCCTGATGGGCGACAACCGCGACAACAGCGCCGACAGCCGCTTTCCCGAATCGGAGAATGGTCTGGGTGGCCCGGTGCCGTGGGAGAATATCGGGGGGCGCGCCGAATTCCTCACCTTCTCGCTCGACGGATCGACCAGCCTCGATCCGCGGACGTGGTTCTCCTCGTTCCGCCCGGGCCGCGCCGGCACCTCGCTGGTGCCGGCCACGGGCAAGGCGGAGTGAGCGGCACCACGCTCCACGATTATTTCCGCTCGTCGGCGGGATACCGCGTCCGCATCGCGCTGAACCTGAAGAACGTGGCATATGAGCGGGTCGAGGTGTCGCTGCTGAACGGCGAACAGCGCTCGCCCGGCCATCTGGCGCGCAACCCCCAGGGGCTGGTGCCCGCGCTCGAGATTGGCGGGGGCACGGTGCTGACCCAGTCGCTGGCGATCCTCGACTGGCTCGACCATGCGCATCCCGAACCGCGCCTGTTCCCTGCCGATCCGATCGCTCGGGCGCGGGCGATGGCGCAGGCGCTGGTGATCGTCGCCGACATCCACCCGATCGACAATCTGCGCGTCCTCCGCCGGCTGGAGACGCAGTTCGGCGCGGACGCGGCGGCCAAGGCCGACTGGTATCGCCACTGGATCGCGCAAGGGTTCGACGCGCTGGAGGTACAGGCCCCGGCCGATGGCTTCTTCGGTGGCGACACCCCGAACGTCGTCGACTGCTGCCTCGTGCCGCAGTGCTACAACGCCCGGCGATTCGACCTCGACGTCGCGCGCTGGCCGCGCCTTGCCGCCATCGACGCGCGCGTCGCCGGACTGCCGGCGGTTGCCGCCGCCCACCCGGATGCGGTGGCGTCGCGCGCTTGATGCTATGCAGTCGTGAACAGGCAGGATAGGTCAACGGGCGCGATGGCGCTCGATCCTTCCCCCCCGCCGGCCGGCCCGGAACCCGATCTGGCCGGGCTGGTCCCGCTCGAACGCATCCGGCGGCGCTGGCCGCGCATGCTCGGCGCGTTGCTGTCGGGGCTGATGATCCTCGGGCTGGCGTGGGAATTGTTCGACCATGGCTGGGCCGGGGTCGAACTCGCCGCGCCCGATTCGCCGTGGTTCTATCTTTTCTTCGCCGCCGCCTATCTCTCGCCGCCGCTGTTCGATTTCATCATCTTCCGCCGCTTGTGGAAGCTGCCGTTCGACGGGTTCGGCGCGCTGGTGCGCAAGCGGATCGCGAACGACGTCGTCATCGGCTATTCGGGCGATGTGTTCTTCTATGCGTGGGCGCGCGCGCGGTTGAAGATGGTCACGGCCCCGTTCGGCGCGGTGAAGGACGTGACGATCCTGTCGGGCATCGCCGGCAATATCGTGACCGTCGCGATGCTGCTCCTTGCGCTGCCGTTCGCGTTCGAGCTGTTCACGGCCGCGCAACTGCGCATGCTGGCATGGTCGGCGGGGGTGGCGATCGGCATTTCGGGCTTGCTGCTGCTGTTTTCCAACCGGGTGTTCTCGCTGCCCGCGCGGGTGCTCGGCTGGATCTTCGGCGTGCATTGCGCGCGCCTCGTGCTCGGCTCGCTCGCCTTTGGCATCGCCAGCTATTTCGCGATGCCGGGGGTGTCGATCAAATGGTGGTTGTTTCTGGCGGCCGGACGGCTGGTGGTCGCCCGTCTGCCACTGTTGCCGAACAAGGACCTTCTTTTCGCCAACTTCGCGATTATTTTCATAGGCCATGGCGAAGCCCTCTCCGATCTCGTCGCGTTCGTCGCGACGCTCACCCTTGCCACCCATGTGGTATTGATGGCGGCATTCGGGCTTCCGGCACTGGCGAGGAAAGAATGATGCGATTGCCCCTGATGGCGGCGGGCCTGGCGCTGGCCGCCGTGTCGCCCGCAGCCGCCCAGTCGATCGGCAGTGATGGCGCCGCGTGCAACGGCGGGCAGGGCCCGGCGATCCGGGTGAACGTCACCGGCCTGAAAGACCGCACCGGACGGTTGAAGCTCGAACTCTATCCGGCGAACGAGGCGGATTTCCTGAAGGACGACCGCGACCTGCGCGCCGAGGGCAAGTTCTTTCGCCGCGTGTGGGGCGACATGCCGGCATCGGGCGCGGTGCAGATGTGCATCAAGGCGCCGTCACCCGGCCGCTACGCGCTGCTGTTCACCCATGACCGCGACGGGCGCAACAAGTTCAATTTCATGCGCGACGGTGCCGGTTTCGTCGGATCGGGCAAGCTCGGCCGCGCCCGGCCGAAACTGGCGCAGGCGATCGTCACCGTGTCCGCAGGCGTCGTGACGGTGAACGTCCGCGCGCAATATCTGCGCGGCCTCGGCGGCTTCGCGCCGCTCGACTGATCGATCCCGGACATGCGCGTCGTCGACGTCAACGAATTCTATTCGCCGACCGGCGGCGGGGTTCGCACCTATATCGATCACAAGATGACGATCATGGCCGAACTCGGCCACGAACTGATCGTCATCGCCCCCGCCAAGGCCAATTCGGTCGAGGAACGCCCCGGCGGCGGCCGCATCCACTGGGTCAAGGCGCCGACGCTGGTGCTCGATCCCAACTACGGCATCTTCGTGCGCGGGCATGCGATCCACGCGCTGCTCGACGAACTGCACCCCGACGTGGTCGAGGCGTCGAGCCCGTGGCGTCCGGCCACCATCGTCGCCGACTGGCCGGGCGATGCGGTGAAAGTCTATTTCGCGCACAACGACAATGTCGGCGCCTATCCCTTGCGCTGGTTCGAGAAGCTGGCCAGCCGCGAGCGGATCGAGGACGCCTTCATGTGGTGGACGCGCTACATGGCGAAATATCTGGCGAAGATGGACGCCTTCGTCACCAACGGCCCCGCGCTCGAAAAACGCCATGCCGCGCGCGGCCTGACGGTCCATGCCTCGATGCCGCTCGGCATCCAGCGTGGCTTCTTCTCGCCCGAACATCGTGACGAAGCGCTGCGCGCCTCGCTGCTCGACCAGCTCGGCCTGCCCGAACACGGCCATCTCCTGCTCGGCCTTGGCCGGCATCATGCCGAGAAGCGCTGGCCGATGATCTTCGACGCAGTCGAGATGGCGGGCGATCACATGCCCGTCGGCATGGTCCAGATCGGCAGCGGCGTGCATACCCGCCGCCTCGAACACCGGTTGAAGGACAGCCCGCATATCCAGCTCTTCCGCCCGGTGTACGACCGCGTCCGCCTCGCGCGGATCATGGCGAGCTGCGACGCGCTGATCCATGGATCGGACGCCGAACCCTTCGGCCTCGTCGCGCTGGAAGGGCTGGCGTCGGGCCTGCCGCTGATCGTGCCCGACGAGGGTGGCTGTGCCGAGATCGCCGAGCCGGACTTCGCCGAAACCTATGCCGCGCGCGATCCGCGATCGGCGGCGGACGCGATCGCGCGGATGTTCGCGCGCGACTATCCGACGGTAAAGGCCGCCGCCGATGCCGCCGCCGCCCGCGTCCGCACCGACCGCGACCATGCGATCGACCTGATGCGCTATTACGAGGGGCTGGTCGCGGACAAGGCGCGGCGCTTCCCGAAATGGTTCGCGCGCCCCTGACGACTGCGGGTCAGAGCCTGTCCGAAAATTCGCGGTAAAGCGAATTTCAAGGCGGTGCCGGCCCGCTCTCCCTCCCGACCACCCACAGCGTATCCTGAATGGGTGGTCGGGAGGGGGAGCGGGCCGGCACCGCAAAATGCGTTTCGACGCATTTTCGGACATCCTGTCATGCGGCGCAGGGCACGCCCGACCGCCGCGCCTGTTTCGCCGCATACAGCGCGTCGTCGGCCGCCTGCATCGCGCCCTGCAACGTCGCCGATCCGGCGGGGCAGTGGGCGATGCCGATGCTCGCCGACCATGGCGGCACGTTTGCCGGACCATGCGGCGCGGTGCCCAGGTGGCGGCGCAGCGTGGCGGCCAGCACTTCGTCGTCGGGCATGAACAGGATCAGGAACTCGTCACCGCCCAGCCGGACCACCTCGGCGGCATGGGCATCGGCCCAGTGCCGCAGATGCGCGGCGAAATCGACCAGCAACCGGTCGCCCGCCGCATGGCCGCACCGGTCGTTGACCCCCTTGAACCCGTCGAGGTCGATCATCGCCACGCCGGCCCCCGCCGCCGCCCGCGCCGCTTCGCCATCGCCCAGCCAGCGACGGTTGTAGAGGCCGGTCAGCCCGTCGCGCCACGCCGCCTCGCGCAGCCGCTCCATCGCCACCATGCCCGGCATCGCCAGCAGCACCAGGTCGATCGCGACCATCAGCACCGGCTGCGTCATGCGCAGATAGGACGCTATCGCGTCGTTGCCCTCGCGCCCGATATAGACCGAGGCGAGGACCGTCGCATAGCTCGGCAGATGCGCCAGCAGCGCCACCCCGACCGCGCGCAACCACCTACCGACGCGCCGCGCCACGGTGCCCGCGAACAGCGACGCGCCGCATCCTCCCAGCACGACCGTCAGCATCATGCCGCCGACCATGCGCTGCAACGGCGATCCGCCGGGGGTCGTGCCACCCGACGACAGGAACGCGGCCGCCAGATACCCGGTCGGCGGCAGCGCCAGCAGGACAACGATCCACCACCGCCACGCCGGCATGCCGGCAAAGGCGCGCATGCCCACCAGCGTCAGCACCGTCGCCCCGCCGAGCAGGCCGAACAGGACGCCACCGATCGCCGGCACGATCGGCTTCGTCAATTCGCTCAGCCCGACGACGCCGACGATGTAACAGATGCCGCTCGCCGCCCAATATCCCCAGTAACGCTCGGCCGGCTGGCGCAGGCGCAAGGCGAGGAACGTCGCGGTGAAACACAGGCTGACGACGACCGCGCACAGGCTCAGCGTGGTTTCATCGGGCACCCGGAACACCGGCACGGTCCTTTTCGCATCGCATTGATTCGAAAAAGACTAACCGGGATTGATTGACGAGGGGTGAAACCGCTTACCCCAGCGACTTGCCCACCTGCTCCAGCATATCCTTGGACAGTCCGGGCACCGACAGGATGCGCTCCAGCTCAGCGCGCATTCGCTGGCCGCGCGCCGCGTCGAATCGCCGCCACCGCGCGAGAGGGGGCAGCATCTTGGCGGCGGTCTGCGGGTTGATCCGGTCGAGCGCGATCAACCGGTCGGCGAGGAAGCGGTATCCTGCGCCATCGATCCGGTGGAACGCCTTCTGGTTCATCGCGAACGCGCCGATCAGCGCGCGGGCGCGGTTGGGATTGGTCAGCGTGAAGTCGCGGTGCCCGGCCAGTTCCTCGACCTGTTCAAACGCATCGGGGCGGGTCGACAGCGCCTGCGTCGTGAACCATTTGTCGAGCACCAGCGGATTGTCGCGATACCGGTTGTAGAAGATGTCGAGCGCGGCGATGCGCGCGTCGGCATCCGAATTGACCAGCGTCATCAGCGCACCCTGCCGGTCGGTCATGTTGTCGGCGGCATCGAACTGGGCAAAGGCGATGTCGGCGGCATCGGCCGCGCCCGATGCGGCGACATAGCCCAGCGCCACGGTGCGTAAGCGCCGCTTGCCCTTGGCATCGGGGGTATAGGCGAAACCGTCGGGCGCGGCGGTGGCGGCATAAACCTCGCGCCAGTCGGCGATCAGCGCCCGGCCGATGTCGGCCCGCAGCGCCTCACGCGCGGCGAAGATCGCATCGGGATCGACGATACCCATCTGGTCGCCGACGAAACTGTCGGACGGCAGCAGCACCGCCTCGGCCACGAACGCGCGGTCGAGCCGGTCGTCGGCAAGGGTGTTCGCCACCGCCTGCACCACCGCGTCATGCTCGCCGCGCCCGCCCGCGACCGATGCGACCAGCGTGTCGAGCATCAGTTGCTGCATCGCCTCGTATCGCGCGAACGGATCGTCGTCATGCGCGCTCAGGAAGGCGAGGTCGGCCGAACTGCGATCGGTTTCGACGATGACGGGTGCCGAAAAGCCGCGGTTGATCGACAGGATCGGCCGCTCGGCCACCACTTCGAAGGTGACGCTGGCGGTTTCCTCTTCCAACAGCACCAGATGCTCCTCGCTCGCCGGCTCGCCCGTCTCGCCGCCGAACAGCTTGACCCTGAGCGGCAGGACCATCGGCCGCTTCACCTCCTGTCCCGGCGTCGGCGGCACCATCTGCCGGAGCGTCAGCGTGGCGCGCCCGCCGCCAGCGGTATGCTTCAGCATCGCCGAGACGCGCGGTGTCCCCGCCTGTTCGTACCAGCGGCGAAAACGCGACAGGTCGACGCCTGAGGCTTCCTCCATCGCGACCACGAAATCCTCGCAGGTTGCCGCCGTCCCGTCGTGGCGCGCGAAATACAGGTCGGTGCCGGCGCGGAATGCCTGTGGCCCCAGGATCGTCGCGATCATCCGCACGACCTCCGCCCCCTTGTTATAGATGGTGGCGGTGTAGAAGTTGCTGATCTCCTGATACGCATCGGGCCGGATCGGGTGGGCCAGCGGCCCGGCATCCTCGGGGAATTGCGACGCGCGCAGCGACCGGACATCCTCGATCCGCTTGACCGCCGCCGATCCCTGATCCGCCGAAAACCCCTGATCGCGGAACACGGTGAAGCCCTCTTTCAACGAGAGCTGGAACCAGTCGCGGCAGGTGATGCGGTTGCCCGACCAGTTGTGGAAATATTCGTGCGCGACCACGGCAGCGATGCCGTCATAGTCGTAATCGGTCGCGGTATCGGGGTCGGCGAGGATGTAGCGGCTGTTGAAGATGTTCAGCCCCTTGTTCTCCATCGCCCCGAAATTGAAATCATCGACCGCGACGATGTTGAACACGTCGAGGTCATATTCACGCCCATAGACCCGCTCGTCCCACGCCATCGACGTTTTCAGCGCGTGCATCGCATGGTCGGTCTTGGCCAGGTCGGCGGCGCGGACCCAGATGCCCAGTTCCACCTCGCGCCCCGACGCGGTGACGAAATGCGACCGGTTGGCCACCAGATCGCCCGCCACCAATGCGAACAGATACGATGGCTTGGGGAAGGGGTCGTGCCACTCCGCCCAGTGCCGCCCGTCGTCCAGATCGCCCGCGCCCACCGGATCGCCGTTCGACAGCAGCACCGGGAAGCGCGCCTTGTCGGCGGTCATCCGCACCCGGTAGCGCGCCAGCACGTCGGGCCGGTCGGGGAAGAAGGTGATGCGGCGGAACCCCTCCGCCTCGCACTGGGTACACAGATTCCCGCCCGAGGCGTACAGTCCCATCAACTGGGTATTGGCCTGCGGTTCTATCACCACTTCGGTCGTCACCTCATGCGCGTCGCCGGTGAGCGGCACGACCAGCACTGGCCCGTCCATATGCCAGCCATCGAACGGCACGCCGTCGACCTTCACCACGCGCGGGGTCAGCCCGTCGCCGTCCAGCCGCAACGGCTCGTCGCCATGCCGCACCACCGACAGCGTCGCGGTGACATGCGTGCCGCGCGGATCGAGGTCGAAATCCAACGCCACGTCGCGCACCTGCCATGGGGGCGCGCGATACGCATCACGCCGGATGACGGGCGGGGCGATCGGGGTGCGCGTCGCGTCGAGCATAAGCATAGGAACTTCCGTTGGTGCCGGCGGCAGCCGGCGCGTTGCACGCCGCCCCGACTGGCGGTACGCCTGTATCTATGATCGCTTGTCGAAGGATTCCAATGTTCCGTCCAGCCTTGTCGCTTGGTCTTTTGTTCAGCACCGCCGCGCTCGCCCAGACGCCGCCTGCGCCCGCACCCGCCACGCCCGCCGCGCCGACCGCCGCCGAGGTTCAGGCGAGCAATGCCCAGATCAACGCCGTCCTGCCGCCGGCGCAGGCGGCGATGAAGGCGCATGTCATGTTCCTCGCCAGCGACGCGATGCGCGGCCGCGACGCGGGATCGAGCGAATTCGACATCGCGGCGCAATATGTCGCCTCGCAATTCTATGCGGCGGGGCTGCGCCCGGCGGGCGACGACGGCAGCTATCTCCAGCGCGTGCCGCTCCTCAAGGTCGGCCCGGCCGACATGGGCAAGCTCGCCCTGAACGGTCAGCCGCTGACCTTCGGGCAGGACTATCTGCCCGGCGTCAATCCGGCGTCGGCGCAGACCACGCTGGCGGCACCGGTCGTCTATGTCGGCTATGGCGTGTCGTTGCCGTCGCGTGACGATTACGCCGGGCTCGACGTGCGGGGCAAGATCGTCGCGGTGGTGCGCGGCGCGCCCGAGGGGCTGGACAGCGAGGAAGCGGCGCATTTCGGTGGCCTGCCGACCAAGGCGGCGATTGCGAAGGCGAAGGGCGCGGTCGGGATCATCGCGCTCCAGACGCCCGAAGCGGCGGTACGCATGCCGATGGGCAAGACCGTCGCCACCGCGCAGCCGACCAGCGTCACCTGGGCCGAAGCCGATGGCCGTGGCCACATCATGGGCGACGGCGTGCCGACACTCGCGACGCTGTCGGCGGCGGGTGCCGAAAAGCTCTTCGCCGGTTCTGGCACCACCTGGGCGAAGGCCGCCGCGGCGCTCTCGGCCAAGGGCAAATTCCGCGGGCTGGCGTTGAAGCCCCGCCTCGACGTGGCGATCAACACCGCCACCACCCCGTTGCCCAGCTACAACGTCGCCGGCATTCTGCCGGGCAGCGATCCCACGGTCGCGCCGGAGACGGTCGTGCTCTCCGCGCATCTCGACCATGTCGGCATCGGCAGCCCGAATGCGAAGGGCGACACGATCTACAACGGCGCGATGGACAATGCGGTCGGCATCGCCTCGCTGATCGAGGAAGCGAAGCGCTTCAAGACGGCGGGCAAGGCGCCGCGCCGCTCGATCCTGTTCCTCGCGGTCACGGCCGAAGAGAAGGGCCTCGTCGGCTCCGACTATTTTGCGCACAACCCGACGATCGCGAAGGTCATCCCCGGCGGCACGATGGTCGCCGACGTCAATCTCGACATGCCGATCATCACCTACAAGTTCACCGATGTCATCGCCTTCGGCGCGGCGCGATCGAGCCTGGGCGACATCGTCAAGCGCGCGGCGGCGCAGGCCGGGGCCAGCTTCTCGCCCGATCCGATGCCCGAAATGGCGCTGTTCGTCCGCTCGGACCATTATCGCTTCGTGCAGCAGGGCGTGCCCTCGGTCTTTCTGTGGCCGGGCACGTCGGGGCCGGGCAAGGCGGCGGTCGATGCGTTCTTCAAGAACAACTATCACCAGCCCTCGGACGAGGTCGTGCAGGGGCCGCCGATCGACTGGGAATCGGGCGAACGCTTCATCAACGTGAACTACCAGATCGCCCGCGACATTGCCGACGCCCCCCAGCGCCCGGCGTGGAACAAGGGTGATTTCTTTGGCACGCTGTATAACGGGTACGGCGCGAAGTGAGGGACGGGGGGCGATAGTCCTCCTGTCCGCAAACGTCGCCCCAGCGCAGGCTGGGGCCTCCCGGTGACGAAGGTCGCGCTCCGCCACCGGGAGATTCCAGCCTGCGCTGGAATGACGATGGTTGTCGTGTTCGCGACCTGAAGGATAACCCCCCATGCGCCTCCTGCCCCTAGCGCTGCTCCTCGCCTCCACCGGCGCGCTCGCCCAGACCGCACCGGTCCTCCCGCCCGATCAGGCGGCGATGCGCGCGCATGTCGCGTTCCTCGCCAGCGACGCGATGCAGGGGCGCGAGCCCGGCACCCCCGAATATGACCGCGCGGCGGCCTATGTCGCCGATCAGTTCCGCGCGGCTGGCCTGCAACCTGCCGGCGACGACGGCGGTTATCTGCAAAAGGTGCCGCTCGCCGCGCTGGTGCCGGCGGGCGAGGGGCGGCTGACCGCGCCCGGTCGCCCGGCGCTGACCTTCGGCACCGACTATATCACCCCGACCAGCTTCCGCGACGCCGACTTCCGTCGCGGCGGCGAGGTGGTGTTCGTCGGGCGCGGCGTCGTCGATGCGACGCATGGGGTCGACGACTATGCGGGCCTTGATGTGCGGGGGAAGATCGTCGCCTATCTCTACGGCGCGCCCGCCGGCCTGCCGAGCGAGATCCGCGCCCATCTGGCCAGCAGCGATTCGAAGCGCGCGACGGCGGCGGCGAAGGGCGCTACGGCCGTGATCGCGATCGAGAATGCCGAACAGGCCAAGCGCTATCCCTTCAGCTACATCGCCGGCATCTGGCGTGCGAAGCGGATGACGTGGGTGAGCAAGGACGGCGTGCCGCACGTCGTCGCCCCCACCGCGCAGGCGGTCGCTGCGCTGAGCGCCACCGGCGCGGCCAAGCTGTTCACCGGCACGAAGATCGACTGGGCGGCGGTGGTAAAGGCCGATGCGGCGGGCCAGCCGATCCCGCGCGGGGCCACCGGCGTGCGCGTGTCGACGCAGCAGCGCGGGGTCGTCACCCGATTCGACAGCAGCAATATCGTCGGCAAGCTCCCCGGCAGCGACCCAGCCTTGCGCGACCAGTATGTCGCGCTGTCGGCGCATCTCGACCATATCGGCGTCTCGACCGATCCCGACCTGCCGGCCGGCGCGGACCGGATCAACAACGGCGCGATGGACAATGCCGCCGGCACCGCCGCGATGATCGAGGCGGCCAAGCTGTTCGCCACCGACGTGAAGAAGCCGCGCCGCAGCCTGTTGTTCGTGAGCGTCACCGCCGAGGAAAAGGGCCTGATCGTCAGCGATTATTTCGCGCAGAATCCGACGGTGCCCAAGGGCAGCATCGTCGCCGACGTGAACCTCGACATGCCGATCCTGACCTATCGCTTCGAGGACCTCGTCGCGATCGGCGCGGACCATTCGACCGTGGCGCAGGCGGTCGGCCGCGCCGCCGCCGCGCGCGGGCTGAAACTCACCCCCGATCCCGAACCGGAGGAAGCGATCTTCGTCCGGTCGGACCATTACAGCTTCGTCAAGGCGGGTATCCCGGCGGTATCGCTCGACACCGGTCCCGCCGGCCCGGGCAAGGCGGCGATCGCCGACTTCCTCGAACATCGTTACCACCAGCCGGGCGACGACATGACCCAGGCGTTCGACTGGGCGGCGGGGCGCGCGTTCGTGGGGCTCAACCACGACATCGCGCTCGACCTCGCCGATGCGGACGCCCGCCCACGCTGGAACAAGGGCGATTATTTCGGCCTGCTCTATAATGGCTATGGTGCGAAGTGATCGGTTGATGGGGGTGTTGACGATGACCGCGCATCCACCCCCATCGTCACCCCGGACTTGTTCCGGGGTCCACGGGTCCGCAAGCGCCGTGGTCGCTGCGTGCTCGGCACGGTGGACCCCTGAACAAGTCCGGGGTGATGGCGGGATCGGAACGAACAAAAGCGAACGACCATGCGCCTCCTGATCTTCGGCATGGGCTACACCGCCCGCGCCATCGCCGACCGGCTGGAGCCGCACGGCTGGCGCGTCGCCGGCACCACCCGCGACGGTCGCGATGGCACCATCGCCTTCGCCGACCATGATCGGGTGGCGTTCGAGGCGCGCGCCGCCACCGCCATCCTGTCGAGCATCCCGCCCGATGCCGATGGCGATCCGGTGCTGAATGCCTACCGCGATCTGCTGGGCGGTCCGGTCCTCGCCTATCTCTCCTCGACCGGGGTGTATGGCGATGCCGGCGGCGGCTGGGTCGACGAGGCATCGCCCATCGCCGGCCGCCGCGCCAACCGCAACGCCGCCGACGTCCAATGGCTGGCGATGGGCGCGCGCGTGTTCCGCCTGCCCGGCATCTACGGCCCCGGCCGCTCGCCGCTCGACCGGGTGGCGGAGGGCAAGGCCCACCGCGTCGACCTGCCCGATCAGGTGTTCAGCCGCATCCATGTCGCCGACATCGCCGATGGCGTCGCGCGCGGCCTCACCGCGCCCGCCGGCGCCTACAACCTCGCCGACGACCTGCCATGTTCGCAGAACGAGGTCGTCGCCTATGCCGCCGCGCTATTGGGCCTAGCCCCGCCGCCGTTCGTGGCCTTGGAGACGCTCAGCCCGATGGCCCGCGCCTTTTATGCCGAGAACCGCCGCGTCGCGAACGGCAAGGCCAGGCGCGTGCTCGGCTGGACCCCGGCCTATCCTGACTACCGGTTCGGCCTGCGTGCCTTGAGCGCCACCACCAGCCCGGCCAGCGCCAGCGCCGCGCCGGCCCCGGCCAGCAGCGACCACCGATAACCCTCGAACAGGGTCGACAACAGCATCGCGATCACCGGCACGATCACGCCGTTATACGCCGCCTTGGCCGGGCCGATCACCCGGATCAGACCGAAATACAGCGTGAACGCCACCGCCGACGCGACGATGCCGAGGTAGAACAGCCCGGCGACATAGCTCCACCGCCAGTCGAACACCGGCGCCCCCACCGTCGCCCCGGCATAGGCCGCGTCGATCGTGGCACCGATCAGCATCGCGATCCCCAGCACCGGCACCATCGGATAGGCCCGCGCGGTCGGCGTCGCCTGCATCACATTGGCCGCCGATGCCGCGAACACGCCCGCCAGCGCGATGCCCAGCCCCAGCAGCACCTCGCTCCCGCTCTCGGGACGCACCCGTGCTTCGTGCAGGAACAGCAGCGCGACGCCGCACAGCGCGATGCCCGATCCGACCAGCAACTGCCCGCCCATCCGTTGCCCCAGAAAGACGCGCGCCAGCACCGCATTGGGCACGATCAGCAACGCATACATCAACGCCACCAGCCCGGAGGTGATGTGCAGTTCGGCGCGATAGACGAAATTGAAGTTCAGGCAGAATTGCGCGAGCCCAAGGCCCGCCGCGAACAGCCACCCGCGCCGGTCAAGCGCGAACCGGTCGCCGCGCATCGCCGCCCATGCCAGCATCGTCACCCCCGCGATCACGAAGCGATACGTGACGGACCAGGATGCCGGCACCACGCCCAACTGGTCACGGATGACGATCCACGTCGATCCCCAGATCAGCGTGACGATGCCGAACGGCACCAGCACGGCGGCGCTCGCCGAACGGGGCGGGGCGGCGTCGTTCACAGCGCCGCGATCGCGCGGGCCAGTGGTGCCACGACGTCGGCCCCCTGATCCCACGCCACCACCAGCCGCGCCTGCCCCACGCCCCAGTCGTAGAAATCGAACCCCTGCGCGCGCAGACCGGCAGCCTCCTGCACGTTCAATCGCACGAAGACCTCGTTCGCCTGCACCGGATGCACCAGCCGCGCGCTCGCGGCTTGCGCCAGCATCGCCGCCCCGGCATTGGCGGTGCGCGCGTTGGCCAGCCACACGTCGTCGTCCAGCATCGCCAGCAACTGCGCCGCGAGGAACCGCCCCTTCGACGCCAGCAACCCGGCACGCTTGCGGCGATATTTCGCGACCTTCGCCAGTTCGGGGCGGAAGAACACCAGCGCCTCGGCCGACATGCCGCCGTTCTTGATGAAGCCGAAGCTCAGCGCATCGACGCCCGCTTTCCACGTCACCTCGGCGGGCGTGCAGCCGAGATGCGCCACCGCATTGGCGAAGCGCGCGCCGTCCATATGCAGCCCCAGCCCGCGTTCTCGCGCCATTGCGCCGATCGCTGCGACCTCTTGCGCGGTGTAGACGCACCCTGCCTCGGTCGCTTGCGTGATCGAGATCGCGTGCGGCTGCACCTGATGTACGTCGTCGCGCACCGTCGACAGGAACGCGGTGATCGCATCCGGGGTCAGCTTGGCCTGCTCGCCGCCCAGCAGCATTAGCTTGGCGCCATGGGTGTAGAATTCAGGCGCGCCGCCCTCGTCGTTCTGGATATGGGCGTCCGCGTGGCAGACGATGCCGCCATGCGGCGGACACATCGCGGTCAGCGCAAGGCAGTTGGCGGCGGTGCCCGACGGCACCCACAACACCGCGACCTCGCACCCGAACAGCTCGGCGAACCGCGCGTCGAGCCGCCGGCTCAGCGCATCGCCGTCATAAGCGGTATCCTGCCCGTTTGCCGCGACGATCGCGTTCAGGACGGCGGGATGGGCGGGGGCGGCATTGTCCGAAAAGAAGCGCATGACCAGCGCCTTGGAACGCGGGCGGGCAGGGGTCAACAATTGCCCGAACCCGTCTGTGGGTCCCGGTACGAAGTGGGATGGCGATAGGGGTACGATGGGGGAGGGTCGGGCCTACAAACCCAAACCGTCACCCCGGACCTGTTCCGGGGTCTACCTGTCCGCGAGCGTTGCTACCGGAAATCGCTGCGGCAGCGTGTGCGGACCGGTAGACCCCGGAACAAGTCCGGGGTGACAAAGGGGAATCGCCTCACACTCTCTCGTCATTCCCGCGAAGGCGGGAATCCATAGACGCAACGGTTGCGGCCCAAGACCCCACGTCAGCGTCTATGGATTCCCGCCTGCGCGGGAATGACGAAAGATGCCCCGAAAAACCCCCTACTGCTCGCCCTCATCCTCCGGGGCGCGGCGGTCCTCGGGCGGTGGCGGGCCGTCGTTCTCGCGCCGCCGTTCCTCGCGCGGGTTGAACCGGACCTGCCCGTCGCGATCGAGCGACACGTCGAACCCCGGCCCCTCCATCGTCACTGGCCCCTCGTCGGGGATGCCCAGCGCTTCCTGTACCGCGTCGATCGCATTGTCGATTGGTTCGGGTTCGGCCACCACCGGTTCGGGCGCGCGCAGGTCGAGCGCCTGGCGCATGAAGTCGCGCCAGATCCGCGCGGGCAATCCGCCACCGGCCAGCCCCGGATTGGGCGTATTGTCGTCGTTGCCCAGCCACACCCCGGCGACGATCCCGCCGGCATAGCCGATGAACAGCGCGTCGCGGCTGTCCTGCGTCGTCCCGGTCTTGCCGAACGCCTCGACGGGCAGGTTCGCGGCGCTGCCCGTGCCATGCCGGATCGATGCCGCCAGCAGCGTGCGCATCCCCTCCAACTCGTGCTTGCCCAGCGACTTGCGCGATGAGCGCAGCTTGTCGAGCCAGCTCGGCTCCTGTTCCTCCGCCAGCCCGCGCGGCACGACCGGTGCCTCGCCGGCGGCGATCGCGGCATAGGCGCTGGTGAGTTCGAGCAGCGATACGGTCGAGGTGCCGAGCGCGATCGACGCCTCGTTGGCGATCGGCGTGGAGATGCCCAGATCGCGCGCGGCGCGGATCACGTTCTTGACGCCGACTTCCTTGGTCAGCCGCGCGGCGGCGACGTTGCTCGATCGCTGGAACGCGCGCGTCAGGCTGATCGTCCCCTGATAGCGCCCGTCGCTGTTCTTCGGGCTCCACTCGCCGATCGTCACCGGTTCGTCGAGCACGTCGCTGTCGGGGTCGAGGCCCGAGCGCAGCGCGGCGAGGTAGACGAACAGCTTGAAGGTCGACCCCGGCTGCCGCCGCGCCTGCACCGCGCGGTTGAAGGGACTCGCGCGGTAATCCTTGCCGCCGACCATCGCGATCACCCGCCCGTCGGGCCGCATCGCGACGATTGCCACCTGCGTCTGCTTCAACCCTGCGTTCCGCACCGCCCGCTCGGCGGCGCGCTGCATCTTCACTTCCAGCGTGGTCGTGACCTTGCGATCCGCGCCGATCCCGCCGGCGCGGTCGCGCGCCTGCGGCAAGACCCAGTCGGCGAAATAGGTGCCCGACGGCAACGTCCGGGTGCCGCCGACGCGCAGCACGGCCGGCTGGACGCGGTCGGCCTCGGCCGGCGTCAGATAGCCCGCCGCTTCCATCGCGCCGACGACCACCTTCTGCCGCGCGCGCGCGCCCTTCAAATTGTCGGTCGGGGCAAGCCGCGACGGCGCCTTGACCAGTCCCGCCAGCATCGCCGCCTGTCCGACGGTCAGGTCCTTGGGCGCGCGGCTGAAATAATGGCGCGCGGCGGCGTCGAGGCCGTACGCATTGTCGCCGAAATAGGCGTTGGACAGATAGCGCGACAGGATTTCGCCCTTGGTCAGCCACGCTTCCAGCCAGAAGGCGATCATCACTTCGCGCAGCTTGCGCGCCGCCGTCCGGTCCGAATCAAGGAACGCATTCTTGGCGAGCTGCTGGGTGATCGTACTCGCCCCCTGCCGCACGCCGCCCGCCGCGGTGTTGGTCCACAGCGCGCGCGCGATGCCGCGCGGGTCGACGCCCCAATGGGTGCGGAACCGCCGGTCCTCGATCGCCATGAACGCTTCCGTCACATGCGCGGGAAGTTTGGCGGCGTCGACCGGCTTGCCGATGTTCGCGCCGCGCTCGGCGATCGGTTTCCCCTCGGCCGACAGCAAGGTGATCGACGGCGGGGCAGGGGGTTCGAGCGATTTGGACAGCGGCGCGGTCAGCGCCAGCCACGCGATCGCGATCACCAGCAGCACGATGAGGATGCCCAGACCGCGCATCGCCCAGCGCAGATACCAGCGCAGCGGCCGTTTGCGCCGGGGTGGCTCCGCACCGCCGCCGCCATCGCCACCACCGCCACCGCCGCCCGCGCCGGGGAACGACCGGTCGAACGCGGCAAGCGCGCCGTCGAACGCATCGATCCGCTGCCGCCTTGTCCCCGGATCGTCGCGCAGCGTGCGCGGCGGCTCGACCGGCGCTCCGTCCAGCGTCCGCCTGCGCGCCAGCGCCTCGCCCGACAAGGGCCGGGACAGCCGCCCGATGTCGCCCGGCGCGATCCTCGGGTCGGGCGACTCCCCGGACGGAGCGTGGTCGGTACGGGAAACGCGGCGCCGGAACATCACACTGTCCTATTGGGATAGGACAGCGCGCGCAAGCGGCGTTGCGGCGGGCCGAACCGTCCGCCGCGCACCCTCGCCGGAACCGCCGGGTGCTGCCACGCGCTGGGCCCTCCACAATCACTGGAGACAAGCGACCATGGACGACGATCGCATCTGGAGCTTCGAGGAAAGCCTGTGGACCGCCGATGCCGCGCATTACGAGGAATCGGTCGACGACGAATGTCTCATGGTCCTGCCCGCCCCGCCGTTCGTGTTCACCGGCAAACAGGCGATCGACGCGGTAAAGGACACCCCGCGCTGGGACAAGGTATCGCTGACCGACCGCCAGGTCGCCCGCCCGCAGGAAGGGCTGATCGTCGTCGCCTACAAGGCGGAAGCGCACAAGGGCGGCGACGCGTATCTGGCCTATTGCACCTCGACCTATCGGTGGATCGAACACGGCGTCTGGACCGTCGTCCAGCACCAGCAGACCCCGCCGCTCACCTCGAAGGGCGAATAGCCGCTACGCCGAACCGGACGCCATCCCGGCGCAGGCTGGGATCTCCCGCGGCTTCTGCCCGACAGGAGTCGCGAGAGGACCTACTCATCCGAACAAAACGTCGCCCCAGCGAAGGCTGGGGCCTCTCGCGGCTCCTGCCTCGCCCTAGAGCCGATCGACATTCAGTCAGGCGTGACGCCAGCAAAGACCATCTCCGTCACCCCGGACTGGTTCCGGGGTCCACAGTGCGGCGATCGATTCCGCTCGAGGCACTTGCCACAGCATGCGCCGCCAGGTGGACCCCGGAACAAGTCCGGGGTGACGAAGGACGGTGGGGTTTCCGACTACGGGCTGCACCCAAATAGCTGAATGTCGATCGGCCCAAGCCCTGGGAGATCCCAGCCTTCGCTGGGATGACGCCGGGTGGCAGTGGCGCGATCCGGCCGCGCCCCCATCACGCCTCCAGCTCGACATCCCAGTACAGCCAGTCGTGCCACGTCTCGTGCAGATGGCCCGGCGGGAAGCGTCGGCCCTGTTCCTGCAACTGCCAGCTCGTCGGGCGGATCGGCGCGACATACAGCGGCATCGCCGCCTGCTTGGGCGTCCGGCCCCCCTTGCGCAGGTTGCACGGCGCACAGGCGGTGGCGACATTTTCCCATGTCGTCCGGCCCCCCTGCGCGCGCGGGATGACGTGATCGAACGTCAGGTCGTGCGCCGCCCCGCAATACTGGCAACTGAACCGGTCGCGCAGGAACAGGTTGAAGCGGGTGAACGCCGGAAACTCCGACGGCCGCACATATTGCTTGAGCGCGATCACCGACGGCAGCTTGATGCTGGCCGACGCGCTGCGCACCTCGCGCTCATATTCCGCGACGATGTCGACGCGGTCGAGGAACACCGCCTTCACTGCCGTCTGCCACGGCCAGACGCTCAAGGGATAATAGCTCAATGGCGTATAGTCCGCGTTGAGCACCAGCGCGGGACAGCCATCGGGATGGCGGAGGCGATCGGGATGGTACATGAAGTCCCCCTCGCGTAAAGGTCGCAGCCGATATGATCAGCATCGATTACGCTGGCATGACAGCACGGCGCGACCCCATGAGTCAAACCGGTGGCGTCGTCACCCGCTTTGCCCCGAGCCCCACCGGGCCGCTCCACCTCGGCCACGCGCTCGCCGCGATCGAATCGCATGATCGCGCTCGGGTGTCGGGCGGCCGTTTCCTGCTGCGGATCGAGGATATTGACACCGGCCGCAGCCGCCCCGAGCATGTCGCCGGCATCCTTGCCGATCTCGACTGGCTCGGGCTGGCAAGGGACGGCGAGGTAGTGTTCCAGTCGCAGCGGATGGCGCAGTATGCCGCCGCCCTCGATCGGCTGCGCGCGCAGGGCCTGCTCTACCCGTGTTTCTGCACCCGCGCCGACATCGCCCGCGAGGTAGCCGACAGTGCGTCGGCCCCGCACGGCGCGGACGGGGTGCGCTACCCCGGCACCTGCCGCGCGCTGCCCCGCGACCCCGCGCTGCTCGCCCGCCCGCACGCATGGCGGATCGACATGGCTCGCGCGGTGGCGATCGCCGGTCCGCTGACATGGACCGACGAGATCGCCGGCACGATCGCCGCCGATCCGCTCGCCTCGGGCGACGTTGTCCTCGCGCGCAAGGACGCCGGCACCAGCTATCACCTCGCCGTCACCGTCGACGATGCTGCGCAGGGCGTCACCCATGTCGTGCGCGGGGTCGACCTGTTCCACGCTACCCCTATCCACCGGCTGTTGCAGGCGCTGCTCGACCTGCCGGTCCCGACCTGGCGCCACCATCCGCTACTGACCGGCCCCGATGGCCAGCGCCTCGCCAAGCGCAGCGGCGCGCCCGCGCTGGCGCTGCTGCGCGCGAGCGGCGTCGACGGACCGGCACTGGCCGACGATCTGCGCGCCGGCCGGCTACCGCTTGGCATCGGCACCACAAGTCCCTAGCTTCAGGTCCATGAACACCTTCCTCGTCCTGTTGCTGATCGCGGCGATGATCGCGGTCGTTGTCGCGCTCGTCCGCGGCATCGTGTCGTTCCTTGCGCAAGGGAGCGCCGAGGTGCGCGGCGAGGGGCCGAGCGAACACGCCATCAAATCGAACAAGATGATGCAGGCCCGCGTGCTGTTTCAGGCGATCGCGATCCTGATCGTCGTCGTGCTGCTGTTCGTCGCCGGCCGCACCTGATGGTCAAACTCAACCGGATCTACACCCGCACCGGCGATGCGGGGACGACCGGCCTTGTCGACGGATCGCGCGTGGCGAAGGATGCCGCCGTGGTGCAGGCGATGGGCGATGTCGATGAAGCCAATTCGGCGCTTGGCCTCGCCATCGTCGCATTGAGGGACGATCCCGCCATGGCGACCTTGCTGACGATCCAGAACGACCTGTTCGACGTGGGAGCGGACCTTGCCACCCCCGCCGGCATCGACGGTGCGCTGCGCATCGTCCCCGGTCAGGTGACGGCGATCGAGGCGGCGATCGACCGGGTCAACGCCGACCTCACGCCGCTCACCTCGTTCATCCTGCCCGGCGGGACGGGTGCTGCCGCCGCGCTGCACCTCGCCCGCGCCATCGTCCGCCGCGCTGAACGCTCGGCGGTTGCCGCCGATCATATCGCGCGGCTCAACCCAGATTTATTGGCCTATCTCAATCGCTTGTCTGATTTCCTGTTCGTGTTGGCCAGAAAGCTGAACAAAAACGGCACATCGGACGTTTTATGGGTGCCTGGAGGGGAGCGTCCCCGGCCATAGCAGCGGGAGCAGGCCGGAATGCAGTCGATACCGGCCTCCGCCACTGCGCCATGTCTATGGCTCACCGATCGGTTCCGCGCCGTCCGCGCGCTTACCGACTCGCTCGCCGCGCCGCTGTCCGACGCCGATGCCAGTGTGCAGTCGATGGACGATGCCTCGCCGGTCAAATGGCATCTCGCGCACACCACTTGGTTTTTTGAAACTTTCGTCCTGCGCGACCATGCCCTCGGCTACACGCTGCACGACGACCGGTTCCCGTTCCTGTTCAACAGCTATTACGAGGCGGAGGGCCGTCGCCACGCCCGCGCCCGGCGCGGCATGATTACCCGGCCGTCGCTGGACGAGGTACGCGGCTATCGTGCCGCCGTCGACGCCGCGCTGATCGCCGCCTTGCCCGATCTGCCGCCCGCCGCGCTCGAACTGGTGGCCTTGGGATGCCATCACGAGGAACAGCATCAGGAACTGCTGCTGACCGACATCCTGCATCATTTCAGCGAAAACCCGCTCGAACCGGCGATGTTCGCCCCCGAACCCAAGCGCCCGGTCGCGGTGCCGCCGCCGATCGGCTGGGTCGAACACCCCGGCGGTATCGTCCAGGCCGGCCATTGCGGCGAAGGCTTCGCGTTCGATTGCGAAGGCCCGCGCCACGACACGCTGCTCCACCCCCATGCCATCGCCGATCGCACCGTCACCAACGGCGAATGGGCCGCGTTTATCGCCGATGGCGGGTACACGACCCCGAAGCTGTGGCTCGCCGATGGCTGGGCATGGGTGCAGGCCAATCGCATCGATGCCCCGCTCTATTGGGAACGGCGCGGCGACGTCTGGACCCGCTTCGGACTCGACGGGCGCCGCGCGATCGATCCCGCCGCGCCTGTCACCCATGTCAGCTTCTTCGAGGCCGACGCCTACGCTACTTGGGCCGGCGCGCGCCTGCCGACCGAATTCGAATGGGAGGCGCATGCCGCGTCCCATGACCCGGGGGGTGGCAACCAGCTCGACGCCGCCGGCCCGGTCGAACCGCGCCCCGCCGCGCACGGCCCCGCCTTCTTCGGCGACGTGTGGCAATGGACCGGCAGCGCGTACCGTCCCTATCCCCGCTTCCGCGCGGTCGAAGGCGCGGTCGGCGAGTATAACGGCAAGTTCATGAGCGGCCAGTTCGTGCTGCGCGGATCGTCGTGCGCCACCCCGCGCGGCCATGCCCGCACCTGCTACCGCAACTTCTTCTATCCCCACCAGCGCTGGCAATTCACCGGCGTCCGGCTCGCCAAGGATCTGTGATGCTGCTGACCGACGAAGCGCCGATGGCGACCCGCGCCGACCCCGCGTTCCGCGCCGACGTGCTCGCCGGGCTGCGCTTGCCGCAAAAGGCAATTCCGGCGCGCTGGTTCTACGACCGGCGTGGGTCGGAGCTGTTCGAGGAGATCACCGCGCTTCCCGAATATTATCCGACGCGCGCCGAAACCGCGATCCTTCACACCATCTGCCCCGAACTGGTCGGTGCGGTGGGAGAGGGGGTCGCGGTGGTCGAATTCGGCTCGGGCTCTTCGGTCAAGACGCCGATCGTGCTCAACTGCATCGAACCGGCCGCCTATGTCCCGATCGATATTTCGGGCGACTTCCTGCGCAGCTCATCCGCCACGCTGGCGAAGCAGTTTCCCGGCCTGCCGGTGCTGCCGGTCGAGGCCGATTTCATGAAGCCGGTGCCGCTTCCGGCGGAAGTAGCGGATATGCCCAAGCTAGGCTTCTTTCCCGGATCGACGATCGGCAACATGGAGCCGCAGGCCGCGACCACGTTGCTGGCGGCGATGCGCGACTGGCTGGGCGAGGGGGCGCTGCTGCTGATCGGCATCGACCGGATCAAGGACACCGCCGTCCTCACCGCTGCCTATGACGATGCCGCCGGCGTCACCGCCGCGTTCAACCTGAACCTGCTGGAGCGCATCAACCGCGAACTGAATGGCAATGTGCCGATCGACGCCTTCGTCCACGAAGCCCGCTGGAACGACGATGCCGCGCGCATCGAAATGCACCTGAAGGCGGTGCGCGACATCCGCTTCACCATCGACGGCCACGACCTGTCGATGACGGCGGGCGAGACGATCCACACCGAAAACAGCCACAAATACAGCGACCGTGACGCCCGCCTGTTGCTGCGTGCCGGCGGCTGGACTCCCCGCCAGCAATGGTGCGGCACCGACGGTGCTTTCTGCGTGATCCTCGCCGAAGCCCGCCCCTTGCCCATCGCGCCCTGACGCAAGGGAGGCATCGTCGTCCCGGCGAAGGCCGGGATTTACCATGCCACAACCGCAAAACCGTTACCGGATGCGCAAAAGCGCAACCTTCACCGCACCACCCGTGCCGTCCAGGTGCGGATGAAGTCGATGCTCCCGCGGCATTCCTCCATCTCGCGCCGCTCGATCAGGCGGAACCGTGCCCCGTCCCATGCGAAGCGCTGGCCGATCCCGCAATCGCCCAGCCCACGCCCCTTGGCATCGCTCGACAGTATGTCGTCGGTGAAATCGACGTTGATGAGGAACGGCACGTTCGCCGCCAGCCCCAGCGACTCGCCGTCGAACACCGTCGGCGTATCGAACGCCGCCGGTACCGCCTTGCCCGCCGCGACCACGAATACCGCCGTGACGATATTATACGCCCCGGTCAGGCACGGCACCAGCGCCAGCGTCCGCCCCCCGCCCAGTGCCTTGGTGGTGACGTCGGGCAGGTCCTCGCCCTCGCACTTCGCGTTCAGCCGCATCGCCTTGACCAACTGCGGGTCGAGCAGCGCCGCCTCGCCCCGAATTGTCGGGGCCAGCACCACCGGCAGCGCCGGGGCCGCCCGGTCGTCGGGGCGGTTCCCCTTGGCGACCAGCGCCCCGGTCGTGCCGGCGCGACCCTGCTGCGCATCCGCCCAGCGCAGCGCCGCCGACGCCCCGGTCAGCGACAGCGTGCCGATCGCCCGCCCGTCGCCACCGGTGATCGCCGCTGATCGTCCGCCCGCGATCACGCGGGCGATCGTCGCCGCCGGCGCGCCGGTCCACTGGGTGAACTCGTCCGCCCGCGCGCCGCCGCGCACCACCGCCACGTCATCGACCGTGATCGTCAGCGGCAGGCGCGGTTCGCCCTCGCTCTGTACCCGCACCCGGATCGCCCCGTCCGGCCCGGCCGCCCGCTCGATCGACAACAGCACCGGCGGTGCCGGGGCATCCTCGTTCATCAATGCGTTCGCCTGGCAGCCGCCACCATTGTCGCAGCCGACCGTCCAGTCGGTAAAGGTCTTGAGCGTGCCCGGTGCCGGCAGCGTACGGCTGTCGACCACCGCGTCCGGCGATGCCGCCGGGGCGGTGCCGTTGCCGCCGGCGTCGCGATCGTTCGATTGCCCACAGGCGAGGAGGGGCAGGGCGAGGAGAACTGACAGGAGCGCGCGCATGGGCGATGCGTTACCGCCATGGACGAACGACGCAAACCCGCTATCGCGGGCGACAGGGCAGAATAGCCGAGAGAGGTAGCATATGCAGACGGTTGGAGTGATCGGTGCCGGACAGATGGGTGCTGGCATCGCGCAGGTATCGGCGCAGGCGGGCTATGCCGTGCGGCTGTCCGACGTCTCGGTCGACCGGGCTCAGGCGGGCAAGGACGGCATCGCCAGGCAGCTCGCCCGCGCGGTGTCGAAGGAAAAGCTGACCCAGCCGCAGGCCGACGCCGCGCTGGAACGGATCACGCCGGTCGGCGATCTCGCCGCCATGGCCCCGTGCGATCTGGTGATCGAGGCCGCGACAGAGCGTGAGGCCATCAAGCGCCAGATTTTCGAGACCGTCGGCAAGGCGCTGTCCGACACCGCGATCCTCGCGAGCAACACCTCGTCGATCCCGATCACCCGGCTGGCGCAGGCTTCGCCCGATCCGGCGCGTTTCGTGGGCGTGCATTTTTTCAATCCCGTGCCGGTGATGGGCCTGATCGAACTGATCCGCGGCCTCGCCACCAGCGACGCGACCGTCGCGGCGGTCGAGGCGTTCGGCCAGAGCTTGAACAAGCGCATCGTCCATGCCAACGACGCGCCCGGCTTCATCGTCAACCGTGTGTTGATGCCGATGCTCAACGAAGCCTGTTTCGCGCTGGGTGAGGGCGTGGCGACGATCGCCGACATCGATGCGGCCTGCCAGTTGGGGCTGAACCATCCGATGGGGCCGTTCACGCTGGCCGACTTCATCGGCCTCGACACCTGTCTGGAAATCACCCGCGTGCTGTTCGAGGGGACGGGCGATCCCAAATTTCGCCCTGCGCCGCTGCTGGTGAAATATGTCGAGGCCGGCTGGTACGGCCGCAAGGTCAAGCGCGGCTTCTACGACTATAGCGGCGCGGAACCGGTGCCGACTAGGTAAAGGAGGCTTGACGTAAAGCGAGCTTGTCATGTAAAGCGTCCTTCACAATAGTGGAGGACGCCGACATGCCCATGCCGCCTGAAATCAAGCGTTACACCGTCCGGCTACTGAGCGTCATGACGCTCTACGGTGTCGCGCTCGTAGGGGTGAACCTGTGGTTCCGCTACAGCCCACCCACCGGCGCGCTGGCATACCTCGCCGCGATCCTGCCCGCGGTGCCGATCGCGCTGGTGTTCGTGGTGATCGGACGGCTGCTGGTGGAGATGCGCGACGAATATCTCCGCGCGCAGATGGTCCGCGATATTCTGGTGGCGACCGGCGTCACCCTGTCGATCACCACCGCGCTGGGGTTTCTCGAAGGGTTCGAGCTGATCGGCCATGTCCGGGGCTATTACGCCGCGACGATCTGGTTCGCCGCGCTGGGCGTCGCGACCTGCACCCGCACCCTCGCCAGCCTGCGACGGCAGCCTGCATGAACAATCACCTGAAAACACTACGCGCCGAGCGCGGCTGGTCGCAGCAGCATCTGGCCGAACGGCTCGACGTCTCGCGCCAGAGCGTCAATGCGATCGAGACGGGCCGCTACGACCCGTCGCTCCCACTCGCCTTCCGCATCGCCGAACTGTTCGACCTGCCGATCGAGGCGGTCTTCGTCAGCCCGTCGCGCGGTTAGAGTGGTTTCCGATCAGATTGGATCATCGTCACGGAGCCGGTTCCGGTTCGGGGCAAGGCGCGAGGAGGGCGCGATGCCGAAGCATCGTGACCGACGAGCAACGCAGCCCCGGATCGAAACCGGCCCGCCGCGCACGCGGTCGCCCGCAGGGCGATGACGATGGTTCAATCTGGTCGGAAACCACTCTAGATGAACATCCCCACCGTATTGCGCGCGATCGCGGGAATGATGATGCGATCGACGATCTGGATCAGGATCAGCACCACGAACGGCGCGAAATCCATTGCCCCGAAGTCGGGAAGGATGCGCCGGATCGGGCGATAGATCGGCTCGGTCAGCGTCACCAGACCACTGTAGAGCTGACGGACCACGTCGTTCTGCGTGTTGATGACGTTGAACGACAGCAGGATCGACAGGATCGCCTGAACGATGATGATCCACCACAGGATGTTCAGGAGCACCTGGACGATTTCGAGCAAGACGTTCAACGCAGCACCTTTCGAATGACGGCCTGACTATAGGGCGTGCGGGGCGGCACTCCAAGCCTCAGGCGCGAACCAGCGTGCCTGCACCCTGTTCGGTAAAGATTTCGAGCAGCATCCCGTGCGGCACCCGACCGTCGAGGATGACCGCCGCATCGACGCCCTTGGCTACCGCATCGACGCACGTCTCGACCTTGGGGATCATGCCGCCCTTGATCGTGCCGTCGGCCTGCAACGCGGCGATACGCGCGGGGTCGAGGTCGCGCAGCAGCTCGCCCTGCTTGTCGAGCACGCCCGCGACATCGGTCAGCAGGAAGAAGCGCGACGCCCCCATCGCGCCTGCGATCGCGCCGGCCATGGTATCGGCGTTGATGTTGTAGGTGTGGCCGTCTGCGCCCAACGCCACCGGGGCGACGACCGGAATGAAACCGTCGCGCGCGAGGCTGTGGAGGATCGTCGGGTCGACATTGCTGGGCGTGCCGACGAAGCCCAAGTCGACATGGCGCTCGATGCCCTGCGTCCGGTCCGGCTCACTGCGGTTGACCTTTTCGGCGGTGACGAGCTGCGCGTCCTTGCCCGAAATGCCGACTGCCTTGCCACCCGCCTGCGCGATCCACGCGACGATTTCCTTGTTGATCTTGCCAGCCAGCACCATTTCGGCGACCTCGGCAGTGGCGGCGTCGGTGACGCGCAGGCCATCGACGAAGCGCGATTCGACGCCCAAGCGCTTGAGCATCGCGCCGATCTGCGGCCCGCCGCCGTGGACGACGACCGGGTTGATGCCGACCGCTTTCAGCAGCACGACGTCCTCGGCGAAATCGCGCGCCAGTTCGGGGTCGCCCATCGCGTGCCCGCCATATTTCACCACGAACGTGCGGCCCGCATAGCGTTGCAGATACGGCAGCGCCTCGGTCAGCGTTTCCGCCTTGGCGAGCATGCGGGGGTCGGGTGCGTTCGTCATGGCCGCGCCTTTAGCGGCCTATCGCGGGCGAGGGAAGAAGTTGGGTTCACGCGGAGGCGCGGAGTGAAGAAGGGAAGTGAATTTTCGCGCAGAGGCGCAGAGGCGCAGAGAGGGTGTGGACCGGAAGAGTTCGGCCTGTTCGGCGAAGCCTCTCGCTTCGCTGCATCGGCAATCAGAGAGCCGCTATCGCAGCAGGCGCAACCTCTCTGCGCCCTCTGCGCGAAAACCTCTTCTTCTCCGCGTGAACCAAAAACCGCTTACCGGACCCGATCGAGCCACCGCCCAAGGCCGACGAACGCATAGATCAGCGGCGGCACCAGCACGATCGACAGCACGACCTTGGCCAGCATCTGCCCGACCACCAGCTCGCCGATCGGGAACACGCCATAGAAGGCGACCGAGATGAAGATCAGCGTATCGACGATCTGCGACAACACGCTGGCGATCGCCGCGCGCAGCCACAGCAACTTGCCCTCGCCGCGTTTCAGCCAGTCGAAAATCGTGACGTTCAGCGTCTGCGAGATGCCATAGGCGAGGATACCCGCCCCCCAGATGCGCGGCGTGGCGCGCATCATCAGGTCGAACGCCGCCAGCCGCTCGGGCTCCATCGATTCCGACGGCGGGACCGCCAGCACGACCAGCAGCAGCACGATCGAGGTGACGAGCGGAATGAACCCGAACTGCACCAGCCGGTTGGCGACCGAACGGCCATGCAGTTCCGCCACCGCGCTCGACACCGCGACCAGCAGCAGGAAGGCGAAGATGCCCGCCTCCACCGCCAGCGGCCCGATCGCGACCTGCTTGTTGCCCAGCACCCCGGCGATGCACACCATGCCGCCGTAGAAGATCGAGAGCAGGAACAGCGACCGCGGCATGTTGATGGTCGCAGGGGCGGAGGAGGGTGTCGTCATGGCCCCTGCTATCGCCCAAATCGCCCGTATGCAAAAGCGTTTGTCGCGGCTGGCGTCCGTGGACGTGCCATGGCATGTCACGCTGGTTTGGGCCGTCCCGCGGAGGCGGGCGGCGGGGTAGGGTAGTTCAGCTTCACATGACACGGTTTCTCATCGGCGTCGCCGGCATCATCGTGATTCTCGCGATCGCCGTCGCGCTGTCCACCAACCGCCGCGCCATCCGGCCGCGCGTCGTGGGATCGGCCTTCGCGCTCCAGGCCGGGATCGCCGTGCTGGTTCTCTATACGCCATGGGGCAAGGGCGTGCTCGGCTTCCTGTCGGGTGGGGTTGCCAATCTGCTGGGCTATGCCAATGCCGGCACCACCTTCCTGTTCGGGCCGCTGGCCCGGCCCGAGATCGGCGGCACCAGCTTCGCCATCGCCGCGCTGCCGGTCATTATCTTCTTCGCCTCGCTGGTGTCGATCCTCTATTATCTCGGCATCATGCAGTTGGTGGTGCGCTGGATCGGGGGCGGCATCGAAAAGGTGATCGGCGTCAGCAAGGTCGAATCGCTGTGCGCTGCCGCCAACATCTTCGTCGGCCAGAGCGAATCGCCGCTCGTCATCCGCCCCTATCTCAGCGGCCTGACCCCGGCACAGTTGTTCACGGTGATGACCAGCGGTATGGCCGGCGTGGCGGGGACGATCCTCGCCGCCTATGCCTCGATGGGCATCCGCATCGATTTCCTGCTGGCGGCCAGCTTCATGGCCGCGCCGGGCGGCATATTGATGGCCAAGATCATTATGCCCGACACGCCCGAGCCGCTCGCCGGCGAATTGCCGCTGGGCGACGACCGCGAGGCCGAAGCGATCGCGCTGGCCGAGGCGACGCATGACGAGGAGCGCCCGGCGAACCTCATCATGGCGGCGGCACAGGGGGCGCAGACCGGCGTCAAGCTGGCGGTCGCGGTCGGCGCGATGGTGCTGGCGTTCGTCGCGCTGGTCGCGCTCGCCAACGGGCTGCTCGGCGGGGTGGGCAACTGGTTCGGGGTCGCCGACCTCAGTTTTCAGCGGCTGCTCGGCTATGTCTTCGCGCCGGTCATGTTCCTGCTGAACGTGCCGTGGAGCGAGGCGGGGATCGCTGGCGGGCTGTTCGGGCAGAAGGTCGTGCTGAACGAATTCGTCGCCTATATCTCGCTCGGCGAAGCGGGTAGCGCGCTGTCGGCGCGGACGATCGCGATCGTCACGTTCGCGCTGTGCGGTTTCGCCAATTTCTCGTCGATCGCGATCCAGATGGCGGTGACGGGCAGTCTGGCTCCCAACCAGCGGCCGATGATCGCCCGGCTCGGCATTCGCGCGCTGATCGCGGGCAGTCTTGCCAATCTGATGTCGGCGGCGCTGGCGGGGTTGCTGATCGCCTGATTGTAACCCTTTGTTTACCGGGGTTCCGGTAGCCTTCGTGCGGGTCTTCGTGCGGGGCCATAACGGGTGGCAAGGGCAGGCGTGATGGAGCAGGGGCTGATCGATGCGGGGGCGCTTGCGGCCGCGCGCGCCGAGCTTGGCGGCAACTTCGTCCGCATTCTCGGCTATTTCCGCGAAGACGGCGTGAAATCGGTTTCGGCGATCGAATCGGCGATGCGCGATTCGAATGCGGCGGCGATGGTGTTGCCGGCGCACACATTGAAAGGCGAGTCGCGCCAGTTCGGCGCGGAAACGCTGGCGGATATTGCCGAAGGGATCGAGACGATCGCACGAAGCTGCGTCGAGGCGCACGACGATCCGTCCGAGGCGCTGGAGCATGTCGCCCGGCTGCGTCCGTTGTTCGACGCGACGCTGGCGGTGCTGGAGCGGACCAGCAACCCGCTCGCCACGCGCCGGCCCGCCGGTTTCGGACGGCGCGTCGCCGTCATCTGACCGGGCCGGGACCCGACCGCATCCCCAGGATACGGTCGGGGTTAGTCCCTCAGCCTTCCATCTTGTCGTATTCCGACTTCGAGTTGAGCTGGATGTAGTTGTGGATGCCCATGCGTTCGATCATCTCGAACTGGGTTTCCAGCGTGTCGACATGCTCTTCCTCGTTCATGAGGATTTCGGCGAACAGGTCGCGGCTGACGAAGTCGCGCACGCTTTCGCAATAGGCGACGGCTTCACGCAACTGCGCCACCGCCTCGACCTCGATCGCGAGATCGGCCTTGAGCACTTCCTCGACCGTCTCACCGACGCGCAGGCGGCCGAGCAACTGGAAATTGGGCAGGCCGTCGAGGAACAGGATGCGCTCCGCCAGACGGTCGGCGTGCTTCATCTCGTCGATCGATTCATGCCGTTCGAACTGGGCGAGCTTGTAGACGCCCCAATGGTCGAGCAGGCGATAGTGCAACCAATATTGGTTGACCGCCGTCAGCTCATTCCTGAGCGCCTCGTTGAGAAATTCGATGACCTTGGCGTCGCCCTTCACGGATACCGTCCCTTATCTGATGATCGGTATAGTTCTACGCGCATCGCCGGCAATGTGACAGCCAAAAATCGGCGGAAATCCGCGACTTTGGGCGGTTGCGAACGCTACGCAGCCGCGCGTTCCGAATCGATAATGGCTCGCGCGAACGGGACGCACTGACCGCATTTCGCCTGGCAGCCGAGCGCGCGATAGGCCTGGCAGGTGGTGTTCGCACCACAGCGCGCCGCGTGGCGGACATCGCGTTCCCGAATGGCATTGCAGACGCACACGACCATGATCGACCCCTCGCTCTGGACAGGGGCTTGATAGCGCTAGTGCAAATCGGTCGCAACACTTATTGCGTTTCAATCGCAAGTTTCAGGGGGTGGTGATCCGTATCGGTTGTACCTGCCACCGCGACAACGACCGCCACAGCCACTCGAACGGGCCATAGCGAAAGCGCGACAGCCACCACGGCGACCAGAGCAGCATGGCGAGGCACATCGCCGCGACGAACGGATAGAGGCCCGCGCGCGAAAAGCGTCCGAACAGGCCCAGCCCCCAGCCATAAAACAGGAAGCACATCACGATGCTGGTCGCGAGATAGTTGCTGAGCGCCATCCGCCCGACATCGGCCAGCCGCCGTGCCAGTGGTCGCTGTGCCCGGCCGAGCAGGACGAGGACGGCCGCCCAGCCGGCGATCATGATCGCGCGGGGCACGATCGCCAGCACCAGCGGCCCCGCCGCGATCGCCAGCGTGTCGAGGTCGCGCGACGCCATCCATGCCGCGATCAGCGCATAACCGCCACCGCCGAGGCCGATTCCGGCGATGGCCCAGCCGAGATAGCGCCGCTGCGACCACGCGCCGGTCAGCATGCCCGATCGCAGCGCGGCCATGCCGAACACCATGTACGCAAGAGTTTCGCACCCGATGAGGACGGTGTTCGACAGGTTGATCGCCAGTTGGTTCAAATTATGCGCGACGATGCCGCCGAACCCGCCGCGGAACAGCGCCAGTTGCGCGGCGATCGTGGCGGGATCGGGCACGCCGAAGCCTTCCTCAAACTCGCGAAGGCTGGCGGCGGCCTGCGCGGTATGGGCCTCTGTCATCGTGAGATACGACAGCGGTATCGACCCCATGAGCAGCAGATCGACGACGCTCAGCGCCACGCCGAACGCGACCAGCCGCCACGGTTCATGATGGCGGAACAGGAACGCGACCGAACCGATCAGCGCGTAATGAACGAGGATGTCGCCCGACCACAACAGCACGGCATGGGCCAGCCCCAGCACCAGCAGCCACGCCATGCGCCGATAATGGACTAGCGCCGCATCGTCCCCGGCGCGATCGGCGATCAGCAGCAGCGAAGCGCCGAACAGGAACGAGAACAGCCCGCGCATCTTGCCGTCGAACGCGACGAATACCGCATAATAGGTCCAGCGATCCGCCGGCCCGTCCAGCCCATAGGCGCGCGGCGACAGATACGCCGCCTCCGGCATCGCGAACGACACGATGTTGAGGAATACTATCCCCATCACCGCCACCCCGCGCACCGTATCGAGCGTGGCGATACGGTGCGCGGCGGGGTCGTCAGCCAAGGGCGGTGTCAGCACCCATGAGCGCCGGGAAGAAGCCCTCGTGCGCGGTGCGCAGATCGGCGAGCGATACCGCGAAATCGCCGTCGGCCATTTCGAAGATGATCCGGCTGCCGATGGTCCGGCCGATCGGCTCGGCATCGACCCCGGCCTTTTCCGCACCCTGCAGGAAGCCCAGCAGCGCATGGTCATGGACCGTGACGATATAGACGCCCTGATCCTCGGCGAACAGCGAGCGGGCGATGTCGTCGAACGGCAGCTTGCGGTCGAGGATCGCACCGACGTTCCCGGCGAGTGCCATTTCCGCGACCGTTACCGCGACGCCGCCGTCGGACACGTCATGGCACGCGGTTATCTGACCCGACAGGATCGCCTGGCGAATATAGCCACCGGTGCGGCGCTCGCCATCGAGGTCGACCGGCGGTGGCGGGCCTTCCTCACGGCCGTGCAGTTCGCGCAGCCACAGCGACTGGCCGAGCGGGCCGGTACGGTCGCCAACGCGCAGGATGATGTCGCCGGTCTGCTTGAACGCGATCGTCGCCGACTTTTCCCAGTCCGCCAGCAATCCGACGCCGCCGATCGCCGGGGTCGGCAGGATCGCCGATCCCCCGCCGGTCGCCTTCGATTCATTGTAGAGCGACACGTTGCCCGACACGATCGGGAAGTCGAGCGCGCGGCACGCCTCGCTCATTCCGTCGAGGCAGCCGACGATCTGGCCCATGATTTCGGGACGCTGCGGGTTGGCGAAGTTGAGGCAGTTGGTGACGGCGAGCGGCGTGGCCCCCACGGCGGTCAGGTTGCGATACGCCTCGGCGATCGCCTGCTTCCCGCCTTCGACCGGATCGGCGAAGCAATAGCGCGGGGTGCAATCGGTGGTCATCGCCAGCGCCTTGCGCGTGCCATGCACCCGCACCACCGCCGCGTCGCCGCCGGGGCGCTGCACCGTGTCGGCACCGACCATGTGGTCATACTGTTCCCAGATCCAGCGGCGGCTGGCGATGTCGGGCGATCCCATGAGCTTGAGCAGATCGGCGGCCGGATCGGTGGATTCGGGCACGTCGGTCAGTTCGGCGGGCTTTGGCGTTGGCACATGCGGCCGGTCGTAGAGCGGTGCGTCGTCGGCAAGCGGCCCCAGCGGAATGTCCGCCACCACATCGCCCTGCCATTTCAGCACCATGCGGCCGGTGTCGGTGACATGGCCGATGACCGCGAAGTCCAGTTCCCATTTGTCGAAGATCGCCTTGGCGAAATCCTCGCGGCCGGGTTTCAGCACCATGAGCATCCGCTCCTGGCTTTCCGACAGCATCATCTCGTACGGGGTCATGCCGCGCTCGCGTTGCGGCACGTCGTCCATGACCAGTTCGATGCCGACCCCGCCCTTCGACGCCATCTCGACCGAGGAGGAAGTGAGACCGGCAGCACCCATGTCCTGAATCGCGACGATCGCGTCCGACGCCATCAGTTCGAGACACGCCTCGATCAGCAGCTTTTCGGTGAAGGGATCGCCGACCTGCACGGTCGGGCGCTTCTCCTCGGCATCCTCGCCGAAATCGGCCGAGGCCATGGTCGCGCCGTGGATGCCGTCGCGTCCGGTCTTCGACCCGACATAGACGATCGGATTGCCGATGCCGCTCGCGGCCGAATAGAAGATCTTGTCCGTATCGGCGATGCCGACGGTCATCGCGTTGACGAGGATGTTGCCGTCATACGCCGGGTGGAAATTCACCTCGCCGCCGACGGTCGGCACGCCGACGCAATTGCCATAGCCTCCGATGCCGTGGACCACGCCCGCGATCAGATGGCGCATCTTAGGATGATCGGGCCGGCCAAAGCGCAGCGCGTTGAGGTTCGCGATCGGGCGCGCGCCCATCGTGAACACGTCGCGCAGGATGCCGCCGACACCGGTCGCCGCGCCCTGATAGGGTTCGATGTACGACGGGTGGTTGTGGCTCTCCATCTTGAAGATCGCCGCCTGTCCGTCGCCGATGTCGATGACGCCGGCGTTCTCGCCCGGACCGCAGATGACCTGCCGCCCGGTCGTCGGCAGCTTCTTGAGGTGGATGCGGCTGGACTTATAGCTGCAATGTTCCGACCACATGACCGAGAAGATGCCGAGTTCGGTCAGGTTCGGCTCGCGCCCCATGGCGTGAAGCACGCGCGCATATTCTTCGGGGCTCAGGCCGTGTTCGGCGACGATCTCGGGCGTGATCTGGGTCATGGCCAGCGCCTCTAGCGCGCGCGGGTCGCGGGTGCCAGCGGGTTTCGTGCGTGGCGTGGTGCGGCGATCGTTGTGCGTATGCAGCAACTTCTGGCATGACTATGTTGCCCAAGTACTTCCGTGCGTTGCAGCAAAGCTACAATCGCTGCGCAACCGCATCGATTGCGGCGGATTTCGGGCAATTCGATTGTCCCATGAACGGAACCCGTTATCGTTTTGTTGGTCGGTAACCGACGTCGCACGTCGTGGCGTCGGGCCGAGGCAAGGGAGATAATGCTATGGTTTCGAAGTTCCTCACCGCGCTTGCTGCAACTGCGCTGGTCGCCGCGCCGATCGCCGCCAATGCCCAGAACGCATCGGCACTGTCGGTCGCCAAGTCGGTCCGCGCGAGCGCGCCGCAGAAGGCGTCGAACAAGCTGGCCGGCGGTGGTCTGGTGTTCCTGCTGCTCGCCGCGGCGATCGTCGCGGGCGGCGTGTACATCGCGGTCGACGACGACAATTCGGACAGCAACTAAGTCCGGGGTCGGTGCGGGGAGCCGGCGGCTCCCCGTATTCCGGCATCGTCCGCGCCTGTTCAGGCGGACGCATCCGCCTTTGATCGCCGCGTGGCGGCGCGGATACACGACTCGGCGGCAAGTCCGAGCATTAGCACCGCGAACGCGCGGTCGTTCCATGCCGCCGCCGCGAAATCGGCGTGCCACCAGCGCAGGCCAAGCAGCAGAAAGCCGATCAGCGTCGCGCCGTTGAGAATTTGCACCGTTCGTTGCGGAACATGCGGCTGGAGGACCGGCAACGAGGTTGCCGCCATGGTCCATGCGAGCCCCGCCACGATCCACGCCAGCATGTCCATCACTGCGCCATTGTCATGATGGTTGACCGGTATCGCGCCTGTTCCACGCCTGCCACAACATCATGCCGACCAGCGTGCCGCCGGCCACCACGCCGCCGACCGCGACCGCCGTCACCACCGGCGACAGTGTGTTGTCGGCGCGGTGGAGGTGCGGGCGGTGCTTGGCCAGCCGGCGCAGCAGCGGCTTGCGGGTCGAGAAGGCCTCGAACATCTCCTCGGGACCTTCGGGATCGAGGACCTTGTTGTCGGCGAGCCATTCCATGACGCCGTTGAGATCGGGGATTTCATAGGGGCGCAGCGAGCGGCCGTCCCCGCGCAGTTCCTCGATCGTCGCGATCAGCGAGTTGGTGCGCGCCAGCGTGTCCTGCACCACTTCACAGGTCACGTCGAGATGCTCGGCCAGCAGCGAATCGCGGATGCCGGCGATGGTGCGGCGCTCGTCGGCATTGGCGTGGCGCGTCGCGTCGATCGTCACGTCGCATTCGGTGTCTAGCCGCAGCGAACGGTTGTTGAAGTTGGACGAGCCGACGCGCAGCAACTGGTCGTCGATCACCGTCACCTTGGCATGGACATAGATCGCCGTGCCGCCGGCGGTGAAGGGATGATAGAGCCGCAGCCGGTCGTGCCGGTCGCGTTCCTTGAGCGCCTGGAAGATCCGGGCGCGCGCCGAATCCATCGCGATCGGTTCCAGCCAGCCCTCGGCGGTGGTTGGGTTGACGATCACGACCTCGGGGCCATCGGCCTCGTCCAATCGGCGGGCGATCGCCTCGGCGACCTTGCGCGAGGCGAAATACTGGCTCTCGGCATAGATGAAGCGTTCGGCGCGGGCGATCAGGTCGAGGTAGAGCGCCTCGATCTCGTGGACGGGCACCTGTTCGGCCATCTCGGGGATGGTGCGGGCAATCGCGACCTCGACATCGGTGAAGTCGGCCTCCAGCCCGTCGGGCCAGCAGCCGCCGGCGTCGGTCGGCCGGGGCAGGTCCTCGCCGCCCGACACCTGCCAGCGGGCGCGGCACATGTCGCCGAGCGCAGCGGCGATCGGCCCTTCCAGGGCGGTGGTGACGTCGTGCCACGGCTTGTAGGGGGTGCCGTCGGGTTCGATCCTGCGGGGATCGTCGTCGATATGCTCGCGCGTGTCCCAACGGTCGACGGTCATGTCGATGCCGCCGCAGAAGGCGACGTCGTCGTCAATCACGACCACCTTCTGGTGATGCGATCCGGCGACCGGATGATGCCCGTCGAGCCGGAGGTGGACCTGGGGATCGTTGATCCATTTGGCGATGCGCAGCAGGGTCTGGCCGTGGAACAGCGTCTTGATCGCGCCGGTATCCCACCGCAGGATATGGACCTGGAGTCCCGGCGTCCGGCGGACCAGCCAACTGATGAATTCGCCAACCTTTTCCGGGCCTTCGGTCGCCGCATCGGTCTTGAAGCGGATGCGCGCGTCGAAATCCCAGCCGATCAGCAGGATTTGTTTGCGGGCTTTGAGCATCGCGGCGCGGGCGGCGGCGAAATAATTGTCGGCATCGACCAGCACGGTCGCGCGGGTCGCCTGCTCGATCCGCCAGCAGTTGCGGTTCGGGTCGAGCGGAGGGGTATGAAGCGCCATGGCCGATGCAATGACAGGCAAACGTTACGGTTCCAAGCGATTACGGCGGGTTAGTCGAATGCGCCCGGTCCAAAGTTTACAAAGTTTACACTAACGACGTGTTTCGTTGCTGTTCCTGCCTCCCCCGATCGATGCGCTGGCCCATGCCGCACGCGAAGGCGGCGAGCATGGCAGGGCGCGCCGCTGTAGGACAGCGCTTCAGAGCAGGTCGAGCAGCCGTTCGGGTGGACGGGCGATCACGACGCCCTTGTCGGTCGCGACGATCGGGCGTTCGATCAGGATCGGATGCGCGGCCATCGCGGCGAGGATCGCGGCGTCATCGGCACCCTTCAGCGCTTTCGCTTCGGCTTCGCCGGTGCGCAGCGCTTCGCGCGCGGTAATGCCGGCGCGGGCGAACAGGGCGCCGAGGGTTTCGGCGTCGGGCGGGGTCTTGAGATAGTCGACGACGGTCACGGTCGCGCCGGCTTGGGTGAGCAGCGCGAGCGCGGCGCGCGATTTCGAGCAGCGCGGGTTGTGATAGATCGTCGCGTTCATGGTTCCTGCCCTACCTGCACGGAAACGACGCCCCGGCGAAGGCCGGAGCCTGAACCAAGGCCGATCGACATTCATGTCCCTATCGTCACCCCGGACCTGTTCCGGGGTCCACCGGGCCGCGAACGCTGTCGATAGAAGCTCGAACCGCACCGTTTGCCGCACCGTGGACCCCGGAACAGGTCCGGGGTGACGACGCGCGAATGAAAGTCGATCTGCCTTGGAATGACGTCGGGTTCCGGCGGGGAGGACCGTGCCCTCCCCGCCGGAACCGGTCAGTCCGGGTTGCGGGCCAGCCATTCCTCCAGCCACTTGATCGTATAGTCGCCCTGGTTGAACTGCGGATCGTCGATCAGCGCCTGATGCAGCGGGATGGTGGTCTTCATCCCCTCGATCACGAATTCCTCCAGCGCGCGGCGCAGGCGCATGATGCAGCGTTCGCGGGTGGTGCCATAGACGATCAGCTTGGCGATCATGCTGTCGTAATAGGGCGGCACGCGGTAGCCGGCGTACAGGCCGCTGTCGACGCGGACGTGCATCCCGCCGGGCGCGTGGAAATGCTTCACAGTGCCGGGCGAGGGGGCGAAGGTCTTCGGGTCCTCGGCATTGATGCGGCATTCGATCGCATGGCCGTGGAAGCGGACCTGTTCCTGACCACAGGTGAGGCCGTGCCCCTCCGCCACGCGAATCTGTTCGCGAACCAGATCGATGCCGGTAATCATCTCGGTCACGGGATGTTCGACCTGAAGCCGGGTGTTCATTTCGATGAAATAGAACTCGCCGTTTTCCCACAGGAATTCGATCGTGCCAGCACCACGATAGGCCATGTCGGCCATCGCCTTCGCACAGACCATGCCCATGCGGTTGCGCTCTTCCTCCGACAAGACGGGGGAGGGGGCTTCCTCCAGCACCTTCTGGTGGCGGCGTTGCAGCGAACAATCGCGTTCGCCCAGATGGATCGCATGGCCGTTGCCGTCGCCGAACACCTGAAATTCGATGTGGCGCGGATTGCCGAGATATTTCTCCATATAGACGGTGGCGTCGCCGAACGCCGCCTTCGCCTCGGAGCCGGCCTGCTGCATCAGCGTTTCGAGCTGGTCCTCGGAATTGCAGACCTTCATGCCGCGACCGCCGCCGCCCGATGCCGCCTTGATGATGACCGGATAGCCGATCGATGCGGCGATCGCCTTGGCTTCCTCGACATCGGCGATCGGGCCGTCGGAGCCGGGGACGAGCGGCAGGCCGAGCTTGCCGGCGGTGCGCTTGGCCTCCACCTTGTCGCCCATCACCCGGATATGTTCGGGCTTCGGGCCGACGAAGATCAGATTGTGCAGCTCGACGATCTCGGCGAACTTGGCGTTTTCCGACAGGAAGCCATAGCCCGGATGGATCGCGTCCGCACCGCTGATCTCGGCCGCCGAAATGATGTTGGGGATGTTGAGATAGCTGTCGGTCGCCGACGGCGGGCCGATACAGATCGCCTCGTCCGCCAGCCGCACGTGCATCGCGTCGGCATCGGCGGTCGAATGGACCGCGACCGTCTTGATGCCCATTTCATGGCAGGCGCGGTGGATGCGCAGCGCGATTTCGCCGCGGTTGGCGATCAGCAGTTTCTTGATGTCGGGCATGTTATTCGACGACCACCAGCGGCTGGTCGAATTCGACCGGCTGGCCGTTCGATACCAGGATCTGCGTCACGGTGCCCGCCGCCGGGGCGACGATCGGGTTCATGACCTTCATCGCCTCGATGATGACCAGCGTGTCGCCGGCCGATACCTTTTGGCCCACCGCGATGAACGGCTTGGCTTCGGGATTGGCCGCCAGATAGACGGTGCCGACCATCGGCGAGGTGACGGGGGGCACCGCGCTGACCGGGGCGACGGCGGCGGCGGCCTCGATCGTGGTCGCAGGCGCGGCCAGTTGCGGCTGGACCGGGGCGGGGGCATAGGCCGGGGCATAGTTCGCCGCCTGCACCGGCGCGGGCTTGCGCACCACGCGCACCTTGCGCGCGCCGTCCTCCACCTCGACCTCGGTCAGATCGGTTTCGTCGAGCACCTGCGCCAGCGCGCGGACCAGATCGATGTCGACGCGCATCGCGTGGCTGGTGAACGGCGTTCCTTCGCCCTGATTGTCGTCTGCCATGCCTACCCCTTAACAATTCTCAAAAAACCGCGCCTGTGTCAGATGCGGGCGGCCGCTTCAAGCGCGACCAGATAGGAGAGCGCGCCGAACCCGGCGACGGTGCCCCGTGCCGCGCGCCCGATGAAACTGGTGTGGCGGAAGTCCTCGCGCCGGTGCGGGTTGGACAGATGGACCTCGATCACCGGGGTCCTGACCGCCTTGATCGCGTCATGGATCGCGACCGAGGTGTGGGTGAAGCCGCCGGCGTTGAGCAGCACCGCCTTCGCCCCTTCCGCCTGCGCCTCGTGCAGCCAGTCGATCAGATGGCCTTCGTGGTTCGACTGGCGCAGGTCGATGGCGAGGCCGAGTTCGCGCGCGCGATCCTCCAGCATGCCGGCGATGTCGTCGAGCGTGTCCTGCCCATAGATTTCGGGCTCGCGCAGGCCCAGCAGGTTCAGATTCGGGCCGTTCAGGACATAGACGGTGGCGGGCGCGGGGGATGGCACGGGCGGCGGCTTTCGGTTGCGGGTGCGCGGGCGCGGTCCCTATATGCAGCGCACCATACCCGGACCGGGGGGCGCAAGTCGAGACTTTGGCGTGCCCCGACAGGAGACGACATGCACAGCGACGGCACCATCACCATCACGGTCAACGGCGAGCACAGGCGGATTCGCGACGGGATCACGCTGGCCGAGCTGGCCGCGCAGATCGGACTGGTGCCCGAAAAGGTCGCGGTCGAGCGCAATCTGGAGGTCGTGCCACGATCGACGCTGGCGCAGGTCGTGGTCGAGGATGGCGACGATCTGGAGATCGTCCACTTCGTCGGCGGTGGCGATCATGGGGCCAAGGTGGCCGATGATCGCTGGAGCGTGGCGGGCCGGACGTTCCGTTCGCGGCTAATCGTGGGCACGGGAAAATACAAGGATTTCGAACAGAACGCCGCCGCCGTCGCCGCATCGGGTGCCGAGATCGTGACCGTGGCGGTGCGCCGCGTGAACGTCAGCGATCCCAAGGCGCCGATGCTGACCGACTATATCGATCCGAAGAAGATCACTTATCTGCCCAACACCGCCGGGTGTTTCGATGCCGACAGCGCGATCCGCACGCTGCGCCTCGCACGCGAGGCGGGCGGGTGGGACCTCGTCAAGCTGGAGGTGCTGGGCGAGGCGCGCACGCTGTACCCCGACATGGTCGAGACGCTGCGCGCGACCGAGGTGCTGGCCAAGGAAGGGTTCCTGCCGATGGTCTATTGCGTCGACGATCCGATCGCCGCGAAACGGCTGGAGGATGTGGGCGCGGTCGCGATCATGCCGCTGGGCGCGCCGATCGGGTCGGGGTTGGGCATCCAGAACCTCGTGACGATCCGGCTGATCGTCGAGGGGGCGAAGGTGCCGGTGCTGGTCGATGCCGGGGTTGGCCAGGCGTCCGATGCGGCGGTGGCGATGGAGCTGGGCTGCGACGGCGTGCTGATGAACACCGCGATCGCCGAGGCGAAGGACCCGGTGCTGATGGCCGCCGCGATGAAGGCGGCGGTCGAGGCCGGGCGCATGGGCTATCTGGCGGGGCGGATGCAGCGGCGGCGCTATGCCGATCCGTCGAGCCCGCTCGCCGGGCTGATATGAATTAAGTTTAATGGAACCCGTGGTGGTGATGGCAGTTTGTATCATCGCAATCCAGCGAGGGAAACCTCGCCAACCCGCAGGAGCCAATCATGGGTGAATTCACCGACAAGCTCGCCGCCGCCGGCAACAAGATCGCCGGCAACGTCAAGGAAGCCGTAGGCAAGGCGACCGACAACGAGCGGTTGGAAGCCGAAGGCGAGGCCCAGCAGGCCAAGGGCACCGGTCAGGATGTCAAGGGCAGCGTCAAGGGCGCGCTCGGCGACAAGATCTGAGCCGTACGGCACCGCGTATCGCCGACGTAGTGGCGAATGGTGTCAAAGAGCCGCTCCGGAAAACCGGGGCGGCTCTTTTCGTTTCGGCCTATCGCGCGCGGATCGCGGCGATGGTGGTGCCGTGGGTGATGACCTCGATATCGGTTTTCAGGTGGAGCAGGCGGACGCCGCTTCGCGCCAGCGCCCGGTCGAGCGCGGGGGCGAACTCCGCCGTCGTGCCGACGGTTTCGGCCCAGCCGCCATGGGCGCGGGCGAGCGCGGCGAAATCGGGGTTGGCGAGCGCGGTGCCGCTTAGGCGCGCGGGGTATTCGCGTTCCTGGTGCATGCGGATCGTGCCGTAGCCGCCGTTGTCGACGAGGATGACGAGCAGGTCGGCGCCATGCTGGACGGCGGTGGCCAGTTCCTGCCCGTTCATCAGGAAATCGCCGTCGCCCGCCACCGCGACCGCCAGTTTGTCGGGTTCGCGCAGCGCGGCGGCGACGGCGGCGGGGACGCCATAGCCCATCGCGCCGCAGGTCGGGGCGAGCTGCGTGCCCGACCAGCCATAGTGCCAATAGCGATGCCACCAGCCCGAGAAATTGCCCGCGCCGTTGCAGATGATCGTGTCGTGGCCCGACAGCCGCTCGCGCATCGCCGCGACGCATTGGCCGAGGTCGAGCGTGACGTCGCGCGGCGCGGGGGTCGACCATGCGAGCCATTCGGCATGGGCTTCGGCACCCGAGGGATGCGGATTGGCCGGCGGTTCGGCGCGGGCGAGCATGTCGGCGAAGGCGAACGGATCGGCGGCGATAGCGATGTCGGTGCGGTAGACGCGGTCGAGTTCGGCCGGGTCGGGATGGACGTGGATCAGCGTCTGGCCCGGATGGTCGGGGGTGATGAGGGTGTAACCGTCGGTGGTCGCCTCGCCCAGTCGCGCGCCGACGACGAGCAGCAGGTCGGCGGCCTTGATCCGCTGCACCAATTTGGGCGAGGGGCCGTAGCCGAGGTTGCCGGCCCAGGCGCGGGTATCGTTGGCGATCGCGTCCTGCCGGCGGAACGCGCCGGCGACGGGCATGCCCCAGTCCTTGGCGAAAGCGGCGAAGGCGGCGCCGGTCGCCTTGTCCCAGCCGGCACCGCCGACGATCGCGACCGGGCGTTCGGCGCGGCGCAACTGACCCAGCAGGTCGGCGAAGTCTGCCGGGTCGAGCGTGGGTTCGAGTTTCGCCAGCGCTGGCCGGTCGGCGACCACGGCTTGCTCGACCAGCATGTCCTCGGGCAGCGCGATCACCACCGGGCCGGGGCGGCCGGAGGTCGCGGTGCGCCACGCGCGGGCGATATATTCGGGGATGCGCGCCGGATCGTCGATGCGCAGCACCAGTTTGGCCAAGGGAGCGAACATCGTCAGGAAATCGACTTCCTGAAACCCCTCCCGGTCGCGCATCGCGCGGTCGACGTCGCCGATGAACAGCAGCATCGGCACCGAATCCTGCATCGCGACATGCACCCCGATCGAGGCGTTGGTGGCACCAGGGCCGCGCGTGACGAAGGCGACGCCGGGCTTGCCCGTAAGCACCGCATCGGCACAGGCCATGAAGCCGACGCCGCCTTCCTGCCGGCAGGTCACGAGATCGATGGCGGGCGTGTCGTGCAGCGCGTCGAGCACCGCGAGGAAGCTTTCGCCCGGAACGTGGAAGATGCGGTCGCAGCCATGGATGCGCAGCGCGTCGACGAGGATGCGGCCGCCGGGTCGTGGACTTGTCATGACCCCACGCTATCGCCTGCGCCAGAGCAGCGCCAGTATTCGACGAAATCGAAGGCCGGTCCGGCTGCTTGACCCGGTGTGGCCCCCATGCCTAATCCGATCCGAGCGACCAGAGGAGAGAGCGAGTGAAGAAGCTGTACCCCGATGCCACGGCGGCGCTGGACGGATTGCTCCACGACGGCATGACGATCTGCGCGGGCGGCTTCGGCCTGTGCGGCATCCCCGAACGGCTGATCGACGCGATCGAGGCCTCGGGGGTCAAAGGCCTGACGATCGCCAGCAACAACGCCGGGATCGACGGGCAGGGTCTGGGCAAGCTGCTGCGCAGCCGACAGGTCGCCAAGATGATTTCGAGCTATGTCGGCGAGAACAAGGAGTTCGAGCGGCAGTATCTCTCGGGCGAGCTGGAGGTCGAGTTCTGCCCGCAGGGTACCCTGGCCGAGCGGTGTCGCGCAGGCGGCGCGGGGATCCCGGGCTTCTACACCAAGACGGGCGTCGGCACGCTGGTGGCCGAGGGCAAGGAAGTGAAGTCGTTCGACGGGGAGGACTATATCCTCGAACGCGGCATCCGCGCCGACCTGTCGATCATCAAGGGGTGGAAGGCCGACGAGAGCGGCAATTTGATCTTCCGCAAGACGGCGCGCAATTTCAACCAGCCGATGGCGACCGCCGCCAACCTCTGCGTCGCCGAGGTCGAGGAGGTGGTGCCGGTCGGCAGCCTCGATTCCGACACGATCCACCTGCCGGGCATCTATGTGAAGCGGATGATCGTCGGCAGCCCGTACGACAAGCAGATCGAGTTCCGTACCGTGCGGGAACGGGCATGATGCGGTTGGACGAGCGTGTTCCGCAACCACGCCGTCACCCCGGACCTGTTCCGGGGGCCGCTGATCCACGGCCACAACGCGCGTTGCCTTCGCGGCACGGTGGACCCCGGAACAAGTCCGGGGTGACGATGGGGCGGGGGATGATCCGCGCGCTTGCTACAGGCGCTGCGGCGTTCGCGCTGTCGGGGTGTGTCGTCGCGGTCGGCAACCAGTCGGCCCCGCCTGCCCCCGCGACCGTCGCGGGCGTGCCGGCGGGGATGCAGTATCTCTATGGATCGGGCGAGGCGGCGGCGGCCAGTCGCCAGACCTATGCCGCGCTGGTGCGCTATGTGCAGCAATATCAGCGTGACCGCATAACGCTGCGCCGGATGCCGTTGCAGGCGGTGCTGACGCCGGGCGCGACGCTGGCCGAGCCGGGGCAATTGCCCTGCACCGGGCCGGCGGCCGTCGTGTTCGACGTCGACGAAACCGTGCTGCTGAACACCGGTTATGAATATTCCGACGCGCGCGGCGGGCTGTCGTACGATGCGACGCGCTGGGAACGGTGGGAGCGGTCCGACGGACGCGCGACGCAGGCGGTGCCCGGCGCGGTCGAGGCGCTGGCGGCGCTCAGGGCGGCGGGGGCGACCGTGGTGTTCAATTCCAACCGCAATGCCGCGACCGCACGGTTCACCGAAGCGGCGCTCCATCGGGCGGGCCTCGGCCCGGCGAAGCATGGCGAAACGCTGTTCCTGAAAGGCGATACGCCGGGCGGGTCGGCCAAGGATGCGCGGCGGGCGATGATCGCGAAACGCTATTGCGTCGTAGCGCTGGTCGGCGATCAGCTCGGCGATTTCAGCGACCTGTTCAACGCCGGGCTGAAACCGGCCGAGCGGCGCGCGGCGGCCAATGCGCCGGCGATCGCCAGTCTGTGGGGCAATGGCTGGTTCGTGCTGCCCAACCCCGTCTATGGCACCGCGCTGGCGGGCGATTTCGACGATGTGTTCCCCAATGATCTGCGCTGGAGCGATCCCGGCGCGCGCAAGGAGTAAGCCCGCATGGCATGGACCCGCGACGAAATGGCGGCACGCGCCGCGCGCGAGCTGAAGGACGGTTTCTACGTCAACCTCGGCATCGGCATCCCGACGCTGGTGGCGAATCATATCCCCGAGGGGGTCGAGGTGACGCTCCAGTCGGAGAACGGGATGCTCGGCATCGGGCCGTTCCCTTACGCCGGCGAGGAGGACCCCGACCTCATCAACGCCGGCAAGCAGACGATCAGCGAACTGCCGCAGTCGGCCTATTTCAGCAGCGCCGACAGTTTCGCGATGATCCGCGGCGGGCACATCGACCTGACCGTGCTGGGCGCGATGGAAGTGGCCGAGAACGGTGACATCGCCAACTGGATGATTCCGGGCAAGATGGTGAAGGGCATGGGCGGGGCGATGGACCTCGTCGCCGGGGTGAAGAAGATCATCGTGGTGATGGAGCATGTCTCCAAGAACGGCGATGCGAAGTTCATCCCCGCATGCACGCTGCCGCTGACCGGCAAGGGCGTGGTCGACATGATCGTCACCGATCTGGCGGTGTTCCAGCGGGCGGACCATGACAGCCCGTTCCGGCTGATCGAATGCGCGCCGGGCGTGACGCGCGAGGATGTTCGGGCCAAAACCACCGCGGCCTATGTTGAGTAGGAAAGCCGGGTTCACGCGAGGGCGTTGAGACGCGAAGGTGGAAGGGTTGTTCGCGCGGAGGCGCGGAGGTGCGGGAAGAAGGTAGTTTTCGCGCAGAGGCGCAGAGGCGCGGAGAGGTTGCGTTCCGGGCGGCTGTGGTTTGTCGGGCGAAGCCTTTATGTTCGTTGCGGCGGTGGTGAAGGGTCGCTGTCGCGACTGCCTTGTGCCGCACACGGTCTCCGCGCCTTCGCGTGAACCAGACTATCGCCCTGCCGTATCGTGCAGCCTGACCCCCACGGTAGCGTCACCTCGACAATGGCGATGGTCATCGCCACGCCTGTCATCGCATCGGCGAACCGGTAGCGGTTTTGGGTCCCCGAACCGGGTCTTTACGCAAGGAAATGTTGCCTTGCCTTTCGATCGGGCGCGTTTTCGGTTAACGGCAGGGCCATGAGCAACACCCCGCGCACGCTGTACGAGAAAATCTGGGACGATCATGTCGTCGAACGCCGCGACGACGGCACCTGCCTGATCTACATCGACCGGCATCTCGTCCACGAAGTCACCAGCCCGCAGGCGTTCGCCGGGCTGCGCGCCGCCGGGCGGCGGGTGCGCCGGCCCGACCTGACGCTGGCGGTGCCCGACCATAATCTGCCGACGACCGCGCGCAGGGATGCGGCGGGCAACCGCCTGCCGATCGCCGATCCGGCGAGCGCCAGCCAACTGGCGGCGCTGGAGGCGAACGCGCCCGATTTCGGCATCCGCTATATCGACGCGACGGCGGCCGAGCAGGGGATCGTCCATGTCGTGGGGCCGGAGCAGGGCTTCACCCTGCCGGGCACGACGCTGGTGTGCGGCGACAGCCATACCAGCGCGCACGGGGCGCTGGGCGCGCTGGCGTTCGGCATCGGCACCAGCGAGGTCGAGCATGTGCTGGCCACGCAGACGTTGCTGCTGCAACCGTCCAAGACGATGGAGATCCGCGTCGACGGGACGCTGGGGTACGGTGTGTCGGCCAAGGACGTGGTGCTGGCGATCATCGGCAAGACGGGTGCTGCGGGCGGCACCGGCTATGTCGTCGAATATACCGGTGAGGTCATTCGTGCCCTGTCGGTCGAGGGGCGGCTGACGGTCAGCAACATGTCGATCGAGGGTGGCGCGCGTGCCGGCCTGATCGCGCCCGACGAGACGACCTTCGCCTATCTGAAAGGCCGGCCGATGGCGCCGCAAGGCGCGGACTGGGACCGGGCGGTCGAATATTGGCGGACGCTGCCGACCGACGTGGGCGCGGTGTACGACAAGGTCGTGCGCCTCCACGCCAGCGACATCGCGCCGTCGCTGACCTGGGGGACCAGCCCCGAGGATGTGGTGCCGATCACCGGCGTCGTGCCGTCGCCCGACAGCTTCGCCGATCCGAGCAAGCGCGTCGCGGCGCAGAAATCGCTCGATTACATGGGGCTGACGCCGGGCACGCGGATGCAGGATGTGCCGGTCAGCTATATCTTCATCGGCAGTTGCACCAACAGCCGGATCGAGGATCTGCGCGCGGCGGCCAGCGTGGTGAAGGGGCGGCGGGTCGCAGGCGGCGTGAAACAGGCGCTGGTCGTGCCCGGATCGGGGCTGGTCAAGCGGCAGGCCGAGGCCGAGGGGCTCGACCGCATCTTTACCGAGGCGGGGTTCGAGTGGCGCGAGCCGGGCTGTTCGATGTGTCTGGCGATGAACCCCGACAAGGTGCCGCCGGGCGAACGCTGCGCTTCCACCAGCAACCGCAATTTCGTAGGGCGGCAGGGACCGGGTGCCCGCACCCACCTGCTCAGCCCCGCCATGGCGGCGGCGGCGGCGGTGACGGGGCGGCTGGCCGATGTGCGCGAACTGGTGACGGAGCAGATGGCATGAAGCGGGTGTTGATGGCGTTGATCGCGGGCGCGGTGCTGAGCGGCATGGCGGCGGCCTATGCGTCGAGCGTGCGCCCGACGGGCAAGCCGATCACGCCGCGCGAGGATGCGCGTTCGTGATCGCACGGATCGCGGCGGCCGCCGCGCTGCTGCTGACGATGGGGCAGGCACCCGCTCCCAAGGCGGCCGACGTCGAGCTGTGGCGGCTGGATTGTGGCGGCGTGCAGGTCAACGACCTCAACGCCTTTTCCGACACGCTGGCCTATACCGGCCGGACCAAGCGGCTGGTCGCGAGCTGTTATCTGATCCGGCATGGCGGCGACTATATGCTGTGGGACACCGGGCTGCCCGAGGCGGTGCTGGGCAAGGCGCCGAACGGCACCGACGCGATGTCGCCGGTGCTGACCACCACGATCAAGCGGCAACTGGCGCAGATCGGCGTCGCGCCCGAAAAAATCGGCCGCGTCGGCATCAGCCATTATCATTTCGACCATAGCGGACAGGCGGCGGGCTTTCCCGGCGCGACGCTGCTGATCGGGCAGGGCGATGTCGACGCGCTGAAGGCCGGCACGCCGGGCACGAGCGCCGAACCGCTCAAACCGTGGTTCGGCGGCGGATCGAAGATCGAGGGTGTCGAGGGCGACAAGGACGTGTTCGGCGACGGCAGCGTCACGATGCTGACCATGCCCGGCCACACGCCGGGGCATCACGCGCTGCTGGTGCGGTTGAAGGGTAAAGGGCCGGTGCTGATTTCGGGCGATACCGCGCATTTCCGCGAGAATTTTGACAGCAATGGCATTCCGCCGTTCAACGTCGACCGCGCGCAGTCGCTCGCCTCGCTCGACCGGTTCAAGCGGCTGGCCGGCAATCTGAAGGCGACGGTGATCCTGCAGCACGAGGCGGGAGACGTGGCGAAGCTGCCCGCCTTTCCGGCATCGGCCCGCTGATGGAACCGGTGGTTCATGTCGAGGGGCGCGCCTATCCGTGGGGCGCCAAGAATATCGACACCGACATCATCATCCCGGCGCACTGGCTGAAAACCACGACCCGCGAGGGGCTGGGCCAGGGCGCGTTCGAGAGCGTGCGCGCCGAGCCGGGCAACCTGTTCGACGATCCGCGCTATGCCGGCGCGCCGGTGCTGATCGCGGGTGAGAATTTCGGCTGCGGCTCCAGTCGCGAACATGCCGCATGGGCGCTGGGCGACATGGGCGTCCGCGCGGTGATCGCGCCGAGCTTCTCGGACATTTTTTCGGGCAACGCGATCAAGAACGGCATCGTCACGGTCGTGCTGCCGCAAGACGCGGTCGACCGGCTGGTCGAGGTGGCGCGCGAGCATACGGTCGCGGTCGACCTCGAGACGATGACGGTCACGACGCCGTTTCAGGATCGCTTTACGTTCGAACTCGACCCGTTCCGGCGCAAGTGCCTGATCGAAGGGCTCGACGAGATCGGCATGACGCTGGCGCGGGATGCGGCGATCGGCGGATACGAGGCGCAGGTTGCGACGGCGCGGCCGTGGCTGAACGGTGGTGGCTGACGCTACGGCGTTGCACGGGGGCGTCGGCGGACCTATCTGGTGCGTAACGACCACAGGGGACCGCCATGACCATGTTCGACGACCGGGAACGCGCTTTCGAGGCGAAATTCGCGCGCGACGGTGAGATGGCGTTCCGCGTGACCGCGCGGCGCAACCGGTTGCTGGGGCATTGGGCGGCTAGCCGCATGGGGCTGACCCCGGAAGAAACCGATGCCTATGCGACTGCCGTCGTGCAGGCCGATTTCGAGGAAGTCGGCGACGAGGACGTGGTGCGCAAGCTGGTGTCGGACCTGACCGCCGCCGGCGTATCCTTTGAGGAAGCCGAGATCCGGCAGGCGATGGCCGATGCCGAGGTCGAGGCGCGTCGCCAGTTGCTGGAGAGCATGTGACATGCCGATGGCAGCCGAGGACATTCAGGCGCTGATCGTCGCCGCCATTCCCGATGCGGTGGTCGAGATCACCGATCTGGCCGGTGACGGCGACCATTATGCCGCGCGCGTCACCTCCGAACAATTCCGTGGGCTGAGCCGCGTCGCGCAGCAGCGCGCGGTCTATGCCGCTTTGGGCGGGCGCATGGGCGGCGTGCTCCATGCGCTGCAACTGACCACCGCCGTTCCGGCGGCCTGAGGACCATGAGTATGACCGACGACACGAACGCCCGCATCGATGCGGTGGTGAAGAACAATGACGTGGTGCTGTTCATGAAGGGCAGCCCGCTGTTCCCGCAATGCGGTTTCTCCAGCCGGGCGGTGGCGATCCTGAACCACCTGAACGCCGAATTCGAGAGCGTCGACGTGTTGCAGGATCAGGGCATCCGTCAGGGCATCAAGGCCTATTCGGACTGGCCGACGATCCCGCAGCTTTATGTCGGCGGCGAATTCGTCGGCGGATCGGACATCATGATGGAGATGTACGAGAGCGGTGAGCTGGCGGAGCTGATCGGGGGCGACAAGGTGGCCTGATTCCGGCGACAGCGTTGCAGGCGGAAGGCCCGGCGGCACGATGGTGCGGTCGGGCTTTTTGCTGTGCGTTGGAGAGGCCCCGGGTTGGGCGGATCGGCGACTGGAGGAAACCGATCCGCCCGTCGAGGCGCGAACGCATCGGGGTACGCCAGGCGATGCAGTCGCCGTGCCAGTTGCCGCCGATGGCGGATTCATGCCGGGTGTAATCGTTAACGCGGTTCGGCGGGGTGGCGTGATCGTAAGATTTTCCGACAGTCGGGCGCGTGCGGCATGTCACAACGGCAGCAGCGCGCCGGCGAGGAGGCCGGCGGCGAGGATCGCGGGCGTTACCCACGTTCCTTTCAGCCGGATCGCCCCAAGCAAGGCTGTCACGAACAGGACGATGGCGATGGGCAGCCATGTCACCCGGCCGGCGGTGGCGATGGCGAGACCGGCGAAGGTCGCGGCGATGATGCCGATGACGGCGGCGGCAACGCCGGTCAGCGCGCGCTGCAAGGCCGGATGGGCGACGATCGCCTCCAGCCGTTCGTAGAAGATCAGCGAGAAGGCGAAGGCGGGCAGGAACATGCCCGCCGTGATCGCGAGCGCGCCGGCCAGTCCGCCGCTGACATAGCCGACGAAGGTCGCGAAGATCACGAGCGGCGCGGGCAGCAGTCCGGCGATGGCGATGCCGTCGAGGAACGCCGCGTCGCCGATCCAGCCGCGCCCGACGGTATCGGCGCGGACATAGGGGATGGCGGTATAGGCCCCGCCGAAGGTCAGCAGCCCGCCCTTCAAGCCGGCGAGGAACAGCAGACCGACGGTCGGCGTCGTGGCGGCGAGCGTCGCCGGACGAAGGCCGAACGGCTGGACGAGCAGCGTGACGGCGACCGCCAGCGCGACGATGCCGACCACGACCAACCGCCGCGCGATCAGCGTATAGGCCGCACCCGCCGCCGCAAGCACGATCCAGAACGGCGCGCCGGCGAGCGTCGCGGCGAAGGCGGCGAGTGCGACGAGGCCCAGCGCCGGCCCTTCGATGACATGCCGGCCGATCCGCCACACCGCGCGGGCGATCACGGCCAGCACGACGATCTGTAGCCCCAGCAGCGGCCCGGCGAACGCGCCCATTCCGGCGACGAAGCGGACATAGGCCCAGCCGGCGGCGAGCATCAGCACCAGTCCGGGCAGCATGAAGCCAAGCCCGGCGAGCAGCCCGCCGATCCGCCCGCGCGCGATCATGCCCATATGGACGCACAGCTCGTGCGCCTCGGGGCCGGGCAGCACCTGCAGCACCGCGAGCAGCCGGTTGAAGCGGGCGGGATCGATCCAGCGTTCGCGCGTCACCAGCGCGTCGCGCAGCATCGCGATCTGCACCACCGGCCCGCCGAAGGCGAGCGCGCCGAAGCGGAGGAATTTGAGGAACAGTGCGATCAGGCCGATCGCGGGCGGGGCAGGGTTCGGCATCATACGCTCCGACACGTCGCGCCGGGGCACGACGACAGGAGCGGAGCTTGGGCGGACGGGCCGCCTGAACGGGCGTCCGCTATTGGCCCGTGCCGCCATCTTTCCGCGCGATCCCGCCGGCGTCAACGGCAATGAAGTTTACGCTTGTAATCGTAACGACCACGGGTGTAGTCATAGCCTATGGCCGAACGAATCAGCGATGCCGAGCATGCCGTGATGGAAGTGCTCTGGGACGAAGCCCCGCTCACCGCGCAGGAGGTGGTCGAACGCGCCGCGCCGAGCCGGGGATGGAGCGCCAACACCGTCAAGACGCTGCTCGGGCGACTGCTCGCCAAGGACGTGGTCGGGGCGGAAGAGGATGGCCGGCGCTATCGCTATCGTCCGCTGGTGGCGCGCGAGGAATATGTCGCGGGTGAATCGCAACGGTTCATCGACAAGCTGTTCGGCGGGAGCCTGACCCCGCTGGTCGCCCATCTGGCCCAGCGGGACCAGTTGAGCGCGAAGGAAATCGACGAGATCGAAGCTCTGTTAAAGGCGCTGAAACAATGATCGGATGGGCGGTGGAAACGCTGGCGGCGACGACGCTGCTGATGCTGCTGGTGCTGGCGGTCCGGGGGCCGGTCGCGCGGCGCTTCGGGCCGCAGGTGGCCTATGCGCTGTGGGCGCTGCCCGCGCTGCGCATGATCCTGCCGCCCATTCCCGATGCGTGGCGTCCGGTGGAGTTCCAGCCGATCGGCGCTGCAACCGAACCGGGCGTGGTGATGCTGGGCGTACCGGTGATTGATGTGCCCGCGTTGCCGCAGGGGTGGGGGATGGCCGACGTGCCGCTGGCGGTGGTCGCGCTGTGGTTTCTCGGCACGATCGGCTTCGTCGGATGGCATGTCGTGCAGCACCGCCGGTTCTGCGCGAAGGTGCTGGCGTCGGGCCGGTCGAAGGGGGTGGCGGGGGGCCATGTCCGCATGATCGAGACGCCGCATGCCGCAGGTCCCCTCGCCTTCGGGGTGGTCCGCCGTTACGTCGCGATGCCGATCGATTTCCGCGAACGCTATGACGATCGCGAACAGGCATTGGCGCTGGCGCACGAGCTGGGCCACCATGCGCGCGGCGACCTTGCCGCCAACTGGGCGGCGCTCGTCATCCTTGGCTGCCACTGGTTCAATCCGGTCGCGTGGCGTGCGTTCCGGGCGTTCCGCGCCGATCAGGAGATGGCGTGCGACGCGATGATCCTCGCCCGCGCCACGCCGGGGGTCCGCCATGCCTATGCCACCGCCATCGTCAAGTCGGCGCATGGCCAGGCATTGTCGGCCGCCTGCCACCTTCACAGCGTCAATGAACTGAAAGGGAGACTCGTCATGTTGTCGAAGCATCGGGTGATGTCGCCCGCCACCCGCCGCATCGCCGGCACCGCCACGCTGGCGCTGGCCGTCGCGGGGCTTGGCCTCACCGCATCGGGGACGCAGGCCGCCGAGACGATCCGCACCAAGGTGGAACATGCGACCGGTGTCGAGATCGCCGATGTCGAGGCGCAGGCCGCCGAGGCGCTGGCCCCGGTCCGCGCACTGGCGCCGATCGTACCGGCGCAGGCCGCCCCGCTGCCGGTGGCGCCGGTCGCCGGGCCGAACCCGGCCGCGCGTCCTGCCACACCTGCCGGCCCGGCCACGGCATCGCAGCCTGCCGCGCCGGCGCGTAGCGAGGTGCGCAAGATCATGGTCCGCCAGATCGGCGACGACGGCACGGTGCTGAGCGAGAGCCTGACAGATATTCCTGAGATCGTGAGCGCCAATTGCGGCACCGGCGGCCCGGCCGGCGCGGACCGGCAGGTGACGATCACCCGCACCGAGAACGGCCGGGCCAAAACGATCGTGTGTCAGGACCGCGTCCAGCGTATCGCGAGCGTCGCGACGAGGGAGGCCGCGTTCGCCGAACGCTCCGCCGCCTTCGCCGAAGCGCAGTCCGAAGCAGCCGGTCGCCGTGCCGCCGCCGCCGGCGTACGCGCCGAGGCGCAGGGCCGGATGGCCGCCCTTTCAGGCCTGCGCGCCGGAATGGCCGCGCTGCGCGCCGCCCGCGCCTCGATCTTCGCGCAGACCGATATGCCTGCCGATGCCCGCCGTGAGGCGCTGGCCGGCATCGACGAGGGGATGCGCGAATTGCAGGCCGAAATGGCCGATCAGGACTGATCCGGTTTCCCCGAACGTCCTGCCCCGTTCGTTCGGTGGAAAGGGGGCCGGCCGCCAGAGGTGGTCGGTCCCCGTTCTCGTACCGGCGGTTGCATAAGCGGGGTCGCGCCGCCATCTGCCAAGCCAATGGCCGACTTTCCCCCCGGTATCGCCCAGCCGCTCGAACCGCTGGTCACGCGGCTGCTGGCGCGCAATGCCTCACCCTATACCCATACGGGCACGCAGAGCTTCATCGTCGGCGGCAGCGGCGCGGTGGCGGTGATCGATCCGGGGCCGGACGATCCGGCGCATCTGGACGCGATCCTGAACGTGGTGGCCGGGCGCGAGGTCGCGGCGATCCTGTGTACCCATACCCACCGCGACCATAGCCCCGGTGCGGCCCCTCTGGCGGCCCGGACCGGGGCGGCGATCATCGGCTGCGCGCCGCTGACGATGGACGATGTCGGCCCGCGCGCCGATGCGGCGTTCGACACCGGATACCGCCCCGACCGGGTGCTGCACGATGGCGAGGCGGTGGCGGGCGACGGCTGGACGCTGATCGCGGTGGCGACGCCGGGGCATACCTCCAACCATCTGGCGTTCGCGCTGCCCGAAAGCGGTGCGCTGTTCAGCGGCGATCATGTCATGGGCTGGTCGACGACGATCGTCTCGCCGCCCGACGGTGACATGGGCGAGTATATGGCCAGCCTCGACAAGCTGCTCCAGCGCGACGACCGGGTCTATTATCCGGCGCACGGGGGTGTGGTCGAGAACCCGCGACGGCTGGTGCGCGGGATGCTCGGCCACCGCAAGCAGCGCGAGGGGCAGATCTTGCGCGGTCTGGAGCGTGGGCTGGCGAGCGTGCCCGAATTGGTGGCTGCGATGTATGTCGGGCTGGATGCGAAGCTGGTCGGCGCGGCGGGGCGATCGGTACTGGCGCATCTGATCGATCTGGAGCGGCGTGGGATCGTGGGGCTGGAGGGCGAGCAATGGCGACGCATGTGAGGCCGGGCGTGCTGCGCACCACGGTAGCGCTGGTGCTGGCAGTCGTCGTCGGGGTCGGGGCGTGGCTCGGCTATCAGCGCTATGCCGAGCGTTATGCGGTGACGACCGAGCCCGACAGCGGCGAGGCAGTGACGCGGATCATCACCGCGCGACTGTCGGGCAGCAGCAGTTTGAAGGTCGCGACCCTCTCTGGCACGTTGCAGGCGCGCGCCACCGACACGCGGGCGTTCGGCTTCCTGAAATCGGATCAGGTGGTGAAGATGCCTTATTCGGTCGACTATTTCGTCGATGTGTCGCGCATCACGTCGGCCGACGTCACCTGGTCGCCCGAAAGCCGGACGCTGGTGGTCGACGCGCCCGACGTGACCGTCGCGGCACCCAATGTCGACGAGGCAGCGCGGACGCTGGTGCGCACGCAGGGGCTGTACGTCAGCCGCGAGGCATCGGAGGCGTTGTTCCAGCGCACCTCCGCCGCCGCGCAGGCCAAGGCGCGGGCCGAGGCGCGTAGCCCCGAACGGCTGGCGCAGGCACGCGAGAAGGCGCGGGCTGCGCTGGGGACGCTGCTTGGCGCGCCGCTCGCGACGCTGGGGTACGGCGATGCGCGGGTGCTGGTGACGTTTCCGGCCGAACGCGGCCGGCGCGGGGGTGAGCGCTGGGACGTTTCGGCCGATCCGGCGGACGTGGTCGCCAATCGCCGATGACAAGCCATGCCGGTGCCGCTAGGGGCGGCACTTCAGGGAGACGATGATGAACGCGCGCACCGAACTGCCCACCGGCACCGACCTGCTGGCCGAGATCGACCGGTTGCGCCGGGAGCGCAATGCGGTGATCCTCGGCCATTATTACCAGCGGCCCGAGATTCAGGACCTTGCCGATTTCGTCGGCGACAGCCTCGACCTCAGCCGCAAGGCGGCGGCGACCGATGCCGATGTCATCGCGTTCTGCGGCGTGCGCTTCATGGCGGAGACGGCGAAAATCCTGTCGCCCGACAAGACCGTGATCCTGCCCGACATGGATGCTGGCTGTTCGCTGGAGGATAGCTGCCCGCCCGAACAGTTCGCGGCATTCCGCGCGCAGCATCCCGATCATATCGCGCTGACCTACATCAACTGTTCGACCGAGGTGAAGGCGCTCAGCGACATCATCGTGACCTCGTCGTCGGCGGAAAAGATCCTGTCGCAACTGCCCGCCGATCAGAAGGTGATCTTCGGGCCGGACCGCAACCTCGGCGGGTATCTGACGCGCAAGACCGGGCGCGAGATGCTGTTGTGGCCGGGCGTGTGCATCGTCCACGAGGCGTTCAGCGAGACCGAACTGCTCAAGCTGAAGGCGCAATATCCGACCGCGCCAGTCGCGGCGCATCCCGAATGCCCGGCGATCATCCTCGACCATGCCGATTATGTCGGATCGACCAGCGGCATCCTCGCCTATGCCGCCGATTTCGCCGGCGACACGCTGATCGTCGCGACCGAGCCGCATATCATCCACCAGATGGAAAAGGCGCTGCCGCACAAGCGCTTCATCGGCGCGCCCGGCGCGGACGGCAACTGCAACTGCAACATTTGCCCGTATATGGCGCTCAACACGCTGGAGAAGCTGTACATCGCGCTGCGTGACCTGAGCCCGCGGATCGAGATCGAGGAAGGGCTGCGGTTGAAGGCCAAGGTGTCGCTCGACCGGATGCTGGCGATGGCGAGCGGGACGGTGGGGCTGGGCGATCTGGGGCCGTTGCGCGTTATCGGGGACTGATTTCTGCGGGTTCACGCGAAGCAGTAGAAGCTTTGGTTCACGCGGAGGCGCAGAGGCGCGGAGAGGTTGCTTACGCGGCTATAGCTTGCCGCGTAAGCGGCCGTGATCGCTCGTTGCAACCCCGGGTTTAGAGGCGTTGCCGGACAGGCGACAGCGCCATGCGCGCAACCTCTCTGCGCCTCTGCGCGAACCAACCTTCTTCGTGCCTTCGCGCCTTCGCGTGACCCTATTGCGCCGGCAGCACCTCGACGCTCGCGCGTTGCCGGGCCAGCACGTCGGGGTCGCTCGCCAGCGCGTGGAGATAGGCGTGACGTTCGGGGGTGCCGCGTCTGAGCGCTTCGAGGTGTTCGCGCTGGTCGCGGGTCAGGGTGAAGCGGACATAGCCTTTTCCGGTCAGGCACTGGTCGGTCGTCGTCTGGAGCGCGGTGCGGACTTCACGGAAGCGGGCGCGGGGATTGGCCCCTTCGGTGATCCGCGCCACCTGCTGCGCGGTGTTGAGTGCCACCGGATCGATCTCCAGCATGCCCGCGCCGCTGGACGAAGGGGGCGGCGCGGCACCACCGCCCGACGGCTGGTTGGTCAGCACCGAATCGAGCTGGCGCGAGGCGGTGATGAGCGTCTTGACCGCCTTCATCTGCGACACGTCGGTCGACAGCCCGGCGCGACCGCATTCGACCGCATCGGTGCGATACTGGTCGAGGCTCACGCCGGCCCGGCCCCAACTGCCACGCGGCGGATCGGCGGCCAGCGCAGACCCCGACAGGCACAGCGTTGCCAGCGTCAAACGTGCGATCATGACGACTCTCTCCCGATTTCCGTGCCTGCCTAACGCAGCGAGTGGGCAAGAACAACGCGCGCGGCCTTGCCGTGGCCGCAATTTAGGGCCATCTGGCGCAGCATGCCCTTTTCTAAGTTGCCCGAACCGCTCGCCGCGGCGCTTTCCGCGCGTGGTTATGAATCCCCGACCGCCGTCCAGGCCGCCGTCCTGACGCCCGAAGCCGAAGGGCGCGACCTGCTGGTTTCCGCCCAGACCGGATCGGGCAAGACCGTCGCCTTCGGCCTCGCCATCGCGCCCGACCTGCTCGACGCGGAGGCGAAGATGCCGCGCGCGGGCGCACCGCTGGCGCTGGCGATCGCGCCGACGCGCGAACTGGCGCTTCAGGTCGCGCGCGAACTGCAATGGCTGTACGGCGAGAACGGCGCGCGCATCGTGTCGTGCGTCGGCGGCATGGACGCGGCGCGCGAACGCCGCAACCTGAGCCACGGCACCCATATCGTCGTCGGCACGCCCGGCCGCCTGCGTGACCATCTGGAACGCGGCGCGCTCGACCTCTCGGCGCTCAAGGTCGCCATTCTGGACGAGGCCGACGAGATGCTCGACATGGGGTTCCGCGAGGACCTCGAGGGCATTCTCGACCGCACGCCCGCCGAGCGGCGGACGCTGCTGTTCTCGGCGACGCTCGCCAAGCCGATCGTGGCGCTGGCCAAGCGCTACCAGAAGGATGCGTACCGCATCGACACGCGCGAGGCGGAGCGCGGCCACGGCGACATCAGCTATCAGGCGATGACCGTCGCGCCGAACGATATCGAGAATGCGGTCGTCAACCTGCTGCGCTTGCACGAGCCGGACACCGCCTTCCTGTTCTGCGCCACGCGCGAGGCGGTGCGGCATCTCCACGCCAATCTGGTCGAGCGCGGGTTCGATGCGGTGGCGCTGTCGGGCGAGCATTCGCAGTCGGAGCGCAACCATGCGTTGCAGGCGTTGCGCGATCGCCGGGCGCGGGTGTGCGTGGCGACCGACGTGGCGGCGCGCGGGATCGATCTGCCGTCGCTCAGCCTCGTCGTCCATGTCGAGCTGCCGCGTGATGCCGAGGCGCTCCAGCACCGGTCGGGCCGGACCGGCCGCGCGGGCAAGAAGGGTATCGCCGCGCTGATCGTGCCGTTCCAGCGCCGTCGCCGGGTCGAGGGGTTGCTGCGCGACGCGAGGATCAACGCGGAATGGATCGGCGTGCCGACCCCCGACCAGATCCACGCCGCCGACCGCGAGCGGCTGCTCGCCAAACTGGCCGAGCCGGTCGAGTTCGACGAGGCCGATGTCGAGCTGGGCGCGCGGTTGCTGACCGAGAAGTCGCCCGAGGATATCGCCGCGCTGCTGGTGCGCGCCTATCGCGCCAAGCTGCCCGCGCCCGAGGAATTGTCGGCGGGTGGCGCGCCCGAACGTCGCGAGCGGCCGGAAGGCCCGCGCGCGGGCTTTGAGGATACGGTGTGGTTCCGCATGAACGTCGGCCGGCGGCAGAATGCCGATCCGCGCTGGCTGTTGCCGCTGCTGTGCCGTCGCGGGCACATCACCAAGAGCGAGATCGGCGCGATCCGCATCGGCAACGAGGAATCGGCGTTCGAAATCCCCAAGGCGATCGCGGCCAAGTTCGTCGCCTCGGTCAAGCGGACGGCGACGCCCGATGAGGATCTGATGTTCGAGCAGATGGCCGGCCCGCCGGCGATGCCGCAGCGCCGCCCGCAGGGCGCGCCGCCGCGGCATGCGGCCAAGCCGTACCGGCCGGGCGCGCGGCGGAGCTGACCGAGGTTTCCACGCGGAGGCACGGAGGCCAGAAGTAAAAGGTTGGTTCGCGCGGAGGCGCGGAGATGGTGTGATACGGGCGGCGGTTGTCTGTCCGGCGCAGCCTCCCGTTTTCGTTGCCAGGGAGGGCGAAGGCCGCTGACGCGGCATTCGTCATCCGCGCGCTCAACCTTCTCCGCGCCTCCGCGCCTCCGCGTGAACCGATCTTCTTTCTTCTTCGCGCCGAAGTCCTCCCGTTGCACGCTATTGCCAAAAAGCGTATGGCGCGCCGGTTCGACGAGTGCAGACTCGCGAAGGCCGGGCGTGTCATGCGCCCATTCCGCACCGCCGGGCCACGCCTTTCGCGACAAAGGACTCGCCGGATGCCGCAATCGACGTTCGGTCGCTGCGGCACTCCCGGTCAAAGACCGCCGGATTCAACCGGCCGGCCGGAAACAAGTACGTTTAGGAATTAATATCTGTATGGCCAGCATGGCAAATCCCACCCGTGACGATTTTGCGTCGATGCTCGACGACATGTTCGGTGCTTCGGAAAGCTTCGAGGGCCGTGTGGTCATCGGCACCGTCACCGGCATCGAGAACGATCTGGCGGTCATCGACGTCGGTCTGAAGTCGGAAGGCCGCGTGCCGCTGCGCGAATTCGCAGCACCGGGCCAGAAGGCCGATCTGAAGGTCGGTGACGAAGTCGAGGTCTATGTCGACCGCGTCGAGAATGCGAACGGCGAAGCGATGCTCAGCCGCGACCGCGCCCGCCGCGAAGCCGCATGGGACAAGCTGGAAACCGAATTCGCCAAGACCGCGCGCGTCGAGGGCGTCATCTTCGGCCGGGTCAAGGGCGGCTTCACCGTCGACCTGTCGGGCGCTGTCGCGTTCCTGCCGGGTTCGCAGGTCGATATCCGTCCGGTGCGTGACGTCACCCCGCTGATGGACATTCCGCAGCCGTTCCAGATCCTGAAGATGGACCGCAAGCGCGGCAACATCGTTGTGTCGCGTCGCGCCGTGCTGGAAGAAACCCGCGCCGAGCAGCGTTCGGGCCTGATCCTGTCGCTGGCCGAAGGCCAGATCATCGACGGCGTCGTCAAGAACATCACCGATTACGGTGCGTTCGTCGACCTGGGCGGCATCGACGGCCTGCTGCACGTCACCGACCTGAGCTACAAGCGCGTCGGTCATCCGTCGGAAGTGCTGAACATCGGTGACACGGTGAAGGTGCAGATCATCCGCATCAACCGCGACACGCAGCGCATCTCGCTCGGCATGAAGCAGCTCGAGAGCGATCCGTGGGATGGCGCCGGTGCCAAGTATCCGATCGGCGCCAAGCTGTCGGGCCGCGTCACGAACATCACCGAATATGGTGCGTTCGTCGAACTGGAGCCGGGCATCGAGGGCCTCGTCCACGTTTCGGAAATGAGCTGGACCAAGAAGAACGTCCATCCGGGCAAGATCGTCTCGACCTCGCAGGAAGTCGACGTCATCGTTCTGGAAGTCGATCAGGACAAGCGCCGCATCTCGCTGGGTCTCAAGCAGGCACAGGCCAATCCTTGGGACAAGTTCGCCGAGGATCACCCGGTCGGGTCGACCGTCGAGGGCGAAGTCAAGAACGCGACCGAATTTGGTCTGTTCATCGGTCTGGACGGCGATGTCGACGGCATGGTCCACATGTCGGACATCGCATGGGGCATTTCGGGCGAGGACGCGCTCAACCTGCACCGCAAGGGCGAGACGGTCCAGGCCGTCGTGCTCGCGGTCGAGCCGGACAAGGAGCGTATCTCGCTCGGCATGAAGCAGCTCGAGCGTGGTGGCCCGGTCGTCGCGCAGGCGGGTGATCGCCTGAACAAGAACGCGATCGTGACCGTGACCGTGCTCGAAGTCCGCGACGCGGGCCTCGAAGTGCAGCAGGGCGACGATGGCGCGACCGGCTTCATCAAGCGCACCGACCTTGGCCGTGACCGTGACGAGCAGCGCCCCGAGCGCTTCCAGGTCGGCCAGAAGTTCGACGCGATGGTGACGGGCTTCGATCGTTCGAAGAAGCCGACCTTCTCGATCAAGGCGATGCAGATCGCCGAGGAGAAGCAGGCCGTGGCGCAGTACGGTTCGTCCGATTCGGGCGCGTCGCTGGGCGACATTCTGGGCGAGGCGCTCAAGGCGCGCACCGAACAGAAGTAAGTCCGCTTCCGGTCCACCAACCGGCGAAAATGACGGGGCGCTTCCACTACGGAAGCGCCCCGTTTTTCGTTCATTCAAAAGACCAATTGGCAGCGCGACTACATATAAGTTAAGCGTCACAATCGTATAACGGGCGTGGGGCGCGGCCGCCGGGTGATCGGGGCGTGCAAGTCGAGGGCAAGATGATCCGATCCGAACTGGTGCAATTGGTCGCGCAGGATAACCCCGGTCTGCCGCAGCGGGACATCGAACGGATCGTCGCCACCTTCTTCGATTCGATCGTCGAGCGGCTGCGCGACGAAGGCCGCGTCGAACTGCGCGGCTTTGGTGCCTTCTCCACCCGCGCGCGCGACGCGCGCACCGGCCGCAACCCGCGCACCGGTGAATCGGTCGAGGTCGACGCCAAGCGCGTGCCCTATTTCAAGCCCGGCAAGGAAATGCGCGCGCGGCTGAACGTAGCGTAAGGCGGCGGCGGATAGCGGCGCTACCCGCAGACTCGCCGCACGCCGGCCGGCCTTACTGCAAGCAAGGTTCGACGTGACGACATGGGCTTTGCCGCGGCGCGAAGGGGGTCTGGGACAGCCTCCAACGGCACGCGATTTTCCGCCAAGTCATTGTCAAAACCGCTGGCGTATCGCGCTGTCATGCGCGTAGATCGCATGACGTCGGACGGCCTTTCGGTCGCCGGCCGGCTCGACACGGTGACGATCAAGCTGCGCTTGCTCTGCTCTGTGTCAGCGCGCGGACGTGGCGAAATCGGTAGACGCAGCGGACTTAAAATCCGCTTCCCCCAGGGAGTGTGGGTTCAAGTCCCACCGTCCGCACCAACGGCAACCGTACTCGCGACTGGCGGCGGTCCTGCGATCCGTGGCATTGGCATGGCATGCGCTGCCGTATCCTTCTGCCGCTGTTCCTCATGCTCTCCGCCTGCGACCGGGGTGCCGACGATCGGCCGGTGGTGGTCAGCGTCGTGCAGGAGGGCCGGGGTGGCGATGCCGAGCGGGCGGTGCTGCGCGGCGCGGTGGCGCAGGGGCTGGTGCGGTTCGATGCGGCGGGTCAGGTCGAACCGGCGATCGCCGCGCGGTGGAACATGCTCGATGGTGGGCGCAGCTATATCTTTCGTCTGGGCGATGCGACGTGGAGCGACGGGCGACCCGTTACCGCGGGCCAAGTGGTGCAGGCGCTGCGCCATGCGGTGCGGCCCGATGCCGGGCACCGGTTGAGCCCGTTCCTGCGATCGATCGACGAGATCGTCGCGATGACGCCGCAGGTGATCGAGGTGCGGCTGAAACGGCCGAACACCGAATTGCTGACGCTGCTGGCGCAACCCGAACTGGCGGTGATCCGAGGGCCGCATGGCAGCGGACCGCTGCGCCGGTTGCAGCGCGCGGGCGTGTGGCTGCGCGCGCCGGCCGATCCCGACGCGCCGCCGCCGGTCGCCGCCGACGAAATCCGGTTGCGCGGGGAACGGGGCAGCCGTGCCATCGCGCGGTTCGTCGAGGGGCGCTCCGATCTGGTGCTTGGCGGGGGCGTGGCCGACTGGCCGATCGTCCGCGCCGCCGCGCCGACGCCGGCGGACATCCGGGTCGATCCGGCGCGCGGGCTGTTCGGCTTCGCCTTTGCCGCGCGTAGCGGGTTCCTGTCGCAGCCGCTGGGGCGTGCGGCGGTGGCGATGGCGTTGCAGTCGGGCGAACTTCCGGCGGCGATCGATGCAGGGTGGGGTGGGGCGACGACGGTGCTGCCCGAACGGCTCGATTCGGCGAGCGATCCGGCGTTGCCGCCGTGGCGGAACCTGACGACCGAACAGCGTTGGCAGACCGCGCGGGCGCAGGTGGCGGGGTTCGCGGGGCCGGTGAGCGTGCGCGTGGCGCTGCCCGACGGGCCGGGGGCGACATTGCTGTGGGGGCGGACGGCGCGGGCGCTTGCTCGGATCGGCATCGCGGCGCGGCGGGTGGCGATCGATGCGCCGGCCGATCTGCGGCTGATCGATCAGGTCGCGCCCTATGACAGCGCGCGCTGGTATCTCGCCAATGCGTGCCGACCCTGTTCGATCGAGGCGCTGACGCTGATCGCCGGCGCGCGCGATGCCGCGACGCTGGAGGTGCGTGCCGATCGGCTGGCGGCGGCGGACGCGGCGCTGGCGGCGGATGTCGCGTTCGTGACGCTTGCGCGGCCGTGGCGCTGGTCGCTGGTCGCGCGGCGGCTGGGCGCGTTTCAGACCAATGCGCGCGTGGTCCATCCGTTGAACCATCTGCGTCGCGATCCCAGATAGGGCGCATGGCCAAGCCGACCCGCATCTCGCCCGACATGTTCGACCGCATCGCCGGACACCTCGACCGTGATCCTGCCGCCGTTCGCCGCCGGGTGGTGGCGATCGAGCGGCTGATGGAACGATCGATGACGTTGCCCGGCACGAATCAGCCGGTGGGGCTCGATTTCCTGCTGAACCTGATTCCCGTGGTCGGCAGCTTCATCGGCGCGGCGATGGGCAGCTATATGCTATGGGAAGCGCGCAATCTGGGCATGTCGAAGTGGCAGATGACGCGGATGGCGGGCAATGTCGGCGTCGACTGGGCGCTGGGCGCGATTCCCTTGGTCGGGGCGATCCCCGATTTCTTCTTCCGGTCGAACACGCGCAATCTGGCGATCATCCGCAAGCATCTCGACCGCCACCATCCCGCGACGGTGACGGTCGAACGGTAATCATCCCGCGTCGCGGCCACCGCGCCAGATCTTGATCGGGGTGGCGGGCGTCACGCCGCCCTGATGCGCCGGGCAGCGGGCGAAGCGCCGTCGGGTGTCGAGGCACAGCCATACCTCGTCGAGCCAGCCGCGCTGGTTGGTGGTGATCCGCATCGAATCGGCCGTGATACCCGGATTGGCGCGGGCGATGGCGGTGGCGAACTGCCCGGCGGTGAGGCCGGGGCGGCGTGACAGGGCCATCATGTCGGGAAAGCGCAGCCGCTGGAACAGCGCGCGCGATTCGTTGAAATAGGCGATCGGGGTCACGCCCATGCAGGTGCCGTGCTTGGCATATTCATGCTGGAGCAGTTGCGCCGAGGGGGTGACGCACAGGTTCTGGCGGATCACCGCGTCGGGCAGGATCGGCGCGACGCTGCAATATTGCGGCCATGTCTTGCCCGTGCCGTCGGGCCACAGGCCGTGGAGGGTGAAGCCGAAGCGGTTGTCGCCGCCGCACTGGAAGCCATCGCGCGCATTGTCGCGGCGGGTGCGGCAATATTCGGGGCTCCACGTGATCGCGAGCGTGTAGCTGCCGATCGGCAGGACCCGGCGCGGTTGCCGGGGGCTGGGGCCGTCGGGGCGGGGGCGTTCGACCTGCGCGGGGGCGCTGCACTGGAGCGTTTGCGCCCCGGCCAAGGCGGGTGCCAGCAGTGCGGCGAGGGTGAGCGCGAGGCGCTTCATGCGACGTCCTCCGGGTAGGTGTGGTCGAACCATGGCCGGGCGTCGCGGCGGAACAGCGCGATGACCGCGATCAGTTGCAGGACGACGGCGACCATCCGCAGGATGCCGGTCGTGTCGCTCGCCACCGTGCCCGACGAGATGCCCAGCAGCAGGCTGCCGAGCGACAGCGCGGTGAAGGCGGTGACGATCCATTTGGCGACCGTGCTGCCGCGTCTAGCGACAAGATACCACAGCAGTAGCGAGATCAGGACGCCCGCTCCGGCAAAGATCGCCGCCAGCACGACTCCCGCCGAGCGGACCGGCGCGAACGACGGATCGGTTTCGATCATCGCCATCAGTTGCGGCCATTGCAGGATCGTGCCGATCAGGCCGACGACGATCGCCAGCAGATAGAAGCGATCGAACCGGACGATCGAAGCCGGACGCACCATGTGCGCTTTCCCCAAATGATTCGTGATGCCGCCCGGGTTATGGGGCGTCGAGCGTGAAATCCAGCCCGATATCGGCTGCCGGGGCGGATTGGGTGAGGCGGCCGACGCTGACATAGTTCACGCCGGTTTCGGCGATGGCGCGGATCGTGTCGAGCCGGACGCCGCCCGACGCTTCGGTGGGCACGCGCCCGGCGACGCGCGTCACCGCTTCGCGCAGGGTGGCGGGAGCCATGTTGTCGAGCAGCAGATGGGTGGCGCCGGCGGCGATGGCGGGGTCGATCTGGTCGATCGAATCGACCTCGACGATGATCCGTTCGATCCCGGCGGCGACCGCGCGGGCGGTGGCTTCGCCGACCGATCCGGCGACGGCGATGTGGTTGTCCTTTATCATCGCCGCGTCCCACAGCCCGATGCGGTGGTTGGTGGCGCCCCCCATGCGGGTGGCGTATTTTTCGAGGCGGCGGAGACCCGGAATGGTCTTGCGGGTGTCGAGCAGCGTCGCGCCGGTGCCCTCGATCGCGGTGACATAGGTCGCGGTGAGCGTCGCCACGCCCGAGAGATGCTGCACGGTGTTGAGCGCCGAGCGTTCGGCGGTGAGCAGCGCGCGGGCGTTGCCGCGCAGCCGCAGCAGGGCGGTGCCGGCGGCGACCCGGTCGCCGTCCGCCACCAGCGGTTCAAGTTCGGCCGAGGGGTCGAGATGGCGGAAGAAGGCGGCGGCGATGTCGAGGCCGGCGACGGTGATCGCGTCGCGGCTGTCCATGACGCCCGAGAAGATCGCATCGGCCGGGATGACGGCGGCGGCGGTGATGTCGCCCGCCTCGCCCATATCCTCGGCAAGCGTGGCGCGAATGAAGGTGGAGAGGTCGAAACCGGGGATCATCGGTATAGGTCCTTCGTATCGGTTTGGGCGGTATCGGCCAAGGCCCGGGCGGCGGCGATATCCTCCGGGGTGTAGGTGGCGATGCGCCTGCCATGGTGTTCGGCATATCGTCTGGGCAGGAGTTTTACCCGGCCATCCGCCTTGCCGCTGCGGCTGTCGCGCAGGTCGCCGCGGAATCGATCGATCGGTAGCGCATACACCGTATAGCTACCGCCATCATCCTCGACCGCGACCAGCGCAATCGTGATGCGCTCGAGCATCGCGGTGGTGATGCCGAACGAGGTGTTGGCGTGACGGCAGGATTTGATGACGGCTGGCTGGCCCTGCCAGTCGACCTCGTTCGATCCCGCGCGTCGCTGCCTTGCGGGCAGGAGATGCGCGATTGCCCGTCCCATCGCGCGGCCATAGGCTGCTGCCTCGGCACCGCTTTGCCGATCCTGTGGCATGTCGCTCGCTCCTGTCCTGCCGCGATATCATCGGGTTTTGCGCCGGCCGTTTCGGGCCAAAGTTTACAAAGTTTACACTAGTGGCGCTTGTCACTGTGTCTGTTTCCCCGCCGGTCGACGATGCGCGATGCCAGAGCAGATCGACTTTCAGCCACTGCCCTGGCCTTTAGTCGTTCCCGAGCAGGCAGGAACCCATAGATGCAATGGGTCCGATTCTATCGCCGGCATCTGCGTGTATGGATCCCCGCCTGCGCGGGGATGACGCGGAGATTCGAGGGCAAATTTCTCCTGTCGAAATTGCGTATCGATCCCGCTTAGGGCGGCGGGCCGGTGTAGGAAAGGCTCCGCCCGGAATGGAGCGACATTCAGTGAGGCGGCTGCTTTCTCCCCTCCCTGACAAGGGAGGGGGCGGGGGTGGGTGGGCCGGTTGTGGAACGCACACATTCCCTCACGAGCCGACCCACCCCTAGCCCCTCCCTTGTCAGGGAGGGGAGAAAGCAGCCGCCTTGTTCAATCTCGACCGAGCCTATTTCGCCCGCTGCCCCTCGACGATGGCGATGGCGCGGTCGACCGCGGCGTCGATCGAGAGGAAGCTGGTGTCGAGCGGGGCGGCGTTGGCGGCCATCACCAGGGGCGCGGTGCTGCGGCCCGAATCGCGCTCGTCGCGGGCGCGGATGTCGGCCAGCACGCGGTCGTAGAGCGTCGTGGGATCGGTTTTCAGCAGTTCGGCATGACGGCGCTTGGCGCGGATCGACGGGGTGGCCTTCACGAACAGCTTGGCATCGGCATCCGGCGCGATGACCGTGCCGATGTCGCGCCCGTCAAGCACCGCGCCGCCCGGTTGCTGGGCGAAGCGGCGCTGGCGGTGGAAGAGGGCGGCGCGCACCAGTGGGTGGGCCGAGACGATCGAGGCGGTCTTGCCGGCGTCGTCGGTGCGCAGCCAGGGATCGTCCAGCAGCGTGTCGGGAAAGTCGCATGCCGCCACCCCGTCCGCCTCGCGCGTCGGGTCCATCCCCTCGCGCAGCACGGTCGCGGCGACCGCGCGGTAGAGCAGGCCGGTGTCGAGGTGCGGCAGGCCATAGTGGCGCGCCAGCGCGCGGGCGATGGTGCCCTTGCCCGAGGCGGCGGGGCCGTCGACCGCGATAATCACAATGGTGCGCCAAGGCCACGCAGCAGCGTGGTGAAGGTGGGAAAGCTGGTCGCCACCGGGGCCATGTCGTCGATGGTGACGGGTTCGCGGCTGACGAGGCCGGCGACGACGAAGCTCATCGCGATACGGTGGTCGAGCTTCGCGGCGATGGTGCCGCCGCCGGGCAGCGGATCGCCGCCGGTGCCGTCGATGATGAGGCCGTCCTCGGTCTCCTCGACGGTCGCGCCGATCGCGCGCAGCCCTTGCGCCATCGTCGTGATACGGTCGCTTTCCTTGACGCGCAGTTCTTCGAGGCCCCGGGTAACGGTGCGGCCCTTGGCCAGTGCGGCGGCGACGAACAGGATCGGAAATTCGTCGATCATCGCCGGGGCGACCGCCGGATCGACGTCGATCCCGGTGAGCGCGGAGGCGCGGACGACGAGGTCGGCGACCGGCTCGCCGCCGACGTCGCGCGGGTTTTCAAAGGTGATGTCGCCGCCCATCGCGCGCAGCACGTCGAACAGCGCGGCACGGGTGGGGTTCAGGCCGACGTTGGTGATCGTCACGTCGCTGCCCGGCACCAGCAGCGCCGCGACGACCGGGAAGGCGGCCGACGACGGATCGCCCGGCACCACGATCGTCTGCGGCTTCAATTCGGCTTCGCCATGGAGTTCGATGACGCGGCCCTTCGGCGTCTGCTCGACGGTGAGCTTCGCGCCGAAACCGGTCAGCATCCGCTCGCTATGGTCGCGGGTCGGCACCGGCTCGACGACGCGGGTGATGCCCGGCGTGTTGAGCCCGGCGAGCAGGATCGCCGACTTCACCTGCGCCGAGGCGACCGGCAGGGTATAGTCGATCGGCACGGCGGGCACGATGCCGCGCAGCATGAGGGGGAGGCGACCGCCGGGGCTGGCGGTGATCTCGGCACCCATCTGGCCGAGCGGATCGATGACCCGGCCCATCGGCCGCTTGCTGAGCGAGGCGTCGCCGACGAAGGTCGCGGTAATCGCGTGGGAGGCGACGAGGCCCATCAGCAGCCGGGTGGAAGTGCCCGAATTGCCCATGTCGAGCTGCGTGGCCGGTTGCAGCAGCCCGCCAACGCCGACGCCGTCGATCGTCCAGACTCCGTCGGCCCCGCGCACGATCTGCGCGCCCATCCAGCGCATCGCGGCGGCGGTGGACAGCACGTCCTCCCCCTCCAGCAGCCCGGTCACGCGGCTGGTGCCGACCGCCAGCGCGGAGAGCATCAGCGAGCGGTGGCTGATCGACTTGTCGCCGGGAACCGGGGCAGTGCCCTTGAGCGGACCGCTGGCGGCGACGGCGAGGGGGGTGGGGGTGGTCGCGTGCATCGGGCGCGGCTTTGACAGCGCGTGCCCGCTATGGCAAGGCGCTGCCCGATGCGGGGCTGATAGCCCCCTTTTTTTACACAGCACCGAAAGGTTTGGGGCTACCCATGGTGAAGCCGGAATGGGGTACGAAGCGTACCTGCCCGAAATGCGCGACGCGCTTCTATGATCTTGGCAACGACGAACCCGTCACCTGCATCAACTGCGGCGTGCACTGGACCCCGGAACCGATCCTGAAGTCCAAGCAGCCGATGCCGTTCGAGCAGGTGAAGCCGGGCGTCGAGAAGGAAGGCGCGAAGGACGCCGATCTGGGCGACGATCTGGACATCGAGGGTGACGACGAGCCGTCGGCCGACGACGATGTCGACCTGGGCGGTGACGACGATCTGGGCGTCGACACCACCGACGAGGACAGCGACGCCGAGCGTTGATGTTTTTTCGGGGCGGCAGGCGCAAAAAGGCGCTTGCCAAACCGGCGCCCTCCGCATAGAGGGCGCTCCTCCCCGACGGGGACGCGACCGCCGCCGACCAGCAGCGGTGTCGTGAAAAGGATGGGGCCGTAGCTCAGCTGGGAGAGCGCTGCAATGGCATTGCAGAGGTCAGGGGTTCGATCCCCCTCGGCTCCACCAATTCTTTCAAGAACCCCGCAGCGATGCGGGGTTTTTTGTTGTGGATGGCAGGCCGGGTTCCGGCGCAAGGCATTGATTTATCCCTGTTATCCGATGGTTGGCGGGTCGGCGTGACCGATCGGAAAAAGCGATGAATTTTCGCCGCTTAAACCAGTATATCGTGCGGTCGCGGAACAGCCGTTAGCTGACGTGCCCTATGACCGGGGCCAATATCGTACCGCGGCGCACAAGATTGCACGCCTATTCAGGACTGAACGATGCCGATCGCCGGCAGATCGACACGCTGCTCGACCAGCGGCGACAGGTAGTGCCCGCGCGGCGCGACGTGCTGGGCGAGGGCGAGGTGCCGCGCTTCGTCCATGTCGTGCTGGAGGGGTGGGGCTGTCGCTATCGCCAGATGTCGGACGGGCGGCGGCAGATCCTGTCGGTGATCCTGCCGGGCGACGTGTTCGACGTGACCGGGCAGGTGGCGATCCGCATGGATCACGCGATCGGCGCGATCACGCAGATGACCGTCGCCGAAGTATCGGCGGAGGCGCTCCACGACCTGCAACTGCATGTTCCGGCGGTGGCGCAGGCGGTGCGGTGGAACGGCCATGTGACGACCGCGACACACCGCGAATGGATCGTGAGCCTGGGGCTGCGATCGGCGCGCGAGCGGATCGCGCAACTGTTCTGCGAGGTCTATTTCCGGCTGAACCTGATCGGCCTGTGCCCGACGCAGGCGTGCGAATTTCCGCTGACTCAGGCCGATGTGGCGGATGCGACCGGGCTGACCCCGGTTCACGTCAACCGGATGGTGCAGGAAATGCGGCGCGACCGGTTGATCGAATGGGCGGGCAAGTCGCTGACGATCCTCGACCTCGATGCGCTGTGTGAGATCGCGCAGTTCACGCCGGCCTATCTCCATCTGGAACATGCCGTGCCGGCATGAGACGGCGGCTGTCCCGGAACTGGACGATGGGCGCGTATTTGGGGCGGGGCGAAATCGTAAACGGATTGTTAACGATGTCGCCATGCTACAGCGCTCCCCCCGCCGCCACCCGTTCCGCAGCCGCTTGGTCGGGGAGCGCGTCGAAACCGCCGTCCGCGCGGGCGACGACGATCTGAAGCTGTTCGCGGTGAGCTTCACCGCGTTCTTCATCTGCTTCTACACGTTCCTGCTGTAGACCCGGTTCGGCCTATTTTTCCTCGCAGGCGCGGTGCAGGCGCCATGCGAGCCATGCCGAGATCAGGCACATCGCCGCCACGATCAGCAGCATGTCGATCGGCCCGAGGCCGGCCGAGGTCAGCAGGATCACCCCGACCGCGCCGAGCGACATCGACGCGCAGTTGACGACGTTGTTGGCGGCCACCGTCCGCGCGGTCTGGTCCTTGGTCACGGTGGTGGTCAGGAAGGCGTAGAGCGGCACCACGAACATGCCGCCGAAGATCGCAATCATCGCCAGCGTGAGCAGCACGAACAGCGACTGCGGATGGGTCACGAACGCCCATGCGCCATAGAGCGTGCCGGCCGGCGCCGGGGTCCACGCACGCGCCTGAAGCGCGAAGGCCAGTACGCATACCGCCATCGCGATGACCGACGCCGGCGAATATCGCGCCGAGATGCGTCCCTTGAGCATCGCGTTGATGATGACCGACCCTATCGCCACGCCGATCGAGAAGATGGCGATGGTGAGCGAGGCGACCTGCTTGTCGGCGGTCAGCACGTTCTTCACCAGCACCGGGAAGATCACGATCAGCACCGACCCGATCGTCCAGAAGAAGCTGATCGCGACGATCGCGAGGAACAGGCGGCGGATGTGCATCGTCGCCGCGATCAGGTGCCACGACGCGGTCAGGGGGTTGTAGTTGATTGTCAGTTCGGGGCCGCTGCGCGGGGCGGGGGGCACCATCCGCCCGGTGAACCAGCCGAGGATCGCGACGACCACGACGAGCCCCGCCGCCCATTCGACGCTGACCCAGCCGGCGACGATCGTGCCGGTCAGCACCGAGAGATACGTCGCGGCCTCGACCAGCCCGGTGCCGCCCAGCACCTGATCCTCCTTCAGATGCTGTGGCAGGATGGCGTATTTGATCGGTCCGAAAAAGGTCGAATGGACGCCGAGCAGCACGACGGCGCTCAGCATCATCACCACGCCCACCGTCGGATGGCCGCCGCGCGCGACGAGCATGCCCGCCGCGCCGTACAGCATGATGCCGATCTCCACCGTCTTGACGATGCGGATGATCTTCGCCTTGTCGTGGTTGTCGGCGAGCTGTCCCGACAGCGCCGACAGGAGTACGAATGGCAGGATGGCAAGGCCGGTGGCCAGTGCGTTGAAATTCTGTTCGCTCGCCGGATCGCCGAACAACTGGTACGTCGCGAACAGCACCATGGCGTGCTTGTAGAGATTGTCGTTGAACGCGCCCAGAAACTGGGTGGCGAACAACGGCAGGAAACGGCGCTGCGTCAGCAGGCCCAGCGCATTGTTCATTCTGACTTCCTGGCCCGGAACGGGAGATCGCGCAGGCGGTGTAGCCGAGCGTGGGCCGCCGCTTCAATCGCCGATTATCGTGAGCCTTGCCCTTGGCGGGATTTCAAACAGTCTCTAAGGCATGGGCCAGTGCTGACGCTTCCCAACATCCTGACGCTGTCGCGTATCTTTGCGGTGCCGCTGCTGGTCGCGCTGCTGTGGTGGCCGACGTGGCAGGCGGGCTATGCCATCGCCTTCGCGCTGTATTGCCTGATGGGCATCACCGATTATTTCGACGGCTATCTGGCGCGCGCGCAGGGGACGGTGTCGAAACTCGGCGTGTTCCTCGATCCGATCGCCGACAAGATCATGGTCGCCGCCGTCATCCTGATGCTGGTCGGCACGCGGCACGACGTGGCGATCATCACCGGTATCCACCTGATCGCCGCGCTCGTCATCCTGCTGCGCGAAATCGCGGTGTCGGGGTTGCGCGAGTTCCTGGCCGGCATTCAGGTGTCGTTGCCGGTGTCGAAGCTCGCCAAGTGGAAGACGACGCTGCAACTGGTGGCGCTCGGCGCGCTGATCCTCGCCGGGGCGGTGCCGCAACATGGCTTCGTCCATGTCACCGGGCTGATCTGCCTGTGGGGCGCGGCGGCGCTGACCGCGATCACCGGCTGGGACTATCTGCGGGTCGGCCTGAAGCACATGGACAGTTGATGGCGATCGACGTGTTGTATTTCGCATGGGTCCGCGAATCGATCGGGACCGGGGCGGAACGGGTCGAGGTCCCGGACACGGTGACGAGTGTCGCCGGCCTGATCGACTGGCTTGCCGTCCGAAGCGAGGGCCACGCCACTGCCTTCGCCGACCGCGACCGGTTGCGCGCGGCGGTGGATCAGGTGTTCGTTAGCCTTGACACCGCGATCGCCGGTGCGCGCGAGGTCGCGATCTTTCCACCGGTGACGGGCGGATGATCCGGGTGGTGGTGCAGGAAGCACCGATCGACATCGCCGCCGAACACGCCGCCGCCGAAGCGCCGGACGCGGGTGCGGTCGCGACCTTCACCGGGCTGGTGCGCGGCGACGACGGCGTCACCGAACTGGCGCTGGAACATTATCCCGGCGCGACCGAGCGCGCGCTGGAAACCCTGTGTCACGAAGCGGTCGACCGCTGGAGCCTTGCCGGGGCGACGATCATCCACCGCGTCGGGCCGATGGTGCCGGGCGACCGGGTGGTGTTCGTGGCGACGACCGCGCGGCATCGCGGGGCTGCGCTGGACGCCTGCGCGTTCCTGATCGACCGGCTCAAGACCGGGGCGCCGTTCTGGAAGCGCGAACGGCGTGGCGGCGATGCGCGCTGGGTGGAGGCTCGCGCCGGCGATGATGCGGCGGCGGCGCGCTGGAACTGAAACGGGGCCGGCACAAGGCCGACCCCGTCCTGTACGCCAAAGCCTGGGGTCTTAGCCGAGCTTGGGGGCCAGCACGCCGTTCACGACATGAACGATACCGTTCGACTGGTTGACGTCATATTGCGTGACATAGCTCTTGCCGCCGTTGACGTCGGTCAGCACCAGCGCGCCGTTTTCCAGCGTGGCCTTCAACGGCTGACCTTCGACCGTGGTCAACGTGGCGGTGCCGCCGCCAGCTTCGATCTGCGACTTGAGCGCCGCCGAGTCGAGCTTGCCCGCGACGACGTGATAGGTCAGCAGCTTGGTCAGCGACGGCTTCTGCTCGGGCTTGAGCAGCGTGTCGAGCGTGCCGGGGGCGAGGCGGCCGAACGCTTCATCGGTCGGGGCGAACACGGTGAACGGACCCGGACCCGACAGTGTCGCGGCCAGACCGGCGGCCTGCACCGCCTTTACCAGTGTGGTGAGGTTGCTCGCCTTCGACGCATTGGCGACGATCGTCGCAGTGGGCAGCATCGGCGCGCCGCCGACGATGACCGGTGCGGCATTGGCGGTGACGCCGGCGTCGACCTGCGCGCCGGTCTGGACCGTGCCGAGCGGCGTGCGGACCGTGGCGGTGGTGCCGGTGCGGGCACCCGTGGTCGCGGTGGTGCCGGGCTGGGCCGGCTGCGGCGTGGTCGTCTGGGCATGGGCGACGCCGGCCAGCGACAGGGCGAGGGCGGCAGTGGAAATCGAAGCGCGAATCATGGGAATCTCCCGTGGCTGCGTGGAAATGGACGCGGTGCGCCGATGGCACCGACGCGGGAAATACGGTTGGCTTGGCCGAACGGTTCCCTCGCGCTCCTAATCCAGATCAACCGCGCGCGGCGGCGAGCACCTCGGCGAGCAGGCGGAAGTCGCGTTCGCGCGGCGAGGCGCGCCGCCATACCAGCGCGATCCGGCGCGAGGCATGGTTCGATTCGATCGGCCGTGCCATCACCCCGGTATTGTCGAGGATACCGGCATCGATCGCCATTTGCGGCAACATGGTGGTGCCCAGCCCGTTGTCGATCATCTGCACGATGGTGTGGAGCGATGTGCCCATCATCATCGCCTGTCCCCGCGTTTCGGGGTGTTCGCAGGCGCGCAACGCATGGTCCTTCAGGCAATGGCCGTCCTCGAGCAGCAGCAGCCGTTCGGGGTCAATATCCTCGGCGACCAGCGACCCGGCGGGCAGCGCCGGTTCCCCCTGCGGCACCGCCAGCAGCAGCCGGTCGTCGAACAGCGGGGCCACCTCCACCTCGCCGCAGCCATAGGGGAGGGCGAGCAGCACGCAATCGGTGCGGCCGTGGTGCAGCCCTTCGCACGCCGCCGCGCTCGGCTCCTCGCGCAGATAGAGTTTGAGGTCGGGATAATCGGCGCGCAGGCGCGGCAGCAGGCGCGGCAGCAGGAACGGCGCGATCGTCGGGATCACGCTCATCCGCAGATCGCCCGACAGCGGCCGGCCGGCGGCGCGCGCCATGTCGGTCAGTTCCTCGGCCTCGCGCAATACCTTGCGCGCCTTGTCGACGATGCTCTCGCCCAGCGGCGTGAAGCGCACGACGCGGCGGGTGCGTTCGACCAGCGTGATGCCGATCAGCGTTTCCAGTTCGCGGATGCCCGCCGACAGCGTCGACTGGGTCACGAACGATGCCTCGGCGGCGCGCCCGAAATGGCCCGCGTCGCGCAGCGCGACCAGATATTGAAGCTGTTTGAGCGTCGGCAGGTAGACGGACATGCCAGCCTATTTATCGGCTGCGTCGATCAATCCCAAGGGCAATTTCGATTGGAACGGTCCATGGCGGACCCTATATCGCGTTGCAGCAATTCATGGTGCCGCAACGCACCACAACGAAAGGGCCACCCGATGCTGACCGTAGGCGATACGCTCCCCGATTTCACCGTTCCCGTCCAGCAGGGCACCGACGCGCTGCCCGCCGGCGAGACGCTCCGCCACGATGCGTTTCCCGGCAAGTGGAAGGTGCTGTTCTACTGGCCGAAGGACTTCACCTTCGTCTGCCCGACCGAGATCGTCGGCTACAGCGAGCTGAAGGACGATTTCGCCGATCGCGACGCCGTGCTGATCGGCGCGTCGACCGACACCGCGCACGTCCACCTCGCGTGGCGCAAGTCGGACCCCGATCTGGCGGCCGCCGACTTCCCGTGGATCGCCGACAATGGCGCGGTGCTGGCGAGCAAGCTCGGCATTCTCGACAAGAACGAGCATGTCGCGTTCCGCGCGACCTTCATCATCGATCCCGACAACGTCATCCAGGCGGTGCAGGTCAACGGGCTGAACGTCGGCCGCAACCCGCAGGAGACGCTGCGCGTGCTCGACGCGCTCCAGACCGACGAGCTGTGCCCGTGCAACTGGAACAAGGGCGACGACGTCCTCCAGGTCGCGGCCTGATTTTGGCGGGGCGGGCCGAGGTCCGCCCCACTCTTCGACACCCCAGCGCAGACCCGGCCCTTGCGCCCGGTCGGCTGGGGTGTTGCGTATCTGACGGAGATTACTTCCATGTCGCTCAAGGAATTCGCATCGGCGCTGCCCGATTTCGCCAAGGACATTCGGCTGAACGTCGGATCGCTGCTGAACGAGACGGTGCTCGATCCACAGAAGAAGTTCGGGACGATGCTCGCCTGCGCGCATGCCACCGGGTACAAGCCGCTGGTGGATGCGGCCGAGGCGGAAGTCGCGGACAAGCTTTCGCCCGAGGCCGCCAATGCGGCGCGCGCGGCGGCGGCGGTGATGGCGATGAACAACGTCTATTACCGCTTCGTCCACCTCGCGAAGAACAAGGAATATGGCAATCTTCCCGCCAAGTTGCGGATGAACGTCATTGCCGCGCCGGGGATCGAGAAGGTCGATTTCGAGCTGTTCAGCCTCGCGGTATCGGCGATCAACGGCTGCGGCATGTGCATCGACGCGCATGAGGACGTGCTCAAGAAGCACGGCGTGAAGGCCGAGGTCATTCAGGGCGCGGTGCGGATCGGCGCGGTGTTGCAGGCAGTGGCGTCGGTCCACGCTGCGGTCGCGTAAAGGAAGATTGGTTCACGCGGAGGCGCGGAGACGCGGAGGGGTTGTGGCTTGTGTGACCTGCCACCTCTCCAGGAACGTCACCCCAGCGCAGGCTGGGGTCTTCCGCGGCTCCTGTATCACGCCAGCCGATAGAGACCCCGGCCTGCGCCGCGGTGACGTTTCTTGGGTAGGGCGCTGCTGCCCTTACGCCAGCGCCTTGTACACACTGTAGGCACTGGTGATCGTCAACACGATGCCGACGAGGATCAGCAGCGTGCGCGCCGGCACGCGCTTGGCGATAATCGCGCCGAACGGGGCCGCGAGGATGCCGCCGATCAGCAGGCCGCTGACCGCCGTGGTGAAGGCGGCGACGCCGAGGTGGATCAGGAAGGTCAGCGATACCGACAGCGTCAGGAAGAATTCGACGGTGTTGACCGTGCCGATGGTGGTGCGCGGGGTCGATCCCTGCACCAGCAGGTTGGAGGTGACGACCGGTCCCCAGCCGCCGCCGCCCGCCGCGTCGAGGAACCCGCCGATCAGCCCCAGCGGGGCGATGACCTTGGGTTCCTTCGGGGTCGGCGGATGGCGCAGGCCGCGCCACAGCAGATACACGCCGATCAGCGCGAGATAGGTCATCACGAACGGTCGCGTCACCGATGCGTCGATCGTCGAGAGCAGATACGCCCCGGTCACGCCGCCGGCGATTCCGGGCAGGACCAGCCGCCAGAACAGTTTCCAGTTGACGTTCCGGTGGAGCGCGTGGCTGATCCCCGACACGCCGGTCGTGAAACATTCCACCAGATGGACGCTGGCCGAGGCGGTGGCGGGCGGCACGCCCAGCACGCTGATGAGCAGGGTCGAGGAAATCACGCCAAACGCCATGCCGAGCGCTCCATCGACGATCTGGGCGGCGAAACCGGCGGCGATGAATTCCGCAAGGCGCGCCCAGTCCAGGTTTTCGAGCATCCGGTGTCCTTCAATGTCGGCGTATGCGCGGCCCGTGATGACGGCAAATGGCAATTCCGACAAGATAGCTGGGGTTTGTTACGCCTACAGCATGGCTTGGCGATGGGCGGCAGCGCTCCTACATGACCCTGACGTGAGAAGGGGACTGCCCATGACGGCGCGGCTGTTGCGCTATCTCGATTCGATCAAGGCGCGCGATCCCGCGCCCCGGTCGCGGCTCGAGATTATGACCTATCCCGGCGTCTGGGCGCTCGTGTATCACAAGATCGCCCACCGGCTGTTCAAGCGGCGGTGGTATTTCGCGGCGCGCGCCGTCAACCACTGGTCGCGCTTCCTGACCGCGATCGACATCCATCCCGGCGCCACGATCGGGCGGCATTTCTTCATCGACCACGGCTTCGTCGTGATCGGCGAGACGGCGGAGATCGGCGACGACGTCACCATCTATCAGAATGTGACGCTCGGCGGGACCAGCCCCGACAATGGCGTCGCGGGCAAGCGCCATCCGACGATCAGCGACGGCGCGATCATCGGGTCGGGCGCGCAGGTGCTGGGGCCGATCGTGATCGGGCCGCGCGCGCGCGTCGGCGCCAATGCGGTGGTGACGAAGGACGTGCCCGAGGCGACGACCGTCGTCGGCATCCCGGCACGTCCGACCGTGGTCGAGGGCGGGCAGGCCGGCAATCCGCGCTTCGTGCCCTATGGCACGCCGTGCCGCGAGATGTTCGATCCGCAGACCCAGCGGGTCGAACTGCTGCGCTGCGAACTCGAATCGCTGCGCAAGCGGCTCGACGAGGTACTCGCCGAACAACAGGACCGCCGCGACCGCGCTTAGGGTCTGTCCTGCGGAGATTGAAGCGTCGTGACGGAGCCGATTTTGATCCGGGGCAAGAAGCGAGGAGCGGAGCGATGCCATTGCATCGTGACCGACGAGCGACGCCGTCCCGGATCAAAATCGGCCCGCCGCAAGGCGGTTGCCCTGTCGTGCCCGCCGGCTGCGTCGCAGGACTTGCAGGTAGCGCCGCTACCTGCTGCGGCCCGCTCCTTGCCGGACGAACACGACAGGGCAATCACGACACTTCAATCTCCGCAGGACAGACCCTAATGGGCACCATTACCCCCTTTCCTGCGCAGCGCGCGCCGGGTCAGGTCGGCTTCGAACGCGCCGAGCTGACCCGCATCCTCGACCTGTACGGCCGGATGGTCGCCGCCGGGCACTGGCGCGACTATGCGATCGATCTGGGCAAGGACGCGGCGGTGTTCAGCGCGTTCCGCCGGGCGACCGAACGCCCCGAGTTCCGCATTGAGAAGCGACCCGGCCTGCGCAACAGGCAGGGCATGTGGGCCCTGGTCGGCGAAGCGGGCGCGGTGGTGAAGCGCGGCCATGAGCTGGGACCGGTGCTGGCCCCGGTCGAGCGGCGGCTGATGAAACTGGTCGACGAATAAAAAACGGCCCCGGTCGCCCGGAGCCGTGAGTGGGGCTTCAAGGAACGGGAACGCTACGCCATCGCCACCGGCGGCAGGCGGTTGCCGAGGTCGCCGAGCAGCGACACCACGCCGCGCCGCATCGGCTGCCAGAACACCGAGAGTGTCAGCAGCGCCGATCCGATGACGAAGGCGGTGAACGCCGCCGACAATTCGACCGCGCCGGCCTGCTGGAACAGCGCGTAGAGCGCGTAGAGAACATAGGCGAGGCTGGAGACGAGCAGCGCGCGACGATCGACCGCCAGCGCGACCACGCCGAACACCACGTAGAGCGCGATCACCACCACCGCCATCGGCAGGGTGACGGTCGGCCCGAACACGCCCAGCAACTGGAACAGCGAATGGGCGATTAGCGGTGCGGCGACCAAGTGGAGCCAGAAGGCGACGTCGCTGCGGCGGGTGCGGCGTTCGCGATCGCTCATGTCCCAGCGCATCGCGGTCACGAACACGCCGATGCCGCCGATCAGCGTGACCGGATAGAAATTCTCGGCAAGCTGCGGAAAGGCGACGACGGCGAGCGCCGCGACGACCGCGACCAGCGCCGCTGCCCCCGCCGCGACGGTGATCGGCACCATGAAGCGTTTCCAGTGCGCCCATGCCGCGCCCGATGCGACCAGCGCGATGCCGGCGAAGATCGCCGCCGTCGCGCGCGGCGAGAGATTCTGCGGATCGGCTTCGATGACGATGCCGAACAGCGTGCCCGCGACGCCGCCGACGAAGGCGAGCAGCAGCAGGATGCTGGGCAACGCCATCCGCCGCCGCGCGGTGAAATATTCGGCGAGGAACCACGCCGCCCCCGCAACGCCCAGCCCCCCGAGCGGCGTCAGGATCGAGCCGCCGATCCATGCCAGCGACACCAGCAGCAGCGCGAGCGCGACCGAGACGAAGATGTCGTTGAACCCGGTCAGCAGCCGGAAATGCTCTTCGTCCACCACCGGCGCGCGGCGCGCGGTGGCGACATGGTCGCGCAACGCATCGGCGGCGGCACGCGACAGCGCGCCTGCCTCCACCGCCGCATTCAGGTCACTCTCGCTGTACATGCCATTACCTCCCTGTATTGGGTGAGTATGACACTGGTGTATTGGTTGTGCAATACAGATTGGGTGCAGTTCGCAAGGAGATTTGGTTCAGCCGAGCTGCCGCAAAATGCTGAGCGCCTGTTCCGCGCCCGATCCGGGGACGATCTCGCCGTGCCGGTCGGTGATCGCCGCCCAGTGCGCGGCGACGCCCTCGGCCGACAGCGTGTCGCCGCTCAGGCGGATACCGGGGGTAAGCGTGACATAAGCGGACTGAAACACCCCCGCGCCGGCACCCACGATCGCCCCGGCGGGAGCGTTTTCGGACACGAGAAAGACGGCGGCGGGAACCACGCTTTCCGGGGTCAGCGCGGCGAAGGCCTGCTCGGGCAGAATATCCTGCGTCATCCGCGTGCCGGCGGTGGGGGCGAGGGTGTTGACGCGAATGTCGTATTTCGCCCCCTCGAGATGCAGCGTCCGGGCGAGGCCGACGATGCCGAGTTTCGCCGCGCCATAATTCGCCTGCCCGAAATTGCCGAACAGTCCGCTGGACGAGGCGGTCATCAGGATACGACCATAGCCTTGCGCGCGCATCGTACCCCATACCGCGCGGGTGGCGTTGGCGGTGCCGGTCAGGTGGACCGCGACGACCGCATCGAAATCGGCGGGGGTCATGTTGGCGAAGCTGCGGTCGCGCAGGATGCCGGCGTTGTTGATGAGGATGTCGATCCGCCCGAACCGGTCGAGCGCCAACGCGGCCATCGCCGCCATCGCGTCCATGTCGGTCACGCTGCCATGATCGGCAAGCGCAGTGCCGCCGGCGGCGGCGATCTCGGCAACCACCGCGTCCGCCGCACCCGATCCACCGGCACCATCGCGTGCGCCGCCCGGATCGTTGACGATCACCCTGGCACCGCGCCGCGCCAGTTCGAGCGCATAGGCGCGGCCGAGCCCGCCGCCCGCTCCGGTGACGATGGCGACACGATCGGTGAACTGCATGGGGAGCACTCCGGTTGTTTTCCGCAACCTATCACCCCGGCTCCCCAACGAAAAGCACCCCGCCGGTCGGGGCGGGGCGCTCTTGCATCGGCGAATGCCGCAGACGGGCTTACTTGCCGCCGGGGTTCCGGCAGCTATCGCGCACGGTGCGCGAACAGACCGGATAGCTGTCCTTGGGCGCCGGGGCGGGGGTCGCCATCGGCGGGGCGAACTGCACGTTGCCCGGTGCGGCCATCGGCTGGCCCGGCATCGGCTGGGCCATCGGCGTGCCCGGTGCCATGCCATCCGCCGGTGCAGGCGGCGGGGGCGGCGGGGGCGGCGGGGTGATGCCATCGGCCGGCGGGGGCGGGGCCATCGGTGCGCCGGGCTGCATCGCCGGGTCCGGCGTTCCCGGCTGCATCGTGCTGTCGGGCGTGGTCGGGGGAGTCGGCGTGGTCTGGGCGACGGCGGCGCTGCCGAGCAGCATGGCGGCCATGAAAGCGACGGTCTTCATCGGAAAAACTCCTTAGCGACTAGCTTCGTTGAGGCTGCGGTCCAAACGAGCAAAGTCGAAAAGGTTTCCCCTCAAGTTTTCATCCCGCCGCGTCGAGGGCATATCCCGCCGAACGCACGGTACGGATAATATCCGGCCGGTCGCCGACATTGATCGCTTTGCGTAACCGGCGAATATGTACGTCGACGGTACGCGACTCGATGTCGGAATCATGGCCCCACACCGCATCGAGCAGTCGTTCGCGTGAGAAAACCCAGCCGGGATGTTCGAGGAAGTGTTTGAGAAGGCGGAATTCCGTCGGCCCGAGCGGTACGACCTCACCGCCGCGACGGACGCGGTGGCCAACGGTGTCCATCTCGATGTCGGAATAGCTCAGCGCCTCGCCCGCCAGCGCCGGGCGCACGCGGCGCAGTACCGCGTTGACGCGCGCGACCAGCTCGCGCGGGGAAAACGGTTTGGTGACATAATCGTCGGCACCGGTCTCCAGACCACGGACCCGGTCCTCTTCCTCGCCGCGCGCGGTGAGCATGATGATTGGCACGTTCTGCGTCTCGGCCTGGCGGCGAAGCTGGCGGCAGACCTCGATTCCCGACAGTCCTTCGACCATCCAGTCGAGCAGGACGATGTCGGGCGTCGCCTCGCGCGCGAGCAGCAGCGCTTCCTCGCCTTCGTGGGTGCGGACGACCTCGAAATCCTCGCGCTGGAAATGGAAGGCGATGAGTTCGGCCAGCGCCGCATCGTCTTCCAGCAGCAACATCCGTGCCTTGCCCATGATTATCCTGCCACCCCGAGGGTTTCGCGTTCCGCCAGCGTTTGACCGGTGGCGGCGAAATAGACCATTTCGGCGACGTTGGTCGCATGGTCGCCGATGCGTTCCAGATTCTTGGCGACGAAGAGCAGGTGCGCGACCTGGCTGATGGTCTTGGGATTTTCGACCATGTACGTCACCAGCACCCGGAAGATGCTGTTGTAATAATCGTCCAGCGCATTGTCGCGCTTGCAGATCTCGACCGCCGCCTGCGCGTCGCGCGCCGAAAAGGCGTTGAGCACATCATGGACCATGTCGGCGGCGAGCTGCGCCATCGCCGGCAGGATCGACAGCGGTTCGATGCGTGGATCATGGGTGTCGCCGTGGATCGAGGCGACGCGCTTGGCGATGTTCTTGGCATAGTCGCCGATGCGTTCGATCACCGCCGCGATCTTGAGCGCGGCCACCACCTCGCGCAGATCGTCGGCCATCGGCGCGCGCAGCGCGATGACGCGGACGACCAGCTTTTCCACCTCCGCCTCGATCGCGTCGATCGCCTTGTCCTTGGCGCGGACTTCCCTGGCGAGCGCGGGATCGTTGCGGGCGAGCGCCAGCATCGCGTCGCTGATCGCCTGTTCGGCCAGCCCGCCCATCTGCGAAATCAGCGCGCGCAGATGGCCGATGTCGCGGTCGAATGCCTTGACCGTATGTTCGTGGCCTGTCGCCATATCGTTCCCCTCAACCATAACGCCCCGTGATATAGTCTTTTGTGCGCTCCTGGCGGGGGTTGGTAAAGATGTCGGACGTACGGCCGTATTCGACCAGCGTACCGAGATGAAAGAAGGCGGTCCGCTGCGACACGCGCGCCGCCTGCTGCATGTTGTGGGTAACGATCGCGATGGCGTAGCGGCCGCGCAGCTCGTGGATCAGCTCTTCGATCTTGGCGGTGGCGATCGGGTCGAGCGCGCTGCAGGGCTCGTCCATCAGGATCACTTCGGGATCGACCGCGATGGCGCGGGCGATGCACAGCCGCTGCTGCTGCCCGCCCGACAGCGCGGTGCCGCTGTCGGTCAGCCGGTCCTTCACCTCGTTCCACAGCCCGGCGCGGGTCAGCGAGCGTTCGACGATGCCGTCCATCTCCGACTTGGGGCCAGCGAGGCCATGGATGCGCGGGCCATAGGCGACGTTTTCGTAGATCGATTTGGGGAAGGGGTTCGGCTTCTGGAACACCATGCCGACACGGGCGCGAAGCTGCACCACGTCCATCGCCGGCGAGTAAATATCCTCGCCGTCCAGCCGGATGTCGCCGGTGACGCGCGCCGAGGCAACGGTATCGTTCATCCGGTTCATCGTGCGCAGAAAGGTCGACTTGCCGCAGCCCGACGGACCGATGAAGGCGGTGACATGCTCCATGGCGATGTCGATCGACACGTCCTTGATCGCCTGTTTCTGGCCATAGAAGACGTCGACGCCGCGCGCCGACAGTTTCGGGACGACGTTGGAAAGATGGGTGTCGGTCATTACCAGCGGGTCTCGAAGCGATTGCGGAGATAGATGGCGAGCGCGTTCATCGCGAGGAGGAACGCGAGCAGCACGAGGATCGCGGCGCTGGTCTTCTCAACGAAACCACGGCTGACCTGATCGGACCACAGGAAAATCTGCACCGGCAGCACGGTGGCCGGATCGGCGAAGCCCTGCGGCGCCTGCGAAATGAAGGCGCGCATGCCGATCATCAGCAGCGGCGCGGTTTCGCCCAGCGCACGCGCCATGCCGATGATCGTGCCGGTCAGGATGCCGGGCAGGGCCAGCGGCAGGACATGGTGGAACACCACCTGCACCTTTGATGCACCGATGCCGAGCGCGGCGTCGCGGATCGACGGCGGCACCGCCTTGATCGCGTTGCGCCCGGCGATGACGATGACCGGCATAATCATCAGCGCCAGCGTGAGCCCGCCGACGATCGGCGCCGAGCGCGGCAGATTGAGCGTGCCGAGGAACACCGCCAGACCCAGCAGCCCGAAGATGATCGAGGGCACCGCCGCCAGATTGTTGATCGATACCTCGATCAGATCGGTCCAGCGGTTCCGGGGCGCATATTCCTCGAGGTAGAGTGCCGACAGCGTGCCGACCGGAAAGGCGATGAGCAGTGTGATAAGCATCGTCATCAGCGAGCCCTTGAGCGCGCCCCAGATGCCCACGGCCGTGGGATCGGTCGAATCGGCCGACCGGAAGAAATCGGTGTTGAAGCCGGTCGAGATCGCCTGTTCGCGTTCCAGCCGGGCGACCATCGCTTCGGCCTGCGGCGTGCCGTCGGCCTTCGCGGCTTCCTCTATATCAGGGGCGGCGGGGACGGCGATCGTCACCTTGCGCGACAGGATCGACGGATCGGCCTTGATCGCGTCGCGCACCGTCAGCCACGCGCTGTCGGAGATGACGCGGGTTTCCTCGCCGAAGGTCGCCGCCGCCGCGCCGTCGACGGCGTTCTCGACGCCGGCCCCGGCGAGCGCGAGATCGGCACCGCGCCCCTTCAGTTGTGCCGGCTGAACCTCGATACCCGCCGCCGGGAAATCGATCGGCAGTTGGACGAGCGTGCGCTGGAAGCCGCCCAAGCCACTCATCAACATGGTGACGAGCAGAAAGGCGAGGAATCCGCCCGACAGGACGACGGCGGCGAGGCCGAAGAAGCGGAAGCGGCGTTCGGCGGCATAGCGACGGCGGATGCGCTTCTGCATCACGCCGGTCTTCCAGTCGGTCGGCACGCGTTCCGGCGCGGCGTCGCGTTCGACGGCGGGGCTGCCGGCGACGAGGCTGGGGCTATTCATAGGCTTCCCGATACCGTTTGACGACGCGCAGCGCGACGACGTTCAGGAGGAAGGTGATCGCGAACAGCGTCAGGCCGAGCGCGAAGGCGGCGAGCGTCTTGGGACTGTCGAACTCCGCCTCGCCGGTCAGCAGGTCGACGATCTGCTTGGTCACGGTCGTCGTGCTTTCGAACGGGTTGAGCGTGATCGACGCCGCGCCAGAGGCGGCCATGACCACGATCATCGTCTCGCCGATCGCGCGGGAGACGGCGAGCAGCACGCCAGCGACGACGCCGGGTAGCGCGGCGGGGAGCAGCACTTTGGCGATCGTTTCGCTGGTGGTGGCCCCCATCGCCAGGCTGCCGTCGCGCATCGACTGCGGTACGGCGGCGATCGAATCATCGGCCATCGACGACACGAACGGGATAATCATGACGCCCATCACCAGCCCGGCGGCGAGCGCGCTTTCCGAACTGGCGAACGGCATGCCGAGCATCACCGCCACGTCGCGGATCGCCGGACCGACGGTCAGCGCTGCGAAATAGCCATAGACGACGGTCGGCACGCCCGCGAGGATCTCGAGGATCGGCTTCATCCACTTGCGCACCGCCGGCTTGGCATATTGCGTCAGATAGATCGCGCTCATCAGCCCGAACGGGATGGCGACGATCATCGCGATCACCGCGCCGATGAAGAAGGTGCCCCAGAACAGCGGCACCGCGCCCAATGTCGCGCCCGGATCGGACGCGCGGATCACTTGCGGGCTCCAATGGGTGCCGAGCAGGAAGTCGGTGACGGGCACGATGCGGAAGAAGCGGACGCTTTCGACCACCAGTGACAGGAAGATGCCGAGCGTCGTCAGGATCGCGATCAGCGAGGCGACGAGCAGCGCCAGCATCACCGCGCGCTCCACCTTGGTCCGCGCGCGGAAATCGGGGCGGATGCGGGTGAAGGCATAGGCCCCGCCGGCAAAGGCGAGCAGCAGCGCGAGCGCGGTGCCGATCCAGTCGTAGCGTGCCTGCGCCGCGCCATAGGCGGGGGCGAGGACTTCGGCCTGCGGATTGAACGCGCCATAGGCATCGCCGCTGGCCAGCGCACGCGCTTCGGCAAGGATCGCCGAGCGTTCGAAGCCCGGACCGGGCAGACGGGCGGCGGCGGGCGTCGCCAGCACGCTTTCGCGCACCAGCGCGGGCGACGTCAGGCTCCACGCGGCGAGGAAGACCAGCGCGGGCGCGGCGATCCAGATCGCCATGTGCCAGCCATGCTGGCCGGGCAGCGAATTGGGCCGCTGCGCCGCCGTCACCGGCTTGGCGAAGCGCGCGGCGCGGGCACGCGCGACCATCCAGCCGATGCCGCCGAACCCCAGGACGAGCAGGATCAGCGCGAAACCGTGCATCAGTGCAACCCCGCCGGATCGAGCGCGGTCTGGCTGGCGATCTCTGCCGCTGACTCGGCGCGGACCGCTTGCGGCGCGGCGATCATGCCCCGGCGCGTCAGCGGACCGCCCGGGTTCCACGACCGGGCATAGGCGGCGAGGAAGTCGGTCATGCCGGGCACCGGTTTGATATGCGCCTTCTTCACATAGATGAACAGCGGCCGCGCGCCGGGATAGCTGCCGTCGGCGATGCTGTCGTAGGTCGGCGTGATGCCCTCGATCGGCACGCCGTGCAGCCGGCTCTTGTTTTCCTCGAGATAGGAATAGCCGAAGATGCCGACGGCGTTGGGATTGGTCGACAGGTTCTGCACGATCAGATTGTCGTTCTCGCCCTTGTCGACATAGGCGGCGTCGTCGCGGATGCGGGTACAGATGTCGGCATAGCGATCCTTGTCGCTGTCTTTCAGCGCCTTGACCTGCGGCATCGCCGCCTCGCACGCCGGCACCATCACCAGTTCGACCAGCGCGTCGCGCGTGCCGCTGGTGGCCGGCGGGCCGAACACCTGGATGGGAATCGCGGGCAGCGCGGGGTTCACGTCGCGCCACAGCCGGGCGATGTTGGGCTTGCCGAGCGGATTGGCCGACAGCGCCAGATAGACGTCGCGCTTGGTCAGGCGCAGTTTCGGCCCGGCATTGGATTCGGCCAGTGCCACGCCGTCGACGCCCACCTGCACCTCCATGATGTCCTTCACGCCGTTTTTCAGGCAGGTTTCATATTCCGACTTCTTCAGGCGGCGCGAGGCGTTGAGGATGTCGGGATGCTGTGGCCCCACTCCGGCGCAGAACAGGCTGGCCCCGGCGCCGGTGCCGGTGGATTCGATCACCGGCGCGCGCAGATTGGGGTTGGCGTTGACCAGTCCTTCGGCAACGGCGGTGGTGAAGGGATAGACGGTCGAGGAGCCGACGACCTTGATATGGTCGCGCGACGTCTGCGGCTCGCACGCGGCGAGCGCCAGCGCGAGCGCTACCATGGGCGCGATCCGGCGGTACATGCGACCTCGACTGTTGTGGGATACGCTCATTCGCATCGCTCGTGCGCCCTGTGTTACCGCGGGGTTACGGCTTGATGACAGTGGCGAGCGGCAGGCGGATGGTGACGGTGGTGCCGTCGCCGACCACGCTGCCGATATCCAGCCGCCCGCGATGCCGCTCGACGATATGCTTGACGATGGCAAGGCCGAGCCCGGTGCCGCCCAGCGCCCGGCTTCGCCCTGAATCGACGCGATAAAAGCGTTCGGTCAGCCGCGGGAGATGCTCGATCGCAACCCCCTCGCCATGGTCGCGCACCATCAGCTCGGCCATCGTCGCCCCTTCGCTGACGCGGATTTCGACCGCCGTGCCGGCGCGACCATATTTCATCGCGTTGCCGATGATGTTGTGCAGCAACTGCGACAATTGCGCGCGGTCGCCGATCACCGCGATTCCCGCCGGCGCGTCGCGCACCACGTCGCGACCGCGCGCCGGGTTGGTCGATGCGAGTTCCTCGCAGACCCGCTCCAGCATTGCCGAGAAGTCGACCGCCTGATCGGGCGGGCGGTATTTGTCGGCCTCGATCCGGCTCAGCGAGATCAGATCGTCGATCAGCCGCTGCATCCGCCGCGCTTCGTCGTTCATCACCTTGAGGAAGCGTTCGCGCACGCCCGGGTCCTCGCCCGCCTCGTCGCGCAGCGTTTCGATGAAGCCGAGCAGCGAGGCGAGCGGGGTGCGCAGTTCGTGGGAGGCGTTGGCGACGAAATCGACGCGCATCCGTTCGGTCGCGCGGTTGCCGGTACGGTCGACGAGGTGGACGAGGCGGCGGCCCTCGCCGATCGGGCGCAGGCGCATCTCCCAACTCTGGTCGCGCGCACCGAGGCCGACGAGGCTGACCGGCTCGGCATCGTCGCGCTCGCCGAACAGCCGTTCGGCGGCGGCGGGATGGCGGATGGCGAGGCGGACGTCGCCACCGACGATATGCGCCCCGAGCAGCGCGCGCGCGGCGGGGTTGGCGGCGACCACCGCGCCGCCGGCGACGATCAGGATCGGTTCGTCGACCGCGTCGATCACGTCCTGCGTCGCGGCGGCGGCGTGGCCGCGCGAGGCGTCGGGCTGATCGGGGGTGGTAGTATCGTGCGCCTGCGACGCGGCGACCAGCACCGCGACGATCCCGCCGACCAGCATCACCGCGCTGGCATTCACGCCGGCCCCGAGCAGGAACCCCAGGATGGCGACCGCAATCGTGATGCCGATCGCAAGCGGCAGGCGGGGGGCAAATCCATCCATTCGCCTTCGATTAGGCGCAAGTTCCGGTTCGCGCCAGCCTTTGTCGGGCGGGGTGCCCCGTTGCCGGACGGGCGGGATATGGATTTGCGATTGCATGGGGACGGCGCTTCGGGGCACATGCTGGGCCATGGCCGACGATCCGCTTTCCCCGCCCGACAACAAGCCGGCGGGCACGGTCGCCCGCCGGACGCTGCTGATCGGGGCGGCGAGCGCCTCGGCGGTCGTGTCGATCCGGCCGGCGCTGGCGCAGACGCAGGTATCGGTGATGAACTGCGAGATCCCGGTGCCCGACAAGGCGCGCGCGGGCCGCTATATCGCCGCCGACGGATCGGTCGTGGCGCCCGGCACGCCCGGCGCGGTGCCGCCCGCCAACCGCCCGTTCACCGGCGAGGAAGTGCGCCGCGCCGGTCAGGGCATGAACCTGCCGGGTGCCGATGGCGAGCGCACGCGCGCCTACACCAACTATATCCGTCGCCTGCAATCGGGGACGAGCGGCTTCACCTGCTTCGCATCGATCCAGATGCCGCGCGGCTGACCGCGGTGCCGCGCTACCGCGCCCCGGTGGCGGACGCGCTGCGCATCGTGCCGCTAGACGATCTGAGCGCCGTCTATCACCGCGCATCGGGGCAGACGCATGTCGTCGCCCCGCCGGTGCCCGAGATGCTGGCGCTGCTCGCCGGACGGGCGATGACGGCGCGCGAGGTGCTGGCCGCGCTGGCGGCGGCCTACGACCTGCCCGATGGCGACGAGGCGGCGGTGGTCGCGCGGCTGGACGAACTGGTCGGAACCGGGCTGGTCGAACGGGTATGAGGCATGTCGCGCAGCTCCGCATCGGGCCGGTAGGCTTCCGCATCGGCAGCGACTGGCGGTTGCCGATCGATCAGGTGCGGGACCTGTACCGCGACTATCCCGCGCCCGAGGGCGGCATCGCCGATTTCACCGTGCGGCTGTTCGCGGCGCGGCCGTGGCGGCGGGTGCTGCGCCCCTCGGTGATGATCGGCGGCGATTTCACCATTCCCGACGCCGCGCCGCTGCCGCTCGCGCAAGGGTTGCTGGCGGCGGAGATGGGAATGAATTTGCAGATGGCGCTGGGGCAGCGGCGCTATCTGTTGCTTCATGCCTCGGCCGTCGAGCGGGACGGGCGGGCGCTGCTGATGACCGGGGTGTCGGGGGCGGGCAAGTCGACGCTGGCGGCGCTGCTGATGACGCGCGGCTGGCGGTTGATGGGCGACGAGTTCGTGCTGCTCGATCCACTGAGCGGGCTGGTCCATGGCTTTCCCCGGCTGGTCAGCCTGAAGAACGCCAGCATCGGCGTGCTGGAACGCGCCGCGCCGGCCGCGCTGTTCGGGCCGTTGCTGGCGGGCACGCCCAAGGGGGATATCCGCCATCTGGTGCCTGACGCGCCCGCGCTGGCGGCGATGGACGTGCCGGCCGCTCCGGCGCTGCTGCTGTTCCCGACCTTCGGGGGGCCAGGCGAGGTGCGGCTAGTCGAGCCGGCCGAGACGTTCGTGCGGCTGACCCATGCCTCGACCAACTATGTCCAACTGGGCGAGCGGGGCTTTGCCGCGCTGACCGCGCTGGTGCGGCGCGTGCCGGCGCGGGCGATCGATTATCCCGATACCGGTGCGGCGATCGCGATGGTCGAGACGTTGTGGGAAGCCCTGGCATGAGCGGGGCGCTGGTCGCGCGGACGCTGACCGATCCGGCGAGCGCGCTGACGCTCGATGCCGCCGGGTGGAACGCGCTGATCGCGGCGGCGCGGGCCGAACAGTTGATCGGTAGCGTGGCGGTGCGGCTGGGCGGGCTGGTATTGCCGCCCGCCGCCGAACGGGTGATGGCCGATGCGCGCGCCTCCGCCGAGGCCGGGCGGATAGCAGCGCTATGGGAAGCGGAGGCGGCGCGGCGGGTACTCGCGTCGCTCGATGTACCGGTCGTGTTGCTCAAGGGCACGGCATTCGTCGCCGCCGGGCTGGATGCGGGGCGGGGGCGGTCGATCGGCGATCTCGACATATTGGTGCCGCGCGATGGGCTGGACCGGGTCGAACGCGCGTTGCTGGCCGGGGGGTGGGAATGGGTCAAGCCCGACCCTTACGACGACGCCTATTACCGGCGGTGGATGCACGAACTGCCGCCGCTGGTCCATGCCGCGCGCGACAAGATGATCGACGTGCATCACACGATCCTGCCGCCGACCGCCCGGCCGACGCCCGATGCCGCCGCGCTGATCGCCGATGCGGTGCCGCTGGACAACGGGCTGTCCGTGCTGTCGCGCGAGGACATGGTGGTCCATGCCGCCGCGCACCTGCTGGCCGATGGCGATTTGCAGGGGGGCTTGCGCAACCTGTGGGACATCGACCGGCTGGTGCGCGAGTTTTCGGAGGGCGACGGGACGTTCGTGGCGCGATTGGGTTCGCAGGCGGCGCATCACGGCCTGTCGGCGGCGGTCGAACGGGCGATCCGGTTGGCGAAGCGCATCTACGCGACGCCGGTGGCCGGGTTCGATCCAAGGCCGTCCGACGCGCTGTTCGCCCGGCGGCTGCTGGCGCGCGACGGGTGGGGGCGGTTGCGGCACAAGGAAACCGAGTTCGGCTTCTATGTCCGCTCGCACTGGATGCGGATGCCGCCGGCGATGCTCGCTCGCCATTTGTGGACCAAGTGGCGGCGTACATAGCGATCCGTCATTCCGGCGAAGGCCGGAATCCATTGTGTCGGGTGTTCTCGACTCAGCCGAGCCGTCACCCCATCCATGGATTCCGGCCTTCGCCGGAATGACGGGACGATGCGGTTCAGCGCCACATCCCCCTTGTGTCGTACACCTGCTTGCCCGCGCGGGCTTCGGGTGGGACCGTCCGGAACACGCTATGGTCGACCAGCACGACGAGGATGTCGTTGGCGAGGCCCGCCTCCAGCGGCACCAGCCGTCCGGCGTCCAGCGCGCGCGGCAGGGTGTCGACGAACGGTTCGACCAGATCGATCCGATCGCCATACGCCGCGATCAGCCCCTGCGCGACCTTCACCGCCGGGCTTTCGCGCAGGTCGTCGATGTCGGCCTTGAACGCGAGGCCGAGCAGCGTCGCGCGCGCGCTGGGCGCGGCATCGAGCATCGCCGAGGCGCGGGCGACGACATGGTCGACCTTGCCGTCGTTCACCTCGCGCGCGGTGCGGATCAGCGGGGTTTCGTCGGGTGCGGCATCGACGATGAACCATGGGTCGACCGCGATGCAATGCCCGCCGACGCCGGGGCCGGGCTTCAGGATGTTGACGCGCGGATGGCGGTTGGCGAGGTCGATCACGTCCCAGACGTTCAACTCCATCCGGTCGCACACGATCGACAGTTCGTTGGCGAAGGCGATGGCGACGTCGCGGCTGGTGTTCTCGACCAGCTTGACCATTTCGGCGGTGCGCGCTGTGGTGACGGTACACGCCCCCTCGACGAAGCGGCGGTAGAAGTCGCAGGCGGCTTCGGCACAGGCCGGGGTGATCCCGCCGATCGAGCGTTCGTTCGACACCAGTTCGAGGATGATGCGGCCGGGCAGCACCCGTTCGGGGCAATAGGCGACGCAGATGTCCGGCGTTTCGGACAGGCCGGGCAACGACAGGTCGGGACGCAGGTCGGCGAGCAGGTCGCGGATCTGTTCGGTGGTGCCGACCGGCGAGGTCGATTCGAGGATCACGGTGTTGCCCGGCCGCAGCACCGGCGCGATCGCGCGGGTGGCGTTCAGGACATAGGACAGGTCGGGCGCGTGGCCCGGCCCGAACGGCGTCGGCACGGCGATGACGAACACATCGGCGGGCGCGGGGGCGATGGCGGTCGCGAGGCGGCCGAGCAGCACCACGTCGCGCACCAGCGTGTCGAGATCGGCTTCCTCGATATGGATATGCCCGCGCGCCACCGTGTCGACGACATGCTGGCTGACGTCGATCCCGATCACCCGCGCGCCCGACCGGGCGACGACGGCGGCGGTCGGCAGGCCGATATAGCCCAGCCCCACGACGCAGACGTCGTAGGTGTCGGCGGCGGTGATGCGTTGTTCAAGCACAGAGGGTCTCCACGATGCGGGTCGACGCATGGCCGTCTCCGAAAGGATTGTGCGCGCGCGCCATCGCGGCATAGGCGGCGGGATCGTCGAGCAACGCGCCGACCTCCGCGACGATCCGGTCCTCGTCGGCGCCGATCAGCTTCGCGGTGCCGGCCATCACGCCTTCGGGGCGCTCGGTCGTCTCGCGCATCACCAGCACCGGCTTGCCGAGGCCCGGTGCCTCTTCCTGCACCCCGCCCGAATCGGTCAGCACGAGGTGGCACAGGTCGAGCAGGCGGACGAAATGCGGATAATCCTGCGGGGCGATCATCGCGACGCGCGGATTATCACCAAGGATCGCGTCCATCACCCCCGTCACCTGCGGATTGGGGTGGACCGGAAAGATCACGCCGACATCCTCGCGCGCGGCGATGCGGGCGATGGCGCGGGCGATCGATGCCATGCCCGGCCCGAAATTCTCGCGGCGATGCGTCGTCACCAGCACGACCCGCTTGCCCGCGAAACGGGTGGCGAGGCCGTCCAGTCCTTGCGTGCGCGCCGGATCGGCGGCCAGCCGGTCGCGCGCCATGTGCAGCGCGTCGATCACGGTGTTGCCGGTGACGTGGATGCGCTCCGCCGGCACGTTTTCGGCGCGCAATGCGTCGGCGGCGGTCTGCGTCGGCGCGAAGTGCAGGTCGGCGATCGATCCGACGATCTTGCGATTCACTTCCTCGGGCCATGGCTGGTAGATGTCGTGGCTGCGCAGTCCCGCCTCGACATGGGCGACCGGAATCTTGCGGTAATAGGCGGCGAGCGCGGCGACCATCGCGGTCGCGGTGTCGCCCTGCACGATCACCCGGTCGAACCGCCCGGCGTCGAACACCGGCCCCAACGTGTCGAGCAGCCGCGCGGTCAGCGTGTCGAGCGACTGGCCCGGAGTCATGATGTCCAGGTCGGTGTCGGGCACGATCCCGGCGAAGTCGAGCACCTGATCGAGCATCGCGCGGTGCTGCGCGGTCACGATCACCCGTACCGCGAAACGCGGGTCGGCGCGCATCGCGTGGATCAGCGGGAACAGCTTGATCGCTTCGGGCCGGGTGCCGAAGACGATCGCGACGCGGGATACGGGGTCGGGCATCGGGATCCTGGGGCTGGCCGGTTACACCTGCCGGCCTAGCCCCGAGGACTTAACAATTGATGGGCAAGGCAGCGACGGCGCGATCAGCCGTGATAGCGCGCCGCGACCTTGTCACGCGAGGCATTGGGGGCGATCCTCGCCTCGGCGGCCTCGAGCGCGTCCCAGTCGGCGATGTCGGGCAGCGAAGGGATGCACACCGCCTCGCCCAGTTCCAGCCCGCGCAACGACGCGACGACCAGATCGTCGGCCTCCATCACCCGTTCGGCCGGAAAATCGTCGACGCTGTGCCCGGCGACCGCATGGAAATCGGTGGCGGTGACGCCGGGGATCAGCAACTGGACGCGGATGCCGCTGTCCTTCGCCTCCACCTGCATCACGCGGGTGTAATAGGCGACATAGGCCTTGGTCGCGCCATAGCCGGCATAGCCCGGCAGCTTGGTAAACAGCGTGCCCGACCCGACGTTGATGATCGTGCCCTGACCGGCCCGCTTCATGCCCGCCATCGCCGCATCGGCCAGCCGGCTGAACGCGACGACGTTCAGGAGCAGCATGTCGGTCATGTCCTCGCGGTCGCCCTCGCCCACCTTGCCGAACGCGGCGAAGCCGGCGTTGTTGACGAACAGCGCGACGGGTTCGCCGTCCTGCAACCGTTCCTCAACCAGATCGAGGTCGTCGGGATCGGCCAGATCGGCGACCATCACCTCGATGTCGATCGAATGTTCGGCCGACAGTTCCTCGGCGATCGCGCGCAGCCGGTCCTCGCGACGCGCGACGAGGATCAGGTCGTGGCCGGTGCGCGCCAGATGATGCGCGAAGCTGAGGCCGATGCCGGACGATGCGCCGGTGATGAGGGCGGCAGGACGGGTCATGGTCGTTCCTTTGTTACGGCGTGGCGGCGGAGCGATCGGCGGTAGCGGCCGGTTCCCACGACCGCAGCCGTTCGAGCGTCGGGAGCAGATCCTCATAGCGGTCGATCACCGCGTCCGCGCGCAATTCCTCGACCGGCTGCATCAGGAAACCGAACGACACCGCGATGCCGGGCACCCCGGCACTCCGCGCCGCATCGATATCGAAATGCGAATCGCCGACGAAGGCGGCCCGCCCGCCGCCCAGCCGCTCGATCATCGCATCGATCGGCGCGCGATTGGGCTTGGCCATGCCCGGTCCCAGCGTGTCGCCGCCGAGGATGCAGCCGAACCGGTCGGCGATGCCGAGTTCGCCGAGCAGCTTTTTCGCCAGTCGTTCCAGCTTGTTGGTGACGATCGCGACCTTGACGCCCTGCGCCATGAGCGCGTCGAGCGCCGCCATCGCGCCGGGGAACGGGCGCGAATGCCGCGAAATGTTGTTTTCGTAATAGTCGAGCAACAGCCGGTAGCCGCGATCCAGCGCGGCTTCGTCATGGTCGCCGGTCGCCGCCATGCCCTGTGCCAACATATGGCGCGCGCCGCCGCCGATCATCGGGATCACCGCCTCGCGCGACAGCGGCGCTCGCCCGGCATCGGCCAGCGCATGGTTCACCGAATCGGTCAGGTCGCCGCTGGTATCGACGAACGTCCCGTCGAGATCGAAGCCGACAATATCGAATGAAATCTTGGTCATGTTGTCTGCTTTGCCGCCCGCGATATGGAATTGGCAAGGTTGCTGTGTCAGATGCTCGGCCATGGAACCGAACACCGTCGCCGCCATCGTCCTTGCTGCGGGCCAAGGCACGCGCATGAAGTCCGATCTGCACAAGGTGCTGCACCCCATCGCCGGGCGGCCGATGCTGCTGCATCTGCTGGACAGCGTCGCCGGCCTGTCGCCCGCGCACACCGCCGTCGTCGTCGGCGCGCGGCGCGAGCAGGTGGCAGCCGCGGTCGCGCCGCTGGGCGCGACGATCGTCGCGCAGGAGGAGCAACTGGGCACCGGTCATGCGGTGTTGCAGGCCGCGCCGGCGCTGGCCGGGTTCGCGGGCGACGTGATCGTCCTGTATGGCGACGTGCCGCTGGTCAGCGCCGAGACGATGCGGCGGATGCTCGACCGGCTGCACGGGGACGATGCGCCGGCGGTGGTCGTGCTCGGCTTCCGTCCGGCCGATCCCGGCGCCTATGGCCGGGTGATCGCCGACGATGCCGGGCGGATCGCACGGATGGTCGAATATAAGGACGCATCCGAGGCGGAACGCGCGGTGACATTGTGCAATTCGGGGCTGATGGCGGTGCGCGCCGCCGATCTGTTCGGCCTGCTGGCACGGGTCGGCAACGACAATGCCGCGAGGGAATATTATCTGCCCGACATCGTCATGCTGGCGGCGGCCGACGGGCGCGGATCGGCGGTGATCGAAACCGGCGCTCTCGAGGTGGCGGGCGTCAACAGCCGCGCCGAACTCGCCGCGCTGGAGGGGGAATGGCAGCGTGCCCGCCGCGCGCGGGCGATGACGGAGGGCGCGACACTGATCGCCCCCGACACCGTGTGGTTCGCGCACGACACGGTCATCGGGCGCGACGTGACGATCGAACCGAACGTCGTGTTCGGTCCCGGCGTGACGATCGCCGATCATGTGACGATCCATGCCTTCAGCCATCTGGAGGGCGCGACGGTGGCTTCGCACGCCGATGTCGGCCCCTATGCCCGGCTGCGCCCCGGCGCGGTGCTGAAGGAAAAGAGCCGCGTCGGCAATTTCGTCGAGGTGAAGAACGCGGTGCTGGGCGAGGGGGCGAAGGCCAACCACCTGACCTATCTCGGCGATGCCACCGTCGGCGCGGGGAGCAACATCGGCGCGGGGACGATCACCTGCAACTATGACGGCTTCTTCAAATACCGCACCGAGATCGGCGAGGGCGCGTTCATTGGATCGAACAGCGCGCTCGTCGCCCCGGTCAAGGTGGGCGCGGGCGCGATCGTCGCCGCCGGATCGGTCGTGACCCGCGACGTCGAGGCCGATGCACTCACGCTCGTCCGCGCCGAGCGCACCGATCGCCCCGGCTGGGCGGCGCGCTTCCGAGCCCAGCGCAAGGCGGCCAAGGCCGCCAAGACCGCGAAATAATCACCGACAGTCCCGGAGAATCACATGTGTGGCATCGTAGGAATCATCGGGACCGAAGCGGTGGCCGACCGGCTGCTCGACGGGCTCAAGCGGCTCGAATATCGCGGTTATGACTCGGCGGGCATCGCGACGATCGATGGCAGCGCGATCGAGCGGCGGCGCGCGTCGGGCAAGCTGAAGAACCTCGCGACCGAACTGGCGGCGCATCCGTTGCCGGGCGACGTCGGCATCGCCCATACCCGCTGGGCGACGCATGGCGGTCCGACCACCAACAACGCCCATCCGCATGCCACCGATGAAGTCGCGGTGGTCCACAACGGCATCATCGAGAATTTCAAGCCGCTGCGCGAGGAACTGCAGGCGCGCGGCCGGGTGTTCACCAGCGAAACCGATACCGAGGTCGTCGCGCATCTGGTGAGCGAGCAGGTCGAGGCGGGCCTTGCTCCCTCCGATGCGGTGAAGGTGGTGTTGCCGCGCCTGCACGGCGCGTTCGCGCTCGCGATCCTGTTCCGCCAGCACCCCGACCTGCTGATCGGCGCGCGGCTGGGATCGCCGTTGGTCGTCGGCTATGGCGAGGGCGAGGTGTATCTCGGCTCCGACGCGCTGGCGCTGGCGCCGCTGACGCAGCGGATCGCGTATCTGGAGGAAGGCGACTGGGTCGTCTGCACCCGCGACGGCGCGCAGGTATACGACCGCGACAATGTGGCGGTCGAGCGGCCGGTCACGCTGTCGGGCGTCACCGGCGCGCTGATCGACAAGGGCAACCATCGCCATTTCATGCAGAAGGAGATCTACGAGCAGCCGATCGTCGTCGCGCAGACGCTGCGCGCCTATCTTCACCGGCTGGAGGGCAAGGTCACGCTGCCGATCCCCGATTTCGACCTGTCGGGGATCAAGCGCGTCACGATCGTCGCCTGCGGCACCAGCTTCTATGCCGGGATGGTCGCAAAATACTGGTTCGAGCAGTTCGCGCGGGTTCCCGTCGACCTCGATGTCGCCAGCGAGTTCCGCTATCGCACGCCGGTGATGGAGGATGGCGGGCTGATGATCGTCATCAGCCAGTCGGGGGAGACCGCCGATACGCTGGCGGCGCTGCGCCATGCCCGCGCCGAGGGGCAGGTGATCGCCGCCGTCGTCAACGTGCCGACCAGCACGATGGCGCGCGAGGCCGACCTGTTGCTGCCGACCCATGCCGGCCCCGAGATCGGCGTGGCGTCGACCAAGGCGTTCACCTGCCAGTTGGCGGTGCTGGCGGCGCTGGCGGCCAATCTGGCAAAGGCCAAGGGGCGGTTGAGCGAGGCGGAGGAGCGCGCGCTGGTGCGGCATCTGGCCGAGGCGCCCGCCGCAATCAACGGCGCACTGGCGTATGACGAGTCGATCGAGGCGATGGCCGGGGTGATCGCCGCCGCGCGCGACGTGCTGTATCTCGGGCGCGGCACCGATTATCCGCTGGCGCTGGAAGGCGCGCTCAAGCTCAAGGAAATCAGCTATATCCATGCCGAGGGCTATGCGGCGGGCGAGATGAAGCACGGGCCGATCGCGCTGATCGACGAGCATGTGCCGGTGATCGTCATCGCGCCGTCGGGGCCGCTGTTCGACAAGACCGTCAGCAACATGCAGGAAGTGCAGGCGCGCGGCGGCAAGGTGGTACTGATCTCCGACTATGACGGCATTCAGGCGGCGGGCGACAATTGCATCGCGACGATCACCATGCCCAAGGTCCATCCGCTGATCGCGCCGATCGTCTATGCGGTGCCGGTGCAGTTGCTCGCCTATCACGTCGCGGTCGCCAAGGGCACCGACGTCGACCAGCCGCGCAACCTCGCCAAGTCGGTAACGGTCGAATAGCCGACGCTCCTCCTCCCCGTGGCGCGGGGAGGATGGTTCGCGTACCCAGGCGCATATCTTTTCGTTGCCGGCGGACCCCGCGCCGCCGCCCCCGGTTGTCGCCGCCATGACAATCAGGGGAAATGCGATGAAGCTCCGTATCCTGGGCGCGGCGGTGGCCGCGTTGTGCGCCACCGCTGCGTCCGCGCAGCAAGGGCCGAAAGCCATTCCGGGGCTGAAGGCGCAGCCCGAACCCTATGCGACGAAATCGGTGGTCAACCATCCGGTCACGATCGGCTGGCCCGAAGGCCGCAAGCCCACCGCGCCCGCCGGGTGGCAGGTGGTAAAGTTCGCCGGCGGCCTCGACTATCCGCGTCAGGCGCTGCTGCTGCCCAATGGCGACGTGCTGGTGTCGGAGGCACGGACGCTGCCCAAGCTCGATGCCGACCCCGAAGTTGCGCGCGGGCAGGCGCTGTCGAGGACGACCGGGTTCAGCGCCAACCGCATCACCCTGTTGCGCGACGCCGACCGCGACGGCGTCGCCGAACAGCGGTTCGTGCTGCGCGACGGGCTGAACCAGCCGTTCGGGATGCAATATGCCAATGGCAAGCTGTACGTCGCCAATACCGATGGCGTGGTCGTGTTCCCCTATACGCCGGGCGAGACGCGGATCACCGCGCAGCCGCGGCAGATCGCGACACTGCCGGCGGGCGGATACAACAACCACTGGACGCGCAACCTGCTGCTCAGCCCCGATGCGCGCACGCTGTACGTCTCGGTCGGGTCGGCGTCGAACGTCGGCGAACACGGCATGGACGAGGAGAAGCGGCGCGCTGCGATCCTCGCGATCGATCTGTCCAGCGGGCGCGAGCGGCTCTATGCCTCGGGCCTGCGCAATCCGGTGGGGATGGACTTCGTGCCCGGCACCGCGACGCTGTGGACGGCGGTGAACGAGCGCGACGAAATCGGCGACGACATCAGCCCCGACTATCTGGTCGGCGTGCGCGAGGGTGGCTTCTACGGCTGGCCCTACAGCTATTACGGCAAGCAGGACCCGCGCCACGCCAACGAGAAGCGCGAACTGCTCGCCACCACCTTGCTGCCCGACGTCGCGGTCGGGCCGCACGCCGCCGCGCTCGGCATCGCTTTCGCCAAGCAGGGGGCACCAACCGCCTATGTCGCGCGGCACGGATCGTGGAACCGCGCCGACTTCAGCGGCTATGACGTGCTGAGCGTTCCGTTCGCCAATGGTCGCCCGGCCGGCGATCCGCAGCCGTTCCTGACCGGCTTCGTCGCCGACAAGGCCAAGGGCACCGTCCATGGCCGCCCGGTCAGCGTCCAGACGCGCGCCGATGGGGCGATCTTCGTGGTCGACGACGCGGGCGATACCATCTGGCTGGTCCGCCGGACCGGCTGAGCTACTTCGCCGGGCGCAGCGTCGCCACGACCGGAAAATGGTCGGAGGCGTAGCGCCCGGCGCGGTTGTGGGTCACGACCCGCGCCGATAGCGGCGTGAAGCCGCGCACGAAGATATAGTCGATCCGCCGGTCCGCCGTGCCGGTGAAGGCATGGAAGGTCCGCTCGGGTCCATCACGGGTCGCCGTCCCGGTCCATGCGTCGCGCAGACTGGCGGCGAAGGCGGCATAGGCGGTGCTGTCGGGTGTCGCGTTCATGTCACCGGTGACGATCACGGGCAGTGTGCCGGCGATCGCCGGGATACGCGACAGCAGCAACTCGGCCGACTTGCGCCGCGCGTCGTCGTCGCTGTCGCGGTGCGCGAAATGGGTGTCGAACAGCACGAAGCGGCGGGGTTTGCTTCCAAGCGTCTCGAACATGCCCCAGTTGACCATGCGCGGCAGGTCGACGCCCCAGCTACTGCTGCCGACCTGGTCGGGCGTGTCCGACAGCCAGAAGTCGCCGCTTCGGACCAGCCGCAGCCGGTCGCCGCGGTAGAAGATGCCCATATGCTCGTCGGCATGCGCGCCGCGCCGGTCGCGTCCGAACCAGCGGAAGCGGGGCAGCGCGGCGACGATCGCATCGCCCTGCCGCTGATAGAGTTCCTGCGTGCCGATGAGGTCGGGGTCCTGCGCGCGGATCATGGCGATCGCGATCGGCGCGCGCGTTTCCCACCGGTCGGGGCCGTCGTCGGGACTGGGATAGCGGATGTTGAAACTCATCACCGTCAGGTCGCGCGCATCGGCGGCGGGGGCGATCAGCGCGAGCGCCGGCAACAGGCACAGGGTCAGGCGGGTGAACACGGGGGGAAGGCTCCGGGGCAGGGGGTCAGTCGCAGGTGATCCAGTCGACACCGGCGGCGGCGGCGGCATAGGCCGGATCGATCGGCCGGTCGGTGACGATCCGGTCGATGTCGGCGAAGGTGGCAACGGCGACGACGCTGGTCCGGTCGAATTTCGACGCATCGAGCGCCATGGTGACGAAGCGCGACTGGGCGATCATCTGTCGGCACAGCGCGCCTTCGCCGACGTGATAGTCGGTGAAGCCGGTCGCGGCATCGACCGATTCGGTCGAGACGATCGCGGCGGCGGGCCGGAACTGCGCCAGATAGGCGCGCGCCGTTTCGTCGAAGAACGCGCGGTAGCGATCGTCCAGCTCGCCCGCCGCCAGATACAATCGGTTGCCGCTGCGCCCGCCCAGCTCCGCCGCCACGTCGAGGGCGTTGGTAACGATGGTCAGGTCGCGCTTGCCCTTCAGCGCCTGGGCGACGTGGAACGCGGTCGAGCTGGCATCGAGATAGAGCGAATCGCCATCGGCCACCCCGCGCGCGATGGCGGCGGCGATGCGTTGCTTGGCGGCGGCATTGCGGTGGAGCCGCGCCTCGAACGGGCCTTCCTCGACCGACTTCGCCAGCCGGGCACCGCCATGGATGCGCTCGATCAGCCCATCGCTCTCCAGCAGCCGCAATTCGCGCCGGACCGTCTCGTCGGACACCGCCAGCACCTGCGCCAGCCCGTGGATGCCCATCGCATCGCCCTGCGCGAGCAGGTCGAGGATTTCCTGGCGGCGGTCGCGGCGCTTCATCATCGGTGTCCAGCATATCGCCTACATAGTCGAGCGCAACCGCCATGCGGCAATATCATCAATATATCATCGTCAATCCCCGCCATTCCCACAAATACCGATGGTATTTTTGTATACCAACGCTGTTTCGTCACAAAAACTACGCAAACGAGCGTTAGGCGCGCCATCCAACGGGGAACAGCCCCGGCATCCCAGACATAGTCCCGAGGGGGGAAATCCATGACGTCGTTCCAACCGTCGCCGGTACGCCGGCAGCGCGCCCATGCGCTTGTCCTGTCGACCGGCGTCGCCATCGCCGCGCTGACGCTGCCGGCCGTCGCCTTTGCGCAGGAGGCGTCGCCCGCCACCGCCGAGGCGAGCGCGCAGACCGCCAGCGAATCGCTGACCGACGACATCGTCGTCAACGGCCGTCGCCAGCGCAGCGCGCTGAACGAGGAACAGGCCGCGATCGGCACGATCGACATCGTGACCGCCGGCGACGTCGCGATTCATTCGCAGACCGGTATCGCCGACCTCGCCAAGCAGATGCCCGGCATCTCGGTCAGCCGCGATCAGGGCCGCAACCAGAGCGCGACCGGCGAAGCCCAGTTCGTCACCATTCGCGGCTTCGACACCGGCTACAACGCCTATACCCTCGACGGGCTGCGCTTGCCGCAGACGGCGGGCAGCAGCCGTGCGATCTCGCTCAACCTCTTCTCGCCGTTCGCGATCGGCGGGATCGCCGCCGACAAGACGCCGGGCGCCGCCAAGGATGCCGACAGCATCGCCGGCATCATCGACCTGCGCACCCCGACCGCGTTCGACTTCGCGCAGAGCTTCACCCGCGCCCGCGTGCTGGGCCAGGTTGCCGGCCTCGCGCTCGACCGCGAGCAGGAAGCGTTCGGCGGCGCGATCGGCATCGACGCCGCGCGCCGGTTCGGCACCGACGACCAGTTCGGCGTGTATCTGGCGGGCTATTTCGAGGAGCGCGGCAACGCCGCCGAATCGACGGCAGTGCAGAGCGATTATCAGACAACCAATTTCGATGTCGGCACCGCACGCGACAATCCCAATGCATTGTCGGCCAATGGCGTGCAGTGGAATTTCTACAACAACAAGATCAAGCGCTATGGCGCGACCGGATCGCTCGATTTCCGGAGCGAGGCGATCGAACTGTACGGCCGCGTGAATTATGCGACCTATCTGAACACCAATACGATGAACCAGACCGGCCTGCGCAACGAGACGACCAGCGGCCAGTCGAGCGGCAACCCGTTGCGGACGCTGCGCAACGGCAGCACGACCCGTGCCTATAACGCGGCGGGGATCTACAACCCGCAGGGTATCAATCCGGCCAGCTATTTCCGCACCGAGGATGTCGAGCAGGAACTGTTCTCGGCACAGGTCGGCGCGAAGACGCATTGGGACGGTTTCTTCGCGAACCTCGAAGGGGCCTATGCCGACGGGCGTTTCGATCAGCCGACCCGGATCGAGGCGGCGTTCCGCGGCATCGCGTACAACGGCGCGACCGGAAATACCGGTGCCGCGACCGAAGGCGTCAACGTCGACCTGTCGAACCGCAAGTCGCCGCGTCCGGTGCTGTCGAACGGCGCGATCGCCTATGTCTCCTCGCTCGACCGGCCGACGCAGCTCTATGTCCAGAGCGGCTATGACTATCTGAACGAGGTGAAGAAGACCGCCAAGGCCAGCATCGGCTGGGACGGCGACGGCTTTCTCGGCCATGTCGAGGTCGGCGGGCTGTACGAGGATTCGGACCGCAAGGGCCGCAACCTCGCGCCGGACAATACCCGCTACCGCTTCCTGACGCCGTTGCAGTCGGGCACGGTGCAGGGACCGTCGATCAACCAGTATCTGGGGTATGTGCTCAAGGACTTCCTCGATTATTATCCCGCGCGACCGCTGAAAGTGCTGTCGCGCGCGCAGCTCGACGCGCAGGTGCGCGACTATGTGCCGCTGATCCCGGTGTCGGCCACGACGATCAACCAGGGGCTGCTCGACGGCAACGAGAAGCGCAAGGCGCTCTATGCCACGGCCACGCTGAAACTGGGCGCGCTCGAAGTGATGCCGGGCGTGCGCTATGAGGACAATGGCTTCCGGGCGACCTATTATCTGAACGACGCCGACGGCGCGCGCTTCATCTCGGCCGGTCGTGATTACGACCATGTCGATCCCAGCGTGCTGGCGGCGTGGAAGCCGAACGACCGTATCGTGGTGCGCGGTGCCGCGCGGTCGAGCTATGCTCGGCCATCGTTCGACCTGATCGCCGGTCCGACGCGGATCACCCGCGATCCGGGCCGCAACAACGCGATCATCGCGATCAGCCAGCCCAATCCCGACCTGAAGCCGGTATCGGCATGGAGCTATGACGTCGGCGTCGACTATTACGGCGGCGTCGGCCGTTATTTCCAGCTCGCCGGCTACTATAAGGATCTGTCGAACTTCGTCGTGAACACCGCGACGCGCACGGCGGGCGAAACGATCGACGGCATCACCTATACCCGCCCGATCAACGGCGGCGGCGGCAAGGCCAAAGGCGTCGAGGCATCGGGCCGCTTCACCGTCGGCGACATGGTCGGATCGGCCTTTCTCGGTAATTTCGGCGTGGGCGGCAACGTCACCTATCAGCAGACCGAGGCGTCCTATGTCATCCCGCTGAACGGCGTGCGCACCACGCGCACCAGCGCGCTGCCGCAGGCACCCGACCTGATCTACAATGCCGAGGTGTTCTATGCCGGCGGCGCGTTCCGCACCAACTTGTGGTACAACTACACCGGAAAGATCCTGGCGGCGGTGCAGGACAGCCAGCCCGACATCTATGTCCAGCCGGTGGGCGAGCTGAACTTCGGCGCGGCGTATGAAGTGACCGACAATCTGGAAATCGGCGTGTCGGCGCGCAACCTGCTCGACCAGCACAGCTATTGGGCGACGGTCGGCAAGAGCGAGCGCTATATCTCGAACGACCGCAACGGCGGCTATCTCAAGACCGGCCGGGTGTTCCAGTTCAGCCTGACGATGAAGATGTAAGCCTGTGCGTCCTCCCGGTTCGCGCCGGGAGGACGCAACGAAAAGGAAGTTTCCCGATGCCGTTCCGCTCCGCCGTCGTACTCGGTGCCATGTTGGCGATTGCCCCATCGCCGGTCGCCGCCAAGGGCAGCACGATCGAGCGGGTCGTGCTGCTGATGCGGCACGGCGTCCGCGCGCCGATCGACGGTGAGGCGCCCGCCGACACCCGCGTTGACGGTCGCTGGCCCGGCTGGCCGGTGGCGGCGGAGCATCTGACCCCGCACGGCGCGGCGGCGATCCGCCAGATCGGTCGTCATGACCGGCGCTGGCTGACGACGACCGGCTGCCCTGCGCCCGGCAGCGTGCGCATCTGGACCAATACCGCCGAGCGGACGATCGCCACCGGCCGCGCCTATGCCGAGGGCCTTGCTCCCGGCTGCGCGCTGCCGGTCGGCCATCTGACCGCGCCGCAGGTCGATCCGCTGTTCGAACCGCTGCGTGCCGGGGCCACCGCGTTCGATGCGGGGCAGGCGGTGGCGGCGATCACCGCCTATACCGGCGGCGTGAACGCGCTGACCGCGCGTCATGCCGGCGCGATCCGCGACCTCGACCGCGTGCTTGGCTGCGGTAGCCCCACCGGATGCAGCACGCCCGGCCCGGCGACGCTCAAGCCCAGCGCGAACGGGCGGGGAATCGAGTTCACCGGCCCGATCCGCGCGACCTCGGGCACGGCGCAGGTGATCCTGCTGCAATATGCCGAAGGCATGCCGATCCGCGACGTCGGCTTCGGTCGCGCCGATGCCGCCACGATCCGCCGGATCGGCACGCTCCATGCCGCGCTGTTCGACGTGTTCACCCGCAGCCCGTATATGGCGGCGCATCAGGCCGGGCCGATCGGCGCGCATATGCTGGCGACGCTCGGGGCGTCCAACGGACCCAAGCTGGAGGCACTGATCGGCCACGACACCAACGTCACCGCGCTGGGTGCGGCGCTCGGCGTCGATCTCGACGCGCCGGGGTTCGCGCGCAACGACGTGGCCCCGGGCGGGGCATTGGTGTTCACCCGCCGTCGCGATGCGCGCGGCAGCTTCGTGACGCTGTCGTACCGGGTGCAGCCGCTCGACGTGATCCGCTCGGGCGGAGCAGTCGTCGTCGACCGGCCGTTGCCGATCCCCGGCTGCGCGAAGCGTTGTTCAGTCGAGCGGTTCGACTTGCTGCTGCGCGCGAAGCTCGCCCCGGTGATCGCGCGGTGATAGCATCGCCGCCATGCCTTGCTATGCCCTCGCCGATGCCGTCCCCGATCTCGCCGCCGATGCGTGGGTCGCGCCGTCGGCCGATCTGATCGGCGCGGTGCGACTGGGCGCGCAGGCCAGCGTGTGGTTCGGCGCGACGATCCGCGCCGACAATGGCCCGATCATCGTTGGCGCGCGCAGCAACGTGCAGGACGGCGCGGTGCTGCACGGCGATCCCGGCGCGCCCCTGACGTTGGGCGAGGATTGCACCATCGGCCACCGCGCGATCCTGCATGGCTGCACCATCGGCGACCGCGTGCTGATCGGCATGGGCGCGACGATCCTGAACCATGCGGTGATCGCCGACGATTGCGTGGTGGGGGCCGGCGCGCTGGTAACGGAGGGTAAGAGCTTTCCGCCCGGCAGCCTGATCGTAGGCAGCCCGGCACGGGCGGTACGGACGCTGACCGACGAACAGCTTGCCGGGTTGAGGCTGTCGGCGGCGGTCTATGTGGCTAAGGCAAAACACTATCGCGACGTATTGAAAACCAACTGCTGAACATTAGGGAAGCGGAATCCACGGTATGAACAAAATGTACCGACTTATGCGGTAGCGGTCCAAACCAAGCTATCGCAGGGTCGAGCGCTGGCCGGTTGTCGACAGGACCGTATTGCCGCCCGCACAAATTATTCGTGGAGCAAAGTGGCTTGATGTATATCCCCTTCCTGAAATTCTGGGGGGAATAGGTGCAAGCCGAGCTACGCGATACCTATGGCAGACGCATACCCGCGCTTGATTCGATCCGAGGGATAGCGGCGTTGGCCGTCTGCATGCATCATATCGCCTATCTTTGGGCCGATATAGGACAAGTGCAGGGAGCTCAACTGAAGGCGCTTCGTGCATTCATCATGTGGGGGCACCCCGCAGTACTGGTATTTTTTGCGTTGAGCGGTTTTGTTCTGTTCGTATCGCATCGGCCCGATCAGCCGAAACCCTATGGTCGTTACTTGGTTGGCCGGGTCTTTCGGATATATCCGGCGTACATTGCCGTCTATCTGGCGGTCTTGGCGTTGACGCTTCTTGTTTCGATGGATGCGGCTCAATGGACGGCATCATGGGCCAAGCAAGTTCCACCGCGTGCCGATCTATCAGCACCATCCATCTTTCGAACCGTTTCTTTGATATTCGCGGTCGAAGGCGACACGCGCTTTAATGTGGTGTCGTGGAGCCTGGTTCATGAGATGCGGTTCTCTCTTGTATTTCCGCTAATGGCGTTGCTGTTGTGCCGTTTCCCACGAAGTTTTGTTGGGCTGTCCGCAGTCATGTATGCAATATCGCTCGCGATATTGCCCGCGCTTGGGTTGAAGCCGGACTATCTGATCGCCGGGTATCTGGGTGCGGATATATTCATAACGCTGCATTATCTGCCCTGTTTCGGCGCTGGGATGTTGGCGGCCCTGTTCGTGATGCGCAACCGTACGATCCGGGTGCCGACCATCGCAGTGGTCCTGCTACTGATCCTGTCGATGGCGGTACCGCGGTACGTTCATGATGACCTCGCGCTGGCGATCTGGGGCTCACTGATTATCATCGCCAGTATCGCGAACGCCCGTTTCGCTGCTGTGCTTGACGGGAAAATCTTGCAGTATCTCGGCCGGATTTCGTACAGCTTGTATCTGGTTCATCTGCCGGTCGCGTGGTTGACCTTCTTCCTGCTCGACGATCGACTGCCATTGGCTGTCGTCGCTATGGTCAGCCTTCTTGCCAGCGCGATCTTTGCGACGGTACTGGAACGCTTCGTGGAACGGACCGGGGTGCAGGTCGGAAAAGTCCTGCTGAAGCAGCAGAACCCGCCGCGCGAGCGGGTGCCGGCGTAGGAATGGCGGGGGCATCATCGACGAGCCGCATAGGTTTGACGCCGTGACGCCGGATCAAAGGTTGCGGCGGGGTACGGCGCCGCTGGAGCAAGCGACCTTGGAATTGTCCCGCCATAGCGGGCAGACCATCAGCGTGGACCGGCCACCTAAAGCGTAACCCCCGACTTCCAGATGCCGATCGCGCGTTCGTCGTTCGTCTCGTTGCGCGCGGGTTCGCCCGAGGCGACCGCGACGATCCGGGCGAGCAGCGCGTCGGCGGCCGCGTCCTGCCCGTCGTCGAGCACGGTGGCGGCGTCGAAATCGATCCAGCCCGACTTGCGCGTCGCCAGATCATGGTTGGTCGCGATCTTCATCGTCGGCACCGGCGAGCCGAGCGGCGTGCCGCGTCCGGTCGAGAACAGCGTGATCGTCGCCCCCGCCGCCGCCAGCGCGGTGGTCGACACCGCATCATTGCCCGGTGCATCGACCACCGACAACCCCGGGCGGCGCACCGCCTCACCATAATCGAGCACGTCGCTTACCCGTGCGACGCCGCCCTTCTGCACCGCGCCCAGCGATTTTTCCTCCAGCGTGGTGATGCCGCCCGCGATGTTGCCGGGGCTGGGGTTTTCCGACACCGGTTCGCCGTGATCGAGGAAATAGCGTTTGAAGCGGTTCGTCACCTCGACCAGCCGATCGAACACGCCTTCGTCGGTGCAGCGCGCCATCAGCAACCGCTCCGCGCCGAAGATTTCGGGGATTTCGGTCATCAGGACGGTGCCGCCGGCGGCCGCCACCCGGTCGGTCATCCGCCCGATCAGCGGATTGGCGGTCAGGCCGCTCATCGAATCCGATCCACCGCACTTCACCCCCAGCCGCAGCGCCGACAGCGGCACCGGCTGGCGCTCGCACGCCGCCGCCTCGACCAGCGTGTCGACCGCCGCCAGCCCCTCGGCGAATTCGTCGCCGCTCGCCTGTGCGCGGACATGGGCGACCTTGGCGCGTACCGTGTCGGGCATCCGCGCCAGCATCGCGTCGAGCTGGTTCGATTCGCAACCTAGCCCCAGCAGCAACACGCCCCCGGCATTGGGGTTGGCCGCCAGCGCCGCGAGGATCGCCCCGGTGCGGTTGAGATCGTCACCCAATTGCGAACAGCCGAACGGGTGGTTGAACGCATGGACGCCATCGATCCGCCCGGCATGGCGCGGCCCGGCCGCTGCCGCGATCCGCTCGCCCAGCCGGCCGACGCAGCCGACCGTCGGCAGGATCCAGATTTCGTTGCGGGTGGCGACGCTGCCATCGGCGCGGACATAGCCCATGAACCCCGGCTCGCGGCGCGCCGGCACCGCTTCTGCCGCGACCGGTTCGTAGCGATAGGCGTCCTCGCCGCTCAGCGCGGTGCGGACATTGTGGACATGGACATGTTCGCCGACCGCGATCGGTTGGCGGGCAAGGCCGATCGGCGCGCGATAGCGGCGCACCGGTGCCCCTTGTGCCACGGCGCGCACCGCGATCTTGTGCCCGGCGGGGATCGCGTCGCGGGCGATAACGATAATATCGTCGACCGCCACCGTATTGCCCGCCTCGACCGGAGCGAGCAGGACGGCGACGTCGTCATCGCCATCGACCCGGACCGATCGGACGGGGGCAGGGCGGGAATCGGCGGTGGACAGGATTTCGAGCATGGGGCTGAAATAGTCTGTTGCCACCGTTGGCACAATGCCGCATCGGGCATCGGCAAAAGGAGAGTGTGATGCCTGCCCTGCTGCTCGACCCCGATCGCCTGTTCCCCGCCGATCCGACGACGCGGGGCCTCGCACGCGAACTCTACGCCGAAATCCGCGACCTGCCGATCGTCAGCCCGCACGGTCATACCGACCCGTCGTGGTTCGCGACCGACCGGCCGTGGCGCGATGCGACCGAGCTGCTGCTGTCGCCCGACCATTATATCTTTCGTATGCTCTACAGCCAGGGCGTGGCGCTGGACGACGTCGCGGTGCCGCGCCGCGACGGCAGCATCACCGCCGATCCGCGCGCGGCGTGGCGCGTATTCGCCGCGCACCAGCATCTGTTCCGCGGCACGCCGTCGCGGCTGTGGCTCGACCATGTGTTCGGCGAGGTGTTCGGCTTCGACGAAGCGCTGACCACCGCCAATGCCGACACCTATTTCGACCGGATCGGCGACCTGCTCGCCAGCGACGCCTATCGCCCGCGGGCATTGTTCGACCGGTTCGGCATCGAACTGATCGCGACGACTGAAGGCGCGGACGACCCGCTGCTCCACCACCGCGCCATTCGGGAAAGCGGCTGGGGCGGGCGTGTCGTCACCGCCTATCGCCCCGATGCGGTGATCGATTGCGAGCATGAGGCATTCCGCCCCGCGCTGCTGAAGTTCGCCGATCTTACGGGCGAGGACGTCCACGACTGGCAGGGCTATCTGGCCGCGCATCGCAAGCGCCGGCAGGATTTCATCGCCGCCGGCGCGACCTCGACCGACCACGGCCATCCGACCGCGCGTACCGCCAACCTGTCGACCGTGGAAGCCGAAGCCCTGTTCGCCAAGGTGATCGGCGGCACCGCCGACGCCGCCGACGCCGAGCTGTTCCGCGCGCAGATGCTGACCGAAATGGCGCGCATGTCGATCGACGACGGGCTGGTGATGCAGATCCACCCCGGATCGTTCCGCAACCATAATCGCGGACTGTTCGACGCCTATGGCCGCGACAAGGGCGCCGACATCCCGACGCGGACCGATTATGTCGCGGCGTTGAAGCCGATGCTCGACGTGGTCGGCACCAGCACCGAACTGACGATCATCCTCTTCACCCTCGACGAAACGACCTATGCCCGCGAACTGGCGCCGCTGGCAGGCCATTATCCGTGCCTGCGGCTGGGGCCGGCGTGGTGGTTCCACGACAGTCCCGAGGGCATGCGCCGTTTCCGCGAGATGACGACCGAGACGGCGGGTTTCTATAACACCGTCGGTTTCAACGACGATACGCGCGCCTTCCTGTCGATCCCGGCGCGGCACGACGTCGCCCGTCGCGTCGATTGCGCGTTCCTTGCCCGGCTGGTCGCCGAACACCGGCTGGCGCTCGACGAGGCGCATGCGGTCGCGCACGATCTGACCTATGCCCTCGTCAAACAGGCGTACAAGCTGTGAAACTGTCGAACGCCACGCTGGCGCAGGCCGCGCCGATGGTCGCGCGGCCGGACTATGACCGGACCGCGCTGACGCCCGGTATCGTCCACATCGGCCCCGGCGCATTCCACCGCGCGCATCAGGCGGCCTATGTCGATGCGATCCTCAAGGCCGATCCGCGCTGGGCAATCAGCGCGGTCGCGCTGAACTCGACCAGCGTCGCCGAAGCGCTCGGGCCGCAGGACGGGCTCTACACGCTGGCGCTGCTCGACAGCGACACGCGGTTCCGCGTCATCGGATCGATCACGGAACTGCTGACCGCGCATCGCCGCGACGCGCTGCTCTCGCGGCTCGCCGCGCCGACAACGCGGCTGGTGACGACGACCGTGACCGAAAAGGGCTATCACCTGACCGGCGATGGCGCGCTCGACCTCGACGCGCCGGCGATCGTTCGCGAACTCGATGGGGCGGAGCCATCGACGCTGTCGGGCTGGCTCGTTGCCGGCCTCGCCGCGCGGCGGGCGAGCGGCGGGGGCGCGATCACGCTGCTGTCGTGCGACAATCTGGCGGACAACGGCCACCGCTTCCGCCGGTCGGTGCGCGATCTCGCCGCCGCGCGCGATCCCGATCTGGCGTTGTGGATCGACGACAGCGTCCGCTTTCCCTGCGCGATGGTCGATTCGATCACCCCTGCGACCGACGATGCCCTGCGCGACACCGTCCGCGCCGCGACGGGCCTCGACGATGCGTGGCCGATCCAGCGCGAGGCGTTCGCGCAATGGGTGATCGAGGATGATTTCGCCGGCGACCGGCCGCCGTTCGACCTAGCCGGCGTCCAGTTCACCCGCGACGTTCGCGGTTTCGAGAATGCGAAGCTGCGGCTGCTGAACGGGGCGCATTCGACGCTCGCCTATGTCGGATTGCTGCTCGGCCTCGGCACGGTGCGCGATGCGATGCGCGACACGGCGCTTGCCGGGTTCGTCGAGCGGCTGATGCGCGAGGATATTGCGCCATCGATCGTGCCGCCCGCCGAAATGGACCTGTCGGCCTATATCGCGGCGGTGCTCGGGCGGTTCGCCAATCCTGCGATCGCGCACCAACTGGCGCAGATCGCATGGGATGGATCGCAGAAGCTGCCCTATCGCCTGCTCGACACGGTGCGCGATGCCCGTGCGGCGGGGCGTAGCGTCACGCGGCTGGCGGTGCCGATCGCGGCGTGGTTCCGTTTCCTCGAACTGCGCAAGGCCAGCGGCGAGACGCTGGTCGATCCGCGCGGCGATGCGTTGCTCGCACGCGCCGGCGATGTCGATGCGCTGCTGGCGATGCGCGACATCTTCGGCGATCTGGGCGACGATACGGCGTTCGCCGACGCGGTACGGCAGGCGTATGCCGCGCTGGCACCGGGCGGGAACGTGCGCGGCGCGTTGATCTGATCGGAAACGAGCCGGGGCGGAGCGCCCCGGCTCGTCAATCCGTTACCATTAATTCGACTGCATCGAAACGTCGCCCGAGCGAAGGCTGGGATGACGTCTGTTCCAATGCGGATGGATCCACCGTCAGAAGCTGCTCCAGTCGTCCTCGTCGGCCTTGATCGCCGTGTTGCCGCGCACCGGCCGGGCCACGCGCTTTGGCGGCGGCGGCGGTGCCATCGGCCGTGTCGCCCGCAGCGGGACGACCTGCGCGACGGGGGCCGCCGGGGCGGGGGCGTCGTCGACCACGAAGCGGCCGACCTGCGCGTCGAGCGTCGCGGTTTCGTCACCCAGCGCGCCGACCGCCGCGTTGATCTCCTCGATCATCGCCGCGTTCGACTGGGTCACGCTGTCCATCTCGCCGATCGCGGTGTTGATCTGCTGGATGGTCGCCGCCTGTTCCGACGCGCTGCCGGCGATGGCGGTGACGAAGGTCGCGATCTGGTTGATGTCGGTGGCGATGCCGCGCAGCGATTCGTCGGTCTGCCGGGCGAGGTCGACGCCGTTGCGCACCCGCCCGACCGTCGCGGTGATCCGCTGGTTGATGTCGCGCGCCGCATCGGCCGATCGCTCGGCCAGCGCGCGCACTTCGGACGCGACGACCGCAAAGCCCTTGCCGGCGTCGCCCGCGCGGGCCGCCTCGACCCCGGCGTTCAGCGCTAGCAGGTTGGTCTGGAACGACAGCCCGTCGATTAGCGAGATGATCTCGGCGATCTCGTTCGACGACCGTTCGATGTCGCCGATCGCGGCGACGGTGCGGCGGACGATCTCCTCGCTTTCCTTCACATCCTCGCGCGCCTTGCCGGCCACGTCCTGCGCGCTGCGGGCCTGCACCGCATTCTCGCGCACCGTGTCCGACATCTCGTTGATCGCGGCGGATGTTTCCTCAAGGCTCGCGGCCTGTTGCTCGGCACGGCGGGCGAGGTCGTCGGTCGCCGCCTGCATCTCGGCAGTGTTCTCGACGATGCCGCTGGTGCCGTCGCGCACGCTGGCGATCGCCTGGCCGAGCTGTGCGACCGATGCGTTGAAGTCGCGCTCCAGCGTGGCATAGGCCGGCGGGAAGCCGTGCAACCGCGCGCGCAGGTCGAAGGCGGAAAGGCGGGCGAGTGCCGCGCCGACCCGGTCGACGACCAGTTGCTGTTCGGCGTCGGCCTGCGCCTTGGCGACGGCGGCGTCGCGGAATACCAGCACCGCGCGCGACATCGCGCCGATCTCGTCGCCGCGCGTGGCATCGGCCACCGCGACGCCGTGATCGCCGGTCGCCAGTGCCTCCATCTCGTCGGTCAGCCGCACGATCGGCCGGGCGAGCGAGCGCGCCAGCAGGATCGACAGCACGATCGTCGCCGCGACCAGCGCGATGCCGCCGACCAGCAGCGTGAGCATGCCGGTGTGCATCGCTTCGGTACGGGCCAGGCGGACCTGCTGCATCGTCGCGCCCTGCGCGTCGCGTACCGCGTGCAGCGGCGGGGTGACGGTGTCCACCCAGAAGCGCACCGCCCATTCGTTGCGGCCGAGCAGCAGGCGCCGCCCCGCTTCGCTGTCGGTGCGGGCGAGCGCGATCACCGGATCGATCAACTGCCGCCGCCATTCGTCCATCCGCTGCCGGGTTTCGACGATGTCGCGCTGTGCCGTGGCGTCCCCCGCCAGCAACTGGCCGAGCGCGTCGGCGGCCTTGCGCTCGCGGTCGACCGCCTCGCGGTAATCGGCGATATTCTGCGGATCGCCGGCGATGATGAAGCCGCGCATCTGGCTGTTCTGTGCGAGCATCGCGGCTTCCATCGCCTGCGCCTCGCTATGGATGTCCTGGGCGCGGACGCTGTCGGCGCTGGTCGTCCCGATCCGGTCGAGCGCCCACCACAGGATGCCGATCATCAAAAGGACGCTGAGCGTCAGGACGCCGAACGCGCCGGCGATGCGCTTGCCGATGGGTAACGATTGCATTTGGATGGTGGCCCCCGGTGTAAAAACCCCTCGATTCTTCCCCGGCGTAGCGCGTCAATCTTCACAGCGGGTTAAACGGTCAGCCGCCGACACCGTCCATCCGCCGCAACAATCGCTGCCGCATCTCGTCCAGCGTCACCGCGTTCACCGCCGCCGGCGCGTCCGGCCCGGCGCGCAGCAGGTCGGCGATCGCCAACTGCATCTGCGTCACCCGGTCGACTTCCTGCAGGCTGGTCAGGTGGCGACGCAGCGTCACCTCGTCGCTGGCAAGATCATAGGCGAGGTCGGCCAGCCGCTGCGAGGCGAGCAGCAGTTCGTCGGCCATGGCCAGCGCCAGCGTGTCCCGCTCGCAGCGGGGGGCGGGGGGCGTTATCGCGAGCATAGTTTGAGCACCGCCTGCGCCAGCGCATCGCGCGCCACCGGTTGCGACACCATGCCGCGCGCGAGGACATGGCCGCCGCCCGCCGCCGGCGCGATGGTGTAGCCGCCCGCCGCCGTCATCGCCTTCACCCCGCCGCCACCGTCCTCGCTGCCGTCGATCAGCAGCGTACCGACCACGTCGGTGCCCGCCGCCTTGGCGGCGGAGGCGAACAGCAGCGAGATCGACGGCCGCTCGCCCGCCACCGGATCGCGCGCGAGCAGTCGGACGCGCCCGTTCGGCCACGCATCGACGATCAGGTGATGATCGCCCGGCGGCGCGAAATAGAGCGTGCCCTGCTCGATCGCCATGCCATCGGCGGCGACCGTCACCTTGGGCGCGATCTGCTGTCCCAGCTTGGCGACCATGCTGTCGAGCAGGCCGGGCGCCAGATGCTGGACGATCAGCACCGGCGGGCAGTTCGCCGGAAAGGCGGTGAACATCTCGAACATCGCGGCGGTGCTCGACGCATCGCCGCCGACCACGACCAGCCGGCCGTTCCAGTCGATCGGCGCGACCTTCGTCACCGCGGCGGCCGGACGGACGGCCTTGAGCTCCATGTTGCGCGCCTGTTTGATCCGCTTGCCGAGCCGCGCGATGATCGCGTCCAGTTCGGCCGGCGCGGCGACGCGCGGCTTGGGAAAACAGTCGATCGCGCCCAGCCGGAGCGCCTCGATCGATTCGGACGCACCGTCGGTGGTGCGGGTCGAGAACATGATGACCGGCATCGGCCGCCGCTCCATCACTTCGGCCAGATAGTCGATCCCGCTCATTCCCGGCATCTCGACGTCCAGCGTCATGACGTGGGGGCGTAAGCTCTCCATCATCTCGCGTGCCTCCGCTGCGCCGTCGGCCAGTCCGACGACCTCCACTCCGGCGATCCTCTCCAGCGCCCCGGCGATCAGGGCGCGCATGGTCAGTGAATCATCGACCACGATTACTTTGGTTGTTACGGGCACAGGCCGAACCTTCGGCGAAAGAGGAATGACGGGGTCAGGCGGCGTCCGCCATCGCCACCGGCTCGACCAGCCGGTCGAGTGCGAGTACCAGGATCATGCGGTCGTCGATCGTCGCCAGCCCTTCGAGGAAGCGCGACGCTTCGGTATCGCCCATGTCGGGAAGCGGTTGCATCGCTTCGGGCGCGACGGTGACGATGTCGTTCACCGCATCGACGATCACCCCCTGCAACTGCTGGCCGATGCGGACCACGATGATGACGTGGCGTGCGGTCGGATCGGTCGTGCCCCATCCCAGCCGGCACCGCAGGTCGAGTACCGGCAGCACCACCCCGCGCAGGTTCACCACGCCGCGCACATGCGCCGGCACGTTGGGCAGCGGCGTCGCCGGCGACCATGCGCGGATTTCGCGGATCGCCATGATGTCGACGCCGAGAATCTGCTCGCCGAGCTGGAAGGTGATGAGTTGACGGGACATGGCGGACCTCGCGGGGTTGGATCAGTGCAGCACGCGGCGGATCGCCGCGGCCAGCTTGTCGGGGTTGAACGGCTTGACGATCCATCCGGTCGCGCCGGCGGCACGCGCGCGCGCCTTCTTGTCGTCGGAGCTTTCGGTGGTCAGCACCAGGATGGGCAGGCTGCTGCGGCCCTGTCCACGCACCTCGGCGATCAGGCCGAAGCCGTCCATCCGCGGCATGTTGATGTCGGTGATGAGCAGATCGGGTTCGACCCCGCCCAGCGTTTCGAGCGCATGGACGCCGTCCTCCGCCTCGATCACGCGATAGCCGAGATCGGTCAGCGCGATACGTAGCAGCATGCGCATACTGGGGGAATCATCAACGGTCATAATGGTCTTGTTCATTGTGCAACTCCCTGAATAGACATGGATCAGTTAAAAAATTCGACATCGCCGCCCAATGCCGCGATCGGTACGGCCGCGCGCACGGGACGCAGCGGCGCCATCACGTCGATCACCGACCGGCACCGGGCGAGGCCGAGCGCGGCGCGGAACTCGACCCGGCGGGCGCACGCCCCGCCGACGTCCTCGCCGACCAGCGGGATATTCTCGGCCCGCAGGAATTCGCGGGCGAAGGTGACGTTGGCCGCGCCGAAATCGCGAAATCCCTGCCGCATCATCGCTCCGCCGAAGATCCGCGCCTTCAGCCGGTGCCGCGCCGCGCCGACCGCCAGCATCGCGTTGATGAGCACCTCCATCGCATAGACGCCGTACCGCTGCATCGACGCGGTGTCGGTCGCGCTGCCGTCGGCCAGCAGATAATGGTTGATGCCGCCGACCTGCGCGACCGGATCGTAGAAGCACGCCGCCACGCAACTGCCGAGCACGGTCGTCAGCACCACGTCGGGCGCGCGGCTCACCTGCGTCTCGCCCTGCGCGACGGTGATGCGGCGGAACGGGAAATCGGGCGTGTTCATGCGGCGCATGCCGCCAGCAGGCGCGGGCCGATGCGGCGCAGGGGAAGTTGTTCGACCACGGCACCGATCCGGTGCGCGACCGCCGGCATGCCATAGACGATACTGGTCGCCGCATCCTGTCCGATCGTCATCGCCCCCGCCATTCGCATCGTCCTCAACCCTTCGGCACCATCGCCACCCATCCCGGTCAGGATCGCTCCTGCCGCATCCGCGCCGGCGTGACGCGCGATCGAATGAAACAGCCGGTCGACCGAGGGGCGGTGCCCGTTGGTCTTGTCCGCTTCGATCAGGCGACAGTGTCGCCGCTCGCCGCTGCCGCCGATCTCCAGATGCCGCTCGCCGCCCGGCGCTACATGGACCGTACCGACCGACAGGACCGCGCCGGCGCGTGCTTCGGCGACGGTCGGCGCGCACATCCGGTTCAGCCGCGCGGCGAAACTGGTGGTGAAGCTGGCGGGCATGTGCTGGACGATGACGGTCGGCGGGCAATTGGCCGGAAAACTCGACAGCAGTTCGATCAGCGCCTCGACGCCGCCGGTGGATGCGCCGATCGCGATCATCGCACCGCCACGCGGCGTATAGCCCTTGGTCGCGGTGCCGGGTGCGGCGGCCCCGCGCGCCTGCGGCCGGGTGGCGGCGGCGGCGCGGACCAGTTCGGCCAGATCGACGCTGCCCGCCTGTCGCGTCTGCAACCCTGCCTTGTCGAAACAGTCGAACGCGCCCAGTTCCAGCGCGGCCAGCGTGGTATCGGCGCGTTCCGAGGTCAGCGACGACACCATCACCACCGGCATCGGCCGCAGCCGCATCAGCCGTTCGAGGAAATCGAGCCCGTTCATCCCCGGCATCTCGATGTCGAGCGTTACGACATCGGGGTCGAGCGCCTTGATCTGCGCGCGCGCCTCGTCGGCGCTGGCGGCGGTGCCGATCACCTCGATCGATGGATCGGCGGCGAGCCGCTGGCGGATCAGCGCCTGCATCGTGCGCGAATCGTCGATGACGAGGGTACGGACGCTCATGCCGCGACCTTCAGATAGGCGGTGCGCCCGACCAGTTCGAACCGGCGCGCGACCGGCCCGATCAGCCGTTCGGAATGGCCGATATAGAGCATGCCGCCGACCTCGAGATGATCGGCCAGCCGGCTGAGCAGCCGTTCCTTGGTCGGTTCGTCGAAATAGATCATGACGTTGCGGCACAGGATCGCGTCGAACCGCCGCCTGAGCGGCCAGTCGCCGAGCAGGTTGAGCGATTTGAACGCGATCGCGTCGCGCAGCAGCGGATCGACCGTCAGCATGTCGCCGCGCCCCTGCGTCCAGACGCTGCGCAGCGTCGCGGGTACATTGGCCAGCGCGTCGCGCGGATAGCTGCCGGCGCGGGCGGTCGCCAGCACGCTCGGCGAGATGTCGGTGGCGAGCATGCGGAAGTCGCGGCGCAGCAGGTGCGCGGCGTTCGCGCGGTCCTCGCCCAGCGCGGCCATCAGCCAGCTATAGGGTTCCTCGCCCGAGGAGCAGGCCGACGACCACAGCCGGACCGGATCGCCGGCGGTCAGCCGCGCCGCCAGCGTCGGCCACAGCCGCTGCGCGAAATCCTCGAAATGATGTGGTTCGCGAAAGAAGCTGGTGTGGTTGGTCGTCAGCGCGTCGAGCGCGCGGGCGCGCTCGGCGGGATCGCGGCCGATCAGCGCGATATAGTCGCCGACGCTGGTCAGCCCGCAGGCACGCACGCGCGGCGCCAGTCGGCCATAGACAAGCTGCGCCTTGCCCTCGGGCAGCAGGATGCCGACCTCGGCATGGGCGATCGCGGCGATCGCCTCGTGATCGGCCTTGCAGAAGCCGAACTCGCGGGTGCGGGGCGCAGGCTGGGCGGCAGGGGCGTTCATGCGGCACGGGCCAGCGGCGCGCGGATGCCGGCGCGGCTGTGCGCGGTCAGCGCATCGACGTCGAGGATCAGCGCGACCCGCCCGTCGCCGAGGATCGTCGCCCCCGACACGCCGTCGATCGCCCGGTAATTCGCCTCGAGGCTTTTGACGACCACCTGCCGCTGGTCCTGGATCGAATCGACCAGCAGCGCCGCCTGCCCCTGATCGCCCTCGACCACGATCAGCACCGCCTGTGTCGCGTCGCGTTCGGCCCCGCCGATGTCCAGATGCCGTGCGACCGGCAGCACCGGCACATAGGCGCCGCGCACGTCGAGCAGCGCGGCGTCGGGACCGAAGCGGTTGAGCATCGCCTCGGTCGGGCGCAGGCTCTCGACGATCGCGCCCAGCGGGATGACGAAGGTCTGGCTGCCGACCGTCACGATCATCCCGTCGAGTACCGCCAGCGTCAGCGGCAGGCTGAGCGAGAAGCTGGAGCCATGGCCCTCGCGCGACTGGATGCCGATCCGCCCGCCCAGCGCCTGGATATTGCGGCGGACCACGTCCATTCCCACGCCGCGCCCGGAAATGTTGGACACGGCGGCGGCGGTCGAAAAGCCCGGTGCGAAGATCAGATTGTCGATCTCGTCGTCGCTCAGCGCAGCGTCGGGCAGGACGATGCCGCGCTCGATCGCCTTGGCCAGCACCGCCCGCCGGTCGATGCCGCGTCCATCGTCGGTGACGGTGATGACGATCCGCCCCGAATGATGCGCGGCCGACAGCCGCACCAGCCCCTCGGCCGGCTTGCCGGCGGCGGCGCGCACGTCGGGCGTCTCCAGCCCATGGTCGACGGCATTGCGGATGAGGTGGGTGAGCGGCTCGCCGATGCGTTCGACCACGGTCTTGTCGACCTCGGTCATCTCGCCCTCGACCTCCAACCGGACGCGCTTGCCCGTTTCGCCCTCCAGCTCGCGGATGATGCGCGGCACGCGGCTGAACACCGTCTTCATCGGCTGCGCGCGGATCGCCATCGTCGATTCCTGCAACTCGCGCGTCAGATGTTCGAGGTCGCTCAGTTCCGATATGTCGCCCAGACGGTGTTCGGTCAGGCGCTGCGCCAGCATCGCCTGGGTAATCACCAGTTCGCCGACCAGATTGACCAGCCGGTCGAGCCGGTCGAGGTCGACGCGGATCGTCTGACCGCCGGTCGCCACCGCCTTGGCCAGTGGTTCGTCGCTGACGACCGGCGGTGCGACCGCCTCTACGACGATGTCGGGTTCGGGGGTGGGCAGGGGTTCCGGATCGGCCAGCATCGCCAGCAGATCGTCGATGTCGGGATCGTCCGCCGCCACCGCCGCCGCCGCATCGGCGCGCGCCAGCGTTACTTCGCAGGCATCGACGAAATCGAACACCGCGCGGATGTCGTCCTCGTCCAGCGTGCCGGGCAACGCCACCTGCCAGCCGAGATACGGCGTCGCGGGATCGAGTTCAGCCAGTGCCGGCAGCGCCGACCGGTCGCAGGACAGGATCGTGCCGCCGAGCAGCGCCAGTTCGCGCAGCAGCAGCAGCGGTTCGGAACCATGGTCGAACGCGCCGGGCGTCGGCCGGCAGGTAAGCGACCAGTCCGCCACGACCGGTTCGGCCGGGACGACATCGTCCAGCATCGCCATCAGATCGTCGAACCCGTCGTCGAACGCGGGCGCCGTCGGGGCCGGAGTCGGGGCCGGCGCATCGCCCTTCGCCGCCGCCGTCAGCCGCGCGAGCATCGCCGCGTCGTCGGGCAGGCGGCCGCCGTCGCGGGCCACCGCCACATGATCGGCAAGCACATCGAACGCGCGCATCGTCAGGTCGAGCAGGTCCGGCCCCAGCGCCAGCGTGCCGTTGCGGATCAGGTCGAGCAGCGTTTCATATTCATGGGTATAGGCTTGCAGCCGCTCATGGCCGAACGCCCCTGCGCCCCCCTTGATCGAATGGACGCAGCGGAACACGGCGTTGATCGTTTCGGGATCGCGGTCCCCCTCGCGCAGCAGGGCGAAGTTCGCCTCCATGCCGGCGAGTCCTTCGTCGCATTCCTGAAAGAAAATCTGCTGGATGGCGTCGAGATCCACGGGCGCGCTCCGTTCAGGCGGCGAGAAGAGGGGAAAGACCGGCGAGCGCGGTCATGTCGGCCAGCGCGGGGCTGGGGGCGTCGATCGCGAAGGTCACGCCGGCGGCCCGCGCCGCCGTTTCCGCCGCGATCAGCACCTGCAGACACGCCTGCCCGATCCGTTCGACCCCCGATCCGTCGAGCAGCAGCGGTTCGCCCGCCGACAGGCGCTCCACGAGCAGGTCGCGTAGCGCCGGGGCGGCGGCGGTATCGAGCACGGCGGACAGGGGAAGGGGGGTCATGCGATGCTCCCGGATCGACGCGATCAGAATTCGGACCAGTCGTCACCGGCCACGGCGGCGCTGCCGATGCTGGTGGCGACGCTGCGGCGACGCGCGGTGCGGGCGATCTCGCGTCCCGCCTGCGCGGCGCGGGCCTGTAGCCGGTGGACGGCGGGCGCTTCCGGTGCGAGCGGAGCCCGATCGTCGAGTTTGAAGCGCGCTACCTGCACGGCCAGCGCATGGGCTTCTTCGGCAAGGCTGCGGGCGGCGGCGGTCGCTTCCTCGACCATCGCCGCATTCTGCTGCGTCACGCTGTCCATCGCGCCGACAGCGATGTTGACCTGTTGCAGCCCGTTCGCCTGATGCTCGGCGGCGGTGGCGATGGTTGCCACCAGCGTGCTGATCTCGCCGATGCGGCCGATGATCCGTTGCAGCGCGTCGCCGGTTTCGCTGACCAGCGCGACTCCGGTCGCCACCTGATCCGACGAGGCGGTGATGCGCGCCTTCACGTCCTTGGCGGCGTCGGCCGATCGCTGCGCCAGCGCCCGTACTTCGGACGCGACGACCGCGAAACCGCGACCGGCATCGCCGGCGCGTGCCGCCTCGACCCCGGCGTTCAGCGCCAGCAGATTGGTCTGGAACGCGATCCCGTCGATCACGCTGATGATCGCGCCGATCTCGGACGAGGCGCGCTCGATTCCCTGCATCGCCGCCACCGCCCGGCGCACGACGTCGCCCGACTGTTCGGCTTCGCTGCGGGTGTCGCGGACGACGCTGTTGGTGCGCACGGCTCCGGCGGCGGTTTCGCGCACGGTCGAGGTGATTTCCTCCATCGCGGCGGCGGTCTGTTCCAGGTTCGCGGCCTGTTGCTCGGTGCGCTGCGATAGGTCGTCGGAGGCCTGGCGGACGTCGTCGGCACCGTTGTTGATGCCATAGCTGGCGGAACTGACCGCACGCAGCATGTCGGCGATCGACTCCATCGCCGCGTTGAAATCGATGCGGAGCCGGTCATAATCGTTCGCGAACGGATCGGTCACGCGGTGGGTGACGTCGCCTGCCGCCAGCCGCGACAGGCCGTTGCCCAGCGCGGTGACGACCTGTTGCTGCGCGACGTTGGCGGCCCGAACCGCTTCGCCATGCGCCCGGAACACATCCATCGCCTGGGTCATCCGCCCGACGCAGTCGGTGTGGTCGGTGAACAGTACCGGCGAATCGAGGTCGCCCGCGGCCATCCCCTCCATGCGGACCACGGTGGTGACATAGGGATCGCAGACCAGCCGCTTGGCGGTCAGCATCACGACGGCGACCGCCGTCAGCGCGGCCAGCGCGATCCCGATCAGCACGCCCGGCGGATCGTCGCGTGACATCGCGATCCACGTCGTCCCGACCGGCACGGCGGCCAGCCCGACCATGACGACCAGCATCAAGTCGAACTTGCGACGGATCGGTGCCGTCGCCCGAAACCAGTGAAGCATCCTTCCATTCCCCCCGCATCGATCGCGCCGTGTTGCGCGTTGATGCTGGTTAGGACGGCGCGGGATAAATACCGGTTAACGCAAACCGGATGGTATACCCGCCGAAGGTATGAACCAGTGGATCGGTGCGGAGCGGACCAATCGGCGTCCGGTCGGCGGAATCAGATGCTATCGCGCAGGCAGCACCGGCCGGGTTTCGCGCAGGCCGATCAGCACCGGCGCGACCGCCAGCGCCACCACCGCGATCATGATGCCCGGGACCATCGGCCATCCGGTCCGCTCCAGCAGCAATTGCGACACGAGCGGCGCCAAGCCGCCGAACAGCGCGGTCGCGGCGGTCGCACCCAGCGCGAGGCCGCTGAGGCGACCTTCGCCGGGGAATTGTTCGGCAGTCGCCACCGCGCCGACCGCGCTCATCGCCCCGCCCAGTGCCGCCAGCACCAGCGCGCCGCCGAGCGCCACCACCGGCCCGCCGTTCGCCATCACCGCGAACATCGTCGCGGGCAGCAGCGCGGCGGCGGCGCAGATGCCCAGCAGCACCGGCTTGCGCCCGATCCGGTCGGACAGGACGCCGACGAACGGCGTCACCGCGATCACCATTACCGCCGCGGCGGTCGACAGCCACAGCGCCGCGCCTTCGCCCATCGCCCCGACGCTGGTCAGGAAGGCGGGAACATAGACGATGCCGACATAATAGGTGATCGACCCCAGCGCCGAGATCGCGAAGCCGCGCAGGATCGCGGGGCGGTGATGCGTCAGCACCTGTCGCAGCGGCGCATCGGGAATGGTGCCGGCCGCGCGTTGCTGTTCGAACTCGGGCGATTCCTGCAACGTCGACCGGGCGAGCGCGACCGCGCCGGCCAGTCCCGCACCCAGGAAGAACGGGATGCGCCAGCCCCATGCCGCCAGCGCCTCGGCGCTCATCAGGCTGACCGTCGCCGCCGACACGCCGACCGCGAGCAATCCACCGACCTCGCTCGCCGCCGAGGCGGACGAGGTGACGAGTCCGCGCCGGTCGGGAGCGGCCCCCTCGAACAGATAGGCGACGACTCCGGTATATTCGCCACCGACCGAGAAGGCCATGACACAGCGCAGCGCCAGCAGCAGCCATCCCGCCGCCGGGCCGATCGTCTCGCGGGTGGGGAGCAGCGCGATGCCGAGCATCGCCACCGTCATCAGCGCCATCGACGCCAGCATCATCGCGCGGCGGCCGTGCCGGTCGCCGATCCGCCCGAACACGATCGCACCCAGCGGCCGCATCAGATAGGCGACGGCGAACCCGCCCAGCGTCAGCGCGAGCGACGCGGTGCCCCCGCCATAGAAAACGCGCGACAGCACCGTCGCGAGGTAGAGGTACAGCGTGAAATCATACCATTCGACCACGGTCGAAAAGGCGGCGATCGCCATCGAACGGCGCGGGATGCCATGGGTGGTCGACCGGCGGGACATGGCGGCTTCTCCAATGCGCCCGTGCCCCATGCGGCGATCATCCCTTCGATGCAAGTCGCGCCGGCCGGCGGACAATTCGTAAAATTGTAATCGTAATTGCGCCGGTTTGTCATCCTGTCCTCCTACCCGCCGCCGCCTGACGTCGCGCGGTTCGCGCGAGGGGGAGATTTCCAACCATGAAGACCATGTCCCGCGCGCTTGGCGCGACCTTGCCGTTCACGCTCGCCGCGCTGGCGGTGGCCGTGCCGGCGCATGCGCAACAGGCGACCGAGGCCGCCACCGCCGATCAGGAGGGCGACGATATTGTCGTCACCGGCTCCTACGCCCGCAGCCTCGCCACCGCGACGCAGACCAAGCGGCAGGCGGCGTATGGCGTCGATTCGATCGCCTCGACCGACATCGGCAAATTCCCCGCGCAGAACGTCGCCGAGGCGCTGCAACTGGTCAGCGGCGTCGCGATTACCCGTCCGCGCGGCGAAGGGCTGTATGTCAGCGTGCGCGGGCTGGGGCCGCAGTTTCAGAACACGTTGCTGAACGGCCGGTCGCTCGCACTCAACGACCTGATCGAGAATGGCGGCGCGCAGGGCCGCTCGTTCCGATTCGAGATGCTGCCCGCCGAGTTCGTCGCGCGGATCGACGTGGTCAAGACGCCGACCGCCGACATGACCGAAGGCGCGCTGGGCGGCAACATCGACGTCACGACCTTCCGCCCGCTCGACATCGGCAACAAGACCACGCTGAACCTGCGCGGCACCTATACCGGGCAGACGCACCGCGTCCGCCCCAATGCCACGGTGCTGCACAGCGCGACCACCGCCGACGGCACCTTCGGCGTGCTGGCGGGCGTGCAATACTGGGGCAAGGAAGTGCGCAACGACCGCTTCCTGAACTTCGGCTGGAACCTCAACCGGTTCAGTGGCGTGCTGGGCAACGGCTTCTACACGCCGACCCGCACCCGCCCGACGATCGAAACCGAGAAGCGTGACCGCGTGTCGGGGATCGTCTCCGCGCAGTGGCGGCCGGGCGCCGACCTCGAAACCACGCTCGACGTGATCGCGACGCGGCTGGACGTCGCCTATGACGAATATGGCATCGACATCTATCCCGACGACACCAGTGTCGCCGGCCATCGTCCGGTGCTGGTCGCCGGATCGCAGAAGATCGAGGGCAATACCGTCGCCGCCGCGACGATCAACGACGTGCGCTTCATGGCGTCGCGCGAATACAGCCTCAACCGCCACGACCTGCTGACCATCGGGTTGAAGCAGGCGTGGACCCCGGATCGCTGGCATGTGTCGGCCACCGCCAACTGGTCGGCGGCGCACAGCTTCCACCCCAGCTTCCGCGAGGGCACGGTGCGCAGCCGCGCGATGTTCTTCGCGCCGTTCAGCTACGACGCCTCGAGCGGGTACAAGGTGCTGCCGACGATCACCACGACGCGCAGCCTGACCGATCCGACCAATTTCGTCGTGCAGACGTTCAACATCGCGCCCAAGGACAGCAAGGACTGGGACGCCTATACCCGTATCGATGTCGCCCGCGACTTCGACGGGTTCGTCACCAAGCTGGCGGCCGGCGGCGAATATCACTGGCGTAAGCGCGACTATTTCCGCCGCGACTTCAACATCAATACGCTGACCGGCCAGCCGGTATCGGCGCTCGGCAACGGCGCGCTGCTGCCGCTGCCCTATGACGATTTCCTGAAGGACGTCGACGGCAACACACCGCGTAACTGGCTGGTGCCCGACACCGGCACGTTCTTCGACCGGCTGTTCACCCCGGCCATCGCCGCCGCGCCGCTGACGGCGGGCGACCTGCGGTCGTCGTTCGTGACGCGCGAAAAGATCACGGCGGGCTATGTCCGCGCCGACTATGGCTTTCCGATCGGCGACGTCGCCGTCACCGGCAATGTCGGCGCGCGCTATGTCCATACCGATCAGGTTGCGAACGGCACGCTGACGCTGGGGTCCACGCCGCGCGCGGTCAGCTTCCCCAGGACGTTCGACAACATCCTGCCGAGCGCCAACCTGCGCGCCGAGATCACGCCGACGCTGGTCGGCCGCCTCGCCGCCAGCCGGGTGCTGACCCGCCCCAACGTCACCGACAGCGCGCCGCGCATCACCGTGTCGACCGACGCCCCGACCGCCAGCGGCGGCAACCCGGAACTGAAGCCGTTCCTCGCGACGCAGTTCGACGGATCGCTCGAATGGTATTTCGCCCCCACCGGCGCGCTGACCGGTGCGGTGTTCTACAAGGCGATGGACGACTACATCACCGCGCAGAACGTCAACATCGACATTCCGGGGCGCGGCACCGTGCTGCTGAGCACACAGGTCAACGGCGGCGATGCCAAGGTGTACGGCGTGGAGGCGGCCTATAATCAGGTCTTCACCTTCCTCCCCGCGCCGTTCGACGGGCTGGGCGTGCAGGCGTCCTATACCCACACCTCGGTCAAGGCGAACTATACGGCGGGCGCGCGCGCGATCGTCGACCAGTTGATCGGCCTGTCGAAGAACAGCTTCAACCTCGTCGGCTTCTACGACAAGGGGCCGGTGTCGACCCGGCTGTCCTATGTCTGGCGCGACGCCTATCTGGCGGGCACCGGCAGCACGACGCAGGCACCCAATTATGTCGCGCCGTTCGGGTCGCTCGACGGCAACTTCTCGTACCGGCTGACGCCGCGTATCTTGGCGAGCATCGAGGCGATCAACATCGCCGGCGCGCGGGCATACAGCTATCAGGACAGCAAGCTGCGGTTCGGCGAGATCAACTATTACGGGCGCACATTGCTGTTCGGCGTGCGGGCGGAGTTCTGATGCGCAAACTTCTGTTTCCGGTGTTGATGGGGGCGGCCGTCGCGGCCGCTCCCGCAACGCGTCCGACGATGGCCGATGTGCAGGTCGTCGGGTCGCACAACAGCTTCAAGGCGCGCATTCCGGCGTCGGTGCTGCGGACGATCCGCGCGCGTGACGCCCGCATGGCCGATGCGCTCGATTATTATCATCCCTCGCTCACCGCGCAGCTCGACCGGGGTGTGCGGCAGTTGGAGATCGACATCTTCGCCGATCCGAACGGCGGCCGCTATGCCGATCCCAAGGGTGAGGTGATCGCCCGCGCCGCCGGCGAGACGACCGGCTTCGACCGCGCGGCGATGCTGCGGCCGGGGTACAAGGTGTTCCACATCCCCGACGTCGATTATCTGAGCACCTGCCCGACGCTGGCCGGGTGTCTGGGCGAAGTGGCGGCATGGTCGCGCCGTCATCCGCGCCACCTGCCGATCATGCTGACGATCAACGCCGCCGACACGCCGTCGACCCGGCCGGAGATCGCCGCGCCGCTGCCGCTCGACGATGCGGCGCTGCTGAATGCGCTCGATGGCGAGATTCGCGCGGCGCTGGGCACGCGGCTGCTCACGCCCGACATGGTGCGCGGGAATGCGGCGACCTTGGCCGAAGCGGTGCGCACGCGCGGCTGGCCCTCGCTGGAGGCGGCACGCGGCAAGATCTACGTGCTGTTCGACGTCCGCGCCGCGGTGTCGGACGCCTATCGTGCGGGTCATCGCTCGCTGAACGGCCGGGCGATGTTCGGCTGGTATCCGGCGGGTGAGGCGGAAAGCGCGGTGCAGATCGTGCAGGACCCGCTGGTCGACGGCGCGCGCATCCGCGACTGGATAAGGGCCGGGGTGATCGTGCGCACGCGGACCGATGCGAACATCGTGGAAGCGCGGGCGAACGATCATGCCAAGGCGAATGCGGCGGCGGCGAGCGGCGCGCAGGCGATCAGCACCGACTATTATCCCGGCGCACCCGATCCGCTGGGGCTGCGCTTCACCGTGACGCTGCCCGGCGGTGCGATGGCGCGGTGCAATCCGGTACGGGTCAGCGCCTGTCGCGTGCGCGACCTGCGCGAATAGAATCAAGACCGATCGATATTCGGCCATTCACGGTGTCGCTCTTGCGGAGAAGGGCCTTAAGCCGCCGTACCTGCGGACAGGTACGGCGGCCCTCGCTCATATCTTGACGCGCGCGCCGACCAGCAGCGTGCGGCCGAAGTGATTGTTTTCGTAATTGCGGCGCGCATCGACGTCGACGAAGCGGCGACGATAGGCGTCGGTCAGGTTGGTCCCCTCCAGCGACAGTTCGAGATAATCGGTCAGCTTGTAGCGGATCGACGCATCGACGTTGGCGATCGAATCATAGCCCTCGAAGATGTTGCCGGTGCCCGACCCGGCATCGACATAGGGGCCGCGATACGCGACCGAGGTGCGCGCACTGAAGCGGGCATCCTCGTAATAGAGCGTCGCGTTGAACTGACGCTTCGACACATTGTAGAGCGTTTCGGTGCGCGTGACGGTGGGCAGCGTGCCGCCGGGCACCGTCGCCGGACCTTGCTGCGTATAGTCTGCCTCCGATCGCACGAACGTCGCGTTCACGATGCCGCCGAAGTTGCGCAGTACGCCCGGCAGGAAGCGGAACGGCGCCTGGAGCGCGATCTCGATCCCTTCCAGTGATGCGCCGGCACCGTTGCCGGTCGTCGCGATCGTCCAGATGTCCTGCGTCTGCAACGCCGGGTTGAGCGCGGCGGGCGAGGAGGAGACGAGGACGTTCGGCGACAGGCCGGTTTCGGTGAAGGTGCCGCTGCGGCTGATCGCTACGGGGAAGCTGGCGATGTCCTTGCGGAACAGCGCGACCGAAAAAGCCGATTGCGGGGCGAAATACCATTCGGCCGCCAGATCGTAATTGGTCGCGCGGAACGGTTCGAGGAACGGATTGCCGCTGGTCACGCGGAAGTTGAAGCCGTCGGCCGATCCGCCCGGCGTCAGATTGCCGAGCGACGGGCGGGTGATGACCTTGGCGATCGCGCCGCGCAGGATGATGTCGGGCGTGGGATAGAGCGCGATATTCATCGAGGGCAGCCAGTCCTCGTAATCGCGCTTCACGGTGACGGCTACGCCGCTGTTGATGCCATAGGATGACTGGTCGGTGCGGACGTAGCGGATGCCGCCGTTCGCGGCATAGTCGAGGCCGAGGATCGTGCCCTTGGCGTCGAACTGGAGATAGCCGCCCTTAGTTTCCTCGGTCACGCCGCGATTGTTGCCGACGTCGAGCGCCAGCGGGCGGTTGTAGAGCCCGGTGAACGCGGTCGCGGCATCGAGGTTGGGGATCAGCCACTGGGTGGTGGTGCCCGACGGTGCGTTCGATCCCTTGAGCGTGAACAGCTCCGACAGCGCGTTCGTCGCCTGGAAACCATAGATCGCGGTCGGCCCAAAGGCGGTCGTCGCCGAACAGGTGATCGTGCCGAGCACAAGATCGCGCCCGCCGTTGCCGCACACCGCCGTGTCGCGGGTGAAGGCGGTGATGTCATAGTCGTAGCGCCGCCACATGCCGCCGGCCTTGACCTGAAACCCCTCGGCCACGTCCCATTCGGTGCGCAGTTGCGCGGTCTTGAACTGGTTGACCACGTCGGACGGGCGATCGCGGATTTCGGCGAGCTGGAAATTGGCGGGATCGGTGACGCTGGTGCCGAAGGTCAGCACCGGGGCGTCCTTGTCGCTATAGTCGTAGCGATAGCCCTGCGCGTCGCGATCATCGAACACCAGCGTCGTTTCCACCGGCACGCTGGCATCCGATTTCGAATAGCCGCCGAGCAGGGTGAAGCGGACCTTGTCCGACAGGTCCTGATCCCAGGTGCCGCCGATCTGGTAGAATTCGGTCTGCGACTGGCGGAAATAATGTTCAGTGCGGACCCACGCATCGTTCAGCGTGGCCGACACCATGTTGTTGCTGTCGTCATAGGTCGGGCCGACGACGTCGATCTGCCGCTCGTTCGAGCGCAGCAGCACCTCGCCCCATTTCTCGCGGCGATCGGCGCGGAAGCGCGAATACAGGCCGTCGATCGACACCTTGGTCGCATCGCCCGGCGACCATTGCACGCTGCCGGTGAGGCCCAGCCGCTCGCGGCTATGCGTCACCTCGCCATAGCGCGGGATGCGCGGGTGGAACGACAGCGCGGCACGGTCGCACGCCGCGCCCGCGATATAGGTGCCGCCGCGATTGGGCGCGGTCCAGCAGCGGGTGCCGTCGACCGAATCGAACCGCGCCTGTGCCCAGCGGACGGTATTGTTGCCGATCTCCTTGGTGACGGTGTCCTGATAGGCGGCGGATACCGAAACGCCGAAGGTGCCGTCGGGCGACTTCCACCCGATCAGCCCGGCGAAGCGCGGCCCGACCGTTTCGGACAGGTCGTTATAGTTGGCGACCGCCGAGGCGGCGACGGTGAAGCCCGCCTTGCCCGCCAGCGGGTTGCCGGTGTTGAGATCGACGACCGCGCCCAGCGACCCTTCGTCCAGATCGGCCGAGGCGGTCTTGTGGACGACGATCGAACTGAACAGCTCGGAGGCGAAGACGTTGAAATCGAACGATCGGTCGCGGTTGGCCGAGGCCCCGTCGCTCGACGTGGTGACGGTTTCGAGGCCGTTGACGCGGACGCGGGTGAACTGCGCCCCCAGACCCCGCACAGTGATCGCGCGGCCCTCGCCGCCGTCGCGCTGGATGGCGATGCCGGGGATGCGTTGCAGCGATTCGGCGAGATTCTGGTCGGGAAACTTGGCAATATCCTCGGCGACGATCGCGTCGACCGCGCCGACCGACTGGCGCTTCACGTTCAGCGCGGCGTTCAGCGACGCGCGAAAGCCGGTGACGATGATGTCTTCCTCGACATTGTCACCTTCGGCGGGCTGGCTGGCGCCCGGCTGTTCCGGCGCGTCCTGCGCCTGGGCGATGCCGGTAAAGGCGGTCAGTGCGGTCGCGGCGAGCAGCACCGCGAGCGTGCGTCGATGGTCGTGATAGCGCATGGTCAATCCTCTCCCTGCTGCGATGACACCGGGCGCATCGATGTGCCCGTAATATCGATCACCCTGCCGACGGGCACAGGCCATACCGCCTGTTTCGCCCGTGGGACGGTCCGTAACGGCCGTTGCCGCCACAGATTGCCGGTTTTGCCTTTTTGGCTTGAGAAACCGGTGTCAAAGCGACATTGTGCGTTCCGCACGAAGCTGTCAAGAACCGCTCGGAGAGGAATGAAGATGAACGGATTTGCCCGTCTGGTCCTGTGCGGCCTGTTGCCCGCCGCCATGGCCGCGCCGGTCGCACTGGCGCAGGGGACGACCGCGACGCCGGCCACTACCGCCTTTCCGGGGGCGCAGGGATGGGCCGCGGTGACGCCCGGCGGACGCGGCGGTCGCATCCTGCGCGTGACGACGCTGGCGGCCGATGGCCCCGGATCGTTCAAGGCCGCGCTGGAGGCGAAGGGACCGCGCATCGTGGTGTTCGAGGTCGGCGGCGTGATCGATCTCGCCCGCACGACGATCACGATCAAGGAACCGTTTCTGACGATCGCCGGACAGACCGCGCCGTCGCCCGGCATCACGCTGATCCGCGGCGGCATCGACATTCGCGCGCACGACGTGATCGTCCGCCACCTCCGGGTACGTCCCGGCCTCGACGGACAGGCCAAGCGCTCGGGCTGGGAGGTCGATGCGATGAATACGGTGGCCGCGACCAACGTGATCGTCGACCATTGCACCATGACATGGGCGCTCGACGAGAATCTCTCGGCCTCCGGTCCGCGCTTCGAGGGGGCGACCCCCGACGAATGGCGCCGGAACACCAGCCACAACATCACCTTCAGCTACAATCTGCTGGCCGAGGGGCTGGCCGACGCCAGCCACCCCAAGGGCGAGCATAGCAAGGGGTCGCTGATCCACGACAATGCCAGCGGCATCCTGATCTGGCGCAACGTCTATGCCCATAATGTCGAGCGCAGCCCGCTGCTGAAGGGCGGGGTGCACGCGGCGATGGTCAACAACCTGATCTACGATCCCGCCAAGCGCGCGGTGCATTACAACCTGATGGCGCTCGAATGGGCGGGCCATGCCTATCAGGAAGGGCAGTTGTCGGCGGTGGGCAACGTGATGCGCGGCGGCCCGTCGACCGACGAGCGGCTGCCGTTCCTCATGCTCGGCGGCGACGGCGACCTGCGCTATCACGGGCGCGACAATGTCGCGGTCGACCGGCATGGCGAACCGTTGCCAATGTTCGGGCGCTACGGCGTCACCCGCGCGAAGCTGATCGAGGTGAAGACCCCGCCGGTCTGGCCGACCGGCCTGCCGGTGCTGCCGTCGCCGGATGTCGAGACGCATGTGCTGGCCAACGCCGGTGCGCGGCCGTGGGACCGGGATGCCGACGACATCCGCGTGCTGTTCTTCGTCGCCGAGGGGCGCGGAAAGGTGATCGACGACGAGCGCGAAGTGAGCGAATATCCCCATCCGGTGCAGACCGGCGCGCCGTTCGTCGACGCCGAATGGGATTTGACCACGATGGAACCGAAATCGGGCCGCTATCCCGGGCAGAAGGGACCAGTCCAAGAGTCGCTGTCGGCACGCGACCGGGCGATGCGCCAATGATCGCGCGGCCGATCGCGCGGCTGGTCGTCGCCGGCGCGCTGCTGTTTGGCGCGGTGCCGGCCGCCGCCGCCCCGCGCGTGCTGATCTTCCACCGCGCGACCGGCTTCGTCCACGACTCGATCCCGCAAGGCGTCGCGGCGGTTGAGGCGATGGCACGCGCGCAGGGGCTGGAACCGGTGGCGAGCGACGATCCGGCGGTGTTCGATACGCCGCTCACCGATGTCGCGGCGGTCGTATTGGTGTCGACGACCACCGACTCCAAACGGCCCGAAAGCGAATGGTTCACCGGCACGCGGCGGACCGTCCTGCAACGCTATGTCGAGGAGGGCGGCGGGGTGGTGGCGATCCATGCCGCCGCCGATTCGCATTATGGCTGGCCATGGTATGCCCGGCTGATCGGCGGTCGCTTCGCGCGCCATCCGCAGGGCACGCCCGAGGCGGCGGTGTCTCGCACCGCACACCGTCACGCCGCGACCGCGACGCTGCCGCCAGCGTTCCGCATCGCCGACGAATGGTATTGGTTCAACGACCTGTCGCCCGACCTCGATCATCTGCTGACGGTCGACCCGCAATCGATCGGTTCGAGCGAGGTGAATCCCAAACCGCTCGCGTGGGCGCACCGCGTCTGCAAGGGGCGGGTATTCTATACCGGCCTTGGCCATCGCCGCGAAAGCTGGAGCGACGCGCGCGTGCTGGCGCATGTCGCGGGGGGTTTCGGCTGGGCGACGGGCCGCGCGAAGGCTCCGGCGATGGTCGTGATCGACGACGAGGGCACGCGCGTGCGCCAGCCGGTGCCGCACGGCAACATCGGCATGAGCACTGCATGGCGCATCACCGACAAGGTGCCCGGCCGCACGATGGAGTTCCGCCGCCGCACGCTCGACCGGGGCGCGGCGATCGGCCTGCACCCCATCGCGCACGATGAGGTCTATCATGTCGTTTCGGGCGAGGGCGACGTGACCAGCGACGGCGTGACCCGGCGGGTGGGCGCGGGGACGACGGTGTATCTCTACGACGGCGCGGTCGTGGGCATCGCGCAGCGCGGCACCAAGCCGCTGGCGCTGATCGTCAGCTATCCGCTGGCGGAGGCGGTGGAGTAGGACGGCGGCCGGATCGATATTCCGCTACATCCGGTGCAGCGTTTGATCGAACATGCCGTCTTCCTTTGTCAGCCCGGACTTGTTCCGGGGTCCACGGCACGGCGATCGATGCCGCTTGAGGCGCTATCGATAGCGTATGCGGCTGGGTGGACCCCGGAACAAGTCCGGGGTGACGACGCGGCCTGAACCTCATCCGTCGCCGATGGCTTCACCGCAAAGCACGAGCGCCGGGATTTGAAGGCCGCGATCCCGTCCGCCGGGAAAATCCAATACGCCGGACGGCGATCCGCCCTCGCGGATCAGCACATTGCAGATACCGCGCTGCCGAAGATCGCGGATCATCCGGACGGCATGGCCCAGGGTCGGGTCCGGCGCAAGGCTGACATAGGCGAGTCGGGGCAGGCCGGGGAACGGGCGTTCGGTATCCGGCCGTGGGTCCATGTCCCAGCGGCCATCGACCAGCCGCGCCGCCGGCCGGCGCGTCGGCACGACCATGGCCAGCGAATCCAGCTCGATGTGCGTGACGGGAGGGCCAGCCCGTGTCTGCCGGTGCAGCAGCCAAAGTCCGTCGAAGGCCATGAGGACAACGACACCCAGGATCAGGACGGACCGTCGACGCAGCATGCGATATTCTACCGCCTCACGTCCCCGGCTGAACATAGGGAAACTGTGCGAACAGTTCCCGTTCCCAACGGCGTGGATCGTCCGCCACCCGGCTGACCCGGTCGAAGATCATCGTCGCCCGGCGGGGCAAGGTATGGCGCGGCCAGTCCGCCCCCGGATTACCACTCCGCGCCAGCGCGACGAACGCCGCCATCATCCGCGCCGATACCGTGCGCGCATCCGCGCCGGTGCCGCTGACCGATCCGGGGGTGTCGAGCGTGCCGAACACCAGCGGAATATCGTCGGTATGCGCCGCGCCGCCGCCGGGGCGCAGCGGCGAGGAATAATCGAGCTGATACACCCATGCCGGCACCCCGGCGGTGGCGCGCGCCTCCGCCTCGATCACCTGTCCCGGCCAGCTTCGCCCGGCGGTACTGGCGGCATAGAGCAGGTCGGCGGGCGTCATCGCCGGGAAATGCTGGCGATATTGCGCGACCAGCCATTCGGGATGCACGTCGATGCGCAGTTGCGGGGCCAGCCGGGCGGCGATGTTGCTCCAGTCGATCCCACGCAACACCGGACCGTCGGGCGCGATGAACGCGCGGGTTTCCTCGCGTGTGTTGCCGAGGATCAGCGGGATCGTCGCCCCGAGCGGATGCGCATCGGGCCAGAACGGGTGCCGCGTCAGCGACCGCATGTCGACCACCGGCCCCATATACACTCCGCCGCCAAGGATCGGGTCCTCCGCGCCCAGCGCATCGATCAGCCGCTCGACCGGCAGCGTCGCCGCTTGCGCCGGGGTCGCCTTCAACCGGGCGAGGAACGCTTCGGCGCGACGGGTGGCGTTGATCGGGCCGGACCCCGTCACCTGCTGGCCGCTCATCGTCGCGGCGGCGTGGAACAGCCCCCGGGCGGCGGGCATCGCCATCAGCGTCGCGATCTTGGCCCCGCCGCCCGACTGGCCGAATACCATCACGCGGGTGGGATCGCCGCCGAAGCCCGCGATATTGTCGCGCACCCATCGCAGCGCCAGCACCAGATCGAGCTGGCCGACGTTGCCGCTGTCGGCAAAGCGCGGGTCCAGCCGGGCGAGATACAGATAACCAAGCGCGTTCAGCCGGTGGTTGACCGTCACCACCACCACGTCGCCCGCCGCTGCCAGCCGGTTGCCGAACACCAGCGGCTCGACAACCGTCCCGCCCGAATAGGCACCGCCGTGGAAGTACACCATCACCGGCCGCCGCGCGCCCGGTCGCGCTTCAGGGGTCCAGACGTTCAGGAACAGGCAGTCCTCCGCCCGGTCGGGTCCTGTTCCGCGCTGCGGGCAGGTGGGGCCGAAGGCGATCGCGCGCTGCACGTCATGCGACGCGATCGGCGCGCGTGGCGGCTGGAAGCGATAGGTGCCGGGGTCGACGCCGTAGCGGATACCGCGAAAGACCGAGACGCTCGCTTCCCGCAGCCCCTGCCAGCGACCGCCGGGACCCCATGCTATCGGATCGGTCGCCCCTCGCGCCGCACCGGGCATGGCGGCCAGCGCCGCGCCGCCCGCCAAGATCGTGCGCCTGTCGATCTGCATCGTACCTCTCCCGTCCGGCGCTATACGCCGGTTGGGGGAAAGGTAATCGGTGTCATCGAGCTGGGCAAGTCACCCGGCGGGCGGCGCGACCGAGGCGCGGCGGATCAGCGTCGAGACGAACATCGCTTCTTCCGAAGGCTCGCCGATCTCCTCGCCATCCTCGATCAGCTTGAGCGCCGCCGCCCGCGCCATCGTCGCGATCGGCCAGCGTACCGTCGTCAGTGGCGGCCATAGATGCGACGCGATCGAGGTATCGTCGAACCCGATGATCGACAAATCCTGCGGCACGTCCAGCCCGCGTTGCCGCGCGACATGCAGCGCGCCCGCCGCCATCTCGTCGTTCGACGAGAAGATCGCGGTCGGGCGCGGTGACAGATCGAGCAGGCGTTCGGCGGCGCGCATCCCCGATTCGAACGTATAGTCGCCCTGCGCGATCCACGTCCGCTGCATGCCGATCCCGGCGGCCTCCATCGCTTCCTCATAGCCCTGCTGCCGCTCGAACGCCGAGCGGAAGCCATGCGGCCCGGCGATCATGCAGATGCGGCGATGCCCGGCGGCGAACAGATGGTCGATCGCACCGCGCACCGCCTCGCGGTCGTTCGACGATACCATATGAGCGTGCTCGTCGAACGAGGCCGATCCCATGCGGACATAACGGCAGCCGATCTGCGTACACAGCGCCGCCAGCGCGTCATTCTCGGAGATCGGCGGGAGCAGCATCACGCCATAAGGGCGCTGGCGTTCGAGGAAGTGGCGAATCTCGTCGGCCATGTCGGGCGCACCGCGATCGACCGGGTGGACCAGCAATTCGAACTCGGTATCGCGCAGCACCTCCAGCAATCCCTGCTGCACGTTAAGCACCATCTGCGCATTGGGATTGTCGTGGATCAGCGCGATCAGGAAGTTGCGGCGCAGCGCCAGCGCGCGTGCCTGCGGATTGGGGATATAGCCCAGCTCGGCGATCACCGCTTCCACCCGCTCGCGCGTTTCGCCGCCCAGCAACGGCGACCGGTTGATGACGCGGCTGACCGTCTTCTTGGATACGCCGGCGAGTCGGGCGACGTCGTTGATCGTGGGCTGGCCGCTGCGTTTCATCGGCAATCGATAGCGCGGGGTGGCGCGCACGCCAATGTCCCCGTCATGCAATTCGCTCGCTTGTCAGTGACACCGGTTTCCGATACGCCGGTGGCAATCAAAGGAGAGGGGCCGTGTATGGAGAACCGTGACCGGATTGCGCAGGCATTCGTCGCCGCGCGGCGTGATGCGCGCGGACTTGCGCAGTATCCGGGCGATCGTCCGACGACGCTGGGCGAAGCCTATGGCGTGCAGGACCGGGCGATCGCGCTCGATGGGCGGACGGTCGTCGGGTGGAAGGTCGGCAAGATCAACGCGCCACTCGATACGCAACTGGGGGCCAACCGGCTGGCCGGACCGATCTTTGCCGATCAGTTGTTCCTGGACGCCACGCCCGTCCTGCCGGTGATCGCCGACGGGTTCGCGGCGGCCGAGGCGGAATATTGCATCCGCATCGCCCGCAGCCCCGCGCCTGGTGCGTGCCGACTGTCGCACGATGCGGTGCTGGAGTTGATCGACGCGGTCCATGTCGGGATCGAGATCGCTAGTTCGCCCTATCCCGGCATCAACGCCGATGGCCCGCTGGTGACGATCAGCGATTACGGCAACAACCACGGCCTGCTGGTCGGTGCGGAGATTCCCGGCTGGCGCGACGGCGATTTCATCGACTGGCCGGTCGTGTCGCGGATCGACGGCGCGGTGATCGGTAAAGCGAGCGCGCGCACGATGCTCGACGGACCGATCGGCGCGGTGTCGTTTCTGATCGACTGCCTCGCCTCTCGTGGTCTAACGCTGGCAGCGGGGCAATGGGTATCGTCCGGCGCCGTCACCGGGGTTCATCCGGTGGCGCCCGGACAGCGCTTCGATGCCGAATTCGGAAGTCTGCGGGTGAGCTGCGCGATCGATGCCGCCATGCCCGCGCAGGGGATGCAAGGAGAGCTACGGCATGCAAGCGGGGCAGAATGACGGTATCGACCGCGCGGTAGCGCGCGCCGGCCGCTATCGCTGGGGCATCGTCGGCCTGTTGTTCATGGCGACGTGCATCAACTACGTCGACCGGCAGATGATCGGGGTGCTCAAGCCCACCTTGTCGAAAGACCTGCGCTGGACCGAAACCGACTTCGCCAACGTCATCTTCTTTTTCCAGTTCGCCTATGCGATCGGCTATATCGGCTTTGGTCGCATCGTCGACGTGATCGGCGCGCGCATGGGCTATGCCGTCGCCTTCGTGATCTGGCAGATCGCGCACATGGCGCACGGCGGCGCGTACAGCGTTACCCAGTTCGCCATGGCGCGCTTCGGGCTGGGTCTTGGCGAATCGGGCAATTTCCCGGCGGGGATCAAGGCCGTCACCGAATGGTTTCCGGCCAAGGAACGCGCCTTCGCGATCGGGGTCTTTAACGCCGGGGCGAACGTCGGCGCGATCATCACGCCGTTGGCGGTGCCGCTGTTGACCGTCGCCTATGGCTGGCGGATGGCGTTCGTCGTTACCGGCGTCGTCAGCCTCCTCTGGCTGGCGTTGTGGCTGATCTTCTATCGCTCCCCGCGCGATCACAAGAAGCTGTCGAGCGGCGAGCTGGCATGGATCGAGCAGGATCCGGCCGATCCGGTCAAGCCGATCGCGTGGAAGCGGCTGGTCACGAAGCGCGAGACCTGGGCCTATGCGCTCGGCAAATTCTGCATCGATCCGATCTGGTGGTTCTTCCTGTTCTGGCTGCCGGGCTATCTCGGCGATCGCTACGACCTCGACCTGCTGAGCTTCGGGCCGCCGCTGGTCGCGATCTATCTGCTGTCGGACCTTGGCAGCGTCGCTGGCGGCTGGCTGTCATCGCGGCTGATCGCGCGCGGGCGCACCGTCAACTTCGCGCGCAAGACGACGATGCTGGTCTGCGCCTTTGCGGTCCTGCCGGTGCTCTTCGCCCAGTCGATCGACAATCTGTGGGTCGCCGTCCTCGTCATCGGCATCGCCACCGCCGCGCATCAGGCGTTCTCGGCCAATCTCTATACGCTCCCCTCCGACCTGTTCCCGCGCGCGGCGGTCGGATCGGTCGTCGGGATTGGCGGAACGGTCGGCGCGATCGGCGGCATGATGATGGCGAAATACGCCGGCTACGTCCTCGACGGGATCGGTAGCTATGCGCCGCTGTTCTTCGTCGCGGGATCGGCCTATTTCGTCGCGCTGCTGGCGGTGCATCTGCTGTCGCCGCGCCTCGCCCGGGTCGACGCCGCCTGACCGGTCGGCGGGGGAGTGGCTACTCCCCCGCTAGTCGCAGCAGCACCGCCCATTCGGCGTCGCCGACCGGCGATACCGACAGGCGTGACTGGCGCAGCATCGCCATGTCGGCCAGCGCCGCTTCGGCCTTCATCGCCTTCAACGCGACCGGGCGGGGCAGGGGGCGGAGCGGTTCGATACGAACTGACACCCAGCCATCCTCGCCATCCGGCCGTGCAGCGCGCGCGATCCGCGCCACGCCGACCGCCGCCTTGTCCTTGCCCGAATGATAATAGAGCGCCTCGTCACCGACCTGCATGGCGCGCAGATGACCGGCGGCGGCATGGTTGCGCACCCCGTCCCATTCGGTGCCGCCGTCGCGCACCAGACCGTCCCAGCCATAGCTGTCCGGTTCCGATTTCAGCAGCCAATACGCCATCGCCCGTCCTCCCGCCTTCGATAAACCGCCCGTGAATGACCGGTTCCGCGACCGTTCAGTCGCTGCGTGGCAGACATGCCATCATCGACGCGGAGGCGTCGACCCGGTTCGGTTGGTGAACCCTGCCGGGAGATGACAGGAGAACGGGCATGACGACCTTGCTGACAAAGGCCGGTCTGGGCGCGGTACTGGCCGCGACGACGCTGACCGCTGCCGCCCCCGCCGACGCGCAATGGCGTCGCGGCTATTACCGCGACCGCGACAATACCGGCACCGCCGTGGTGGCGGGGATCGCCGGCCTCGCCATCGGCGCGGCGCTGGCGTCGGGACCACGCCATCGGTATCAGCGCGACCGCTATTACCGCGATCGCGGCTATGCGTATAACTACGACGACCGTTATTATCGTCAGCGTGGCTATTATCCGAACGATGGCTATTACGCCTCGCGCTATCGCGATTATCAGCGGTGCTGGATCGAGCAGCGCTACGATCCCTATTACGACCAGAACGTCCGCGTCCGCGTCTGCAACTGACCGGACGGGCGGGGCGGGGGAGGCATCCCCCGCCCTTTGCGCTTGGCGCGCGCACGGTTTTACGGCATGGGCCGCGCCCATGACTGATACGCCCCCCGATCGCCTCTCGATCAATCCGCGCAGCCCCCACTTCGACCAGCCGGTGCTGGAGCGCGGCATCGGCATCCGCTTCAAGGGCGCCGAACGCAACGACGTCGAGGAATATTCGATCTCCGAAGGCTGGATTCGCGTCGCACTCGGCAAGAAGATGGACCGCAAGGGCCAGCCGCTGACGATCAAGCTGACCGGCCCGGTGGAGGCCTATTTCCAGACGCCGGCGGCGGATGCGGCGGATGATGCCGGACAGGCCGAGGCGAACACCGATGAAACGAAAGCCGCCGACGGCGAGTAAGTCTCACACTCCCCTCCCTGACGAGGGAGGGGCCGGGGGTGGGTAGGGTAGTGGGAGCCGCAGCGTTTCCTCGCCGACCGACCCACCCCCAACCCCTCCCTCGTCAGGGAGGGGAGTTGTCCCCTTCACGCTCCATCCGCGCGCCGACGTGGCGTTCCCCCCGAGCAGCGGCCAGCGCGACCTGCCGGTGGCGCTCGGCCTTGCCCGCCAGCGTCGCCGCATCATGGGTGCCGGCACAGGCGGGGCACTCCACCCCTTCGCGGTACAGCGGCGAGGCGCGGTCTACGTCGTTGACCGGCCTGCGGCACCCCCGGCACAGACCGTGGCTGCCCGGCGTCAGGCCATGCCCCACCGCGACCCGTTCGTCGAAGACGAAGCATTCGCCCTGCCACGCGCTGGCCTCCGCCGGCACCGCTTCGAGATATTTCAGGATGCCGCCGTCGAGGTGATAGACCTCCTCGACGCCCTCGCTCTTCAAGAACGCGGTCGATTTCTCGCAGCGGATGCCGCCGGTGCAGAACATCGCGACCTTCGACTTGCCGGCCAGCAGCGCGTCGCGATTGGCGCGAAACCAGTCGGGAAAGTCGCGAAAGCTGTCGGTCCCCGGATCGACCGCCCCGGCAAAAGTGCCGACCTTCACCTCATAGGCATTGCGGGTATCGATCACGACCGTCTGCGGATCGGCGATCAGCGCGTTCCAGTCGGCCGGCGCGACATAGGTGCCGACGATTCGCTTCGGATCGGTGCCCGGCACGCCCATCGTCACGATCTCGCGCTTCAGCCGTACCTTCAGCCGGTGGAACGGCATCGTCGCGGCATGGCTGAACTTGGGTGCCAGGTCTTCGCACCCCGGCACCGCGCGGATCGCAGCGAGCGCGGCGTCGATCCCCGCCGCCGACCCCGCGATCGTGCCGTTCAGCCCCTCGCCCGCGACCAGCAACGTGCCGCGCACGCCATGGGCCGCCAGCACCGCCTCCAGCGCGGCGCGCACGGCTTCGGGATCGGCTACGGGAACGAAGCGGTACAGCGCCGCGACGACGATCTCGGGCATCAGTGGACGAAGCGCGCCACCACGTCGCGGTACGACCGGCTGACCTTCACCTGCGATCCCGATTCGAGGATCAGGAAACATTCGCCGTTGGTATGCGGCTTCACCTGCTTGACGAGGTCGAGGTTGACGATCGTCGAGCGATGGACCCGCTGGAACCGGCGCGGATCGAGCCGCTTTTCGAGGTCCTTCATCGTCTCGCGCAGCACCAGCGAATTGTCGCCGGTGTTGATGACCATGTAATCGCCCGCCGCCTCGATCATCTCGATCGTGTCGACGTCGACGCGGAAGATCTGCCCGCGATCCTTGATGTTGATGAGCTTCTCGAACCGGTTGGCGCCGACCGCGTCGTCGCCGCCGCCATCGGCGGCTTCCATCTCGGCCGCCGTATCGGGCGCGACCTCGGCCAGCACTTCCTTCAGCTTTTCGACCTCGGCTTGCCCACGCTTTTCCGACAGGCGCTGGCGCACCCGGTCGAGCGTGTCGGCGAGGCGCGATTCCTCGACCGGCTTCATCAGATAATCGACCGCATCGGCCTGAAACGCGCGGATCGCATGGTCGCTGTACGCGGTGACGAACACCACCAGCGGCGGTTCGACCTCCATCAGCCCCTGCACGACCGAGAAGCCGTCGAAGCCGGGCATCTGGATGTCGAGGAAGACGAGGTCGGGCTTGTGGGTCTTGATCGATCGGATCGCTTCGCGTCCGTTGGTGCATTTGTCGATGATCTCGACATCGTCATGCGCTTGCAGCCGCAGTTCCAGTCCCTGGATCGCCAGGGACTCGTCGTCGACAAGGATGGTACGGATGGTCATGCGGCCTCTTTGGTAACGTCTTGCGTCTGGAACGGCAGTTCGATCTCGACCACGAAGCCGCCACCCGCGCCGGAGCGGGTGTCGAACCGGTGATCGGGACCATAGGCCTGCGCCAGCCGGTCCCGGATGTTCTGCAACCCGACACCGGTCGACAGCGTCGGCCGCTTCGGGCCGTCGATCAAGCCGGGGCCGGTGTCCGATACGGCAATCTGCACCCGGTTACCGGCGAGCCGAGCGGTAAGCGTGATGTCGGCCCCCTCGATCTGCGGCGTGACCGCATATTTGATCGCATTCTCGACCAGCGGTTGCAGCAGCAGCGAGGGCAGCCGCGCGTGCGCGACGCGCGCGTCGACATCGAAACTGGTGCGCAGGCGCTCCTCGAACCGCATCTTTTCAATATCGAGATAGAGTTTGAGTGTTTCAACCTCCTGCTCCAGCGTCACATGCGCGGTCGGCTCGTTCGCCAGCGTATAGCGCAGGAACGAGGCGAGGCGGCTGAGCATCACGTTCGCCTTCTCGGTCTGTTTGAGGAGGACGAGCGTCGAGATGGAGTTCAGCGTGTTGAACAGGAAATGCGGGTTGAGCTGATAGCGCAGCATCGCGAGCTGCGCCGAGGATGCCTGCATCTCCAGCATCTGCATCTCGTCGACCTGCTGTTCGACCACGAGATAGAAGTTGATGCCGAAATACAGCGCCGACCAGCCCGCCAGCACGGTGAAGTTCAGGAACAGCGTGCCGAGCACCAGCGAGAAGCTGACATCGGGCGATACGTTGCGGATAAAGGTGAAGACGAAGGCGTCGATCAGCGAATAGGCGAAGGTCGCCGCCGACAGGGTACACATCGTCAGGAAGATCGCCGGCAGGCGCGGCATCGACCGGTAATAGCCGTACAGCACGCTCATCAGCAGCGTCAGGCAATAGCCGACGATCACCTCGACGATATTGCCCAGCACGCTCTTGAGCGACGCCGCGCTCGCCACCGTCGAGACCGATCGCAGGATCAGATAGCCGGTCCATCCGGCCGCCTGCAGCAGCCAGAAGGCGCGGTTCTTCTGTTCGAAGAAGGGTCGCGAGAAAATGGCGGGCTTTAGCGTCATGCGCTCCGTCACATCGTTCTGCCCCTGTCCGTTTCTAGGCTGCGGGGGGCGGGTTGCAAAGCGGGTGTGTAGCGGAAACCCGCCCCAAACGAAAACCGCCGCCCCGTTTCCGGGACGGCGGTTTCGCGGATGGCCGGGTTCGGTAGGGCTTAGAAGCCGAACTTGACCGAGCCGATGACGGTACGCGGATAGCCGACCGAGAAGTTCGGGTTGCCCGAACGCGCGTCGACCTGCGTGCTGATGTTGCCGAAATAGCGCTCGTCGAACAGGTTGCGGACGTTCAGCGACAGGCTGGTGCGCTTCAAGCCATAATCCTCGAGGCTGAAACGCGCGTCGAGATCGACCAGCGTATAGGCACCGACGACCACGTCGTTCAGGTCGGTCGCGAACCGCTCGTCGACCCACTTGCCCTGCACGCCGAGGTTGACCGGGCCATAGTTGAACTCGGCACGACCACCGAACTGCCACTCAGGCGTTTCCGTGACCTTCTTGCCGCGCGTCGCGACGACCTGCGTGCCGGTGGTGCGGACGTTCGAGAGCAGCTCGGTATGGGTGTACGACGCGATCGCCGTCAGCCCGACCCACTGCGCCGGACGCACGGTGACGGTGCCGTCGAAGCCATAGCTTTCCACCGCGCCGATGTTGCGGTCGAACGAGATGCCCTGTTCGAAGTCGAACGAGGTCACGATGCGGTTCTTGTAGCCGATGTACCAGCCCGTGACCTGCGACTGCACCATGCGGCTGTTGTAGCGCAGGCCGAGATCGAACGAGTCGGTCTTTTCCGGCTGCACGTCGATGAACGGCGCGCGGTACAGGTTGTCGGTGCGCGGTGCCGAGAGACCCTTGGCGTAGCTGCCGAACATGCTGAGGTTGGTGTCGACGAAGTTGTAGGTGAAGCCGACGTTGGGCAGCAGCGCGTCGTAGGTATATTCCTGCGCATAGGGCGCATACAGCGGCTGGGGATTGCCCGTGCTGGTGAAGGCGGCACCCGGCTGCACGATCACATAGGGCTGCGTGCCCGTCACCGTGGGGTTGGGAATCGGCTGCGACGAGCAATAGGCGAAACCGTCGCGTGCCTGGACCGGGCAGTAGGTCTGGAGATCGCGCTTGAAGAACGGCACGCGCAGACCGGCCTGGATGGTAAAGCTCCGGTCGAAGAAGCGGCCGATATATTCGCCCGAGATCTGGTTCAGCAACGCCACCGACTTGCGATCGCGCTGGGTGATGACGAAGCCGTCGGCGGCCAGCACCGGGCGGCCGTTGCGGCCCGCGAACGGGTTTTCCGGCATGCCGTTCGAATAGAGATAGCCCCATTCGCCGGTCTGACGATGCTGCGCATTGTCATAGGTATAGGCGACGCGGACGCGCTGGTCGTCGCTGAAGTCGTAGCGCAGCGAGGCGATGCCGGTGTAGCGGTTGGTGTTGGTGATGTTCGGCGTGAAGAAGCGCACCGTATCGCGGAAATCGCCGTCGCCGTTATAGTCGACGCCCTGCGAACCGGTCAGGCTGCCCTTGGCACGGGGATCGCTCTCGCTCAGCGTCGTGCTGCCACCGCCATGGGCGAGGACATACTGGTACGACCCGTCGAGCGTCAGCGTCAGCCGGTCGGTCAGCGAAAAGCGCGAATTGGCGCGCACGTTGCCGGTGTTCGACGGGTTGATGCGGACGCCGTAATAGTTCGAGCAGTTGGCCGCCGCCTGTGCCGTGCCGTTCACCGGCGTCGGGGTCGAGCAGAGCGCGTCATTCTCGATGCCGTTGACGACCGCGAACTGGCTGTTCGTGAAGTCGAGCCGGATCGGGTTTTCGGGCGATGCCGCGGCGTTCGCCGCAACGACGCCGGCGGGCAGCGCATTGCGGATGTCACTCAGCGTCGGGTTGCGAAACTGGTTGTTGCGGTTCTCGTTATAGTGGCCCGAGATGCGGATGAAGTCGCCGTTGTCGCCCAGCGGCTGGTAGATGCCGGCGTTGAACTGCTGCTTGCGGATTTCACCGGTGCCACGGAACTTGTCGTTCGAGGCCTTTGACGCCGACAGGAACGCGCGGGTGCCCGACGCGGTCAGGTTGCCGGTTTCGATCAGGCCGAACACGCGGTGGAAATCGAAATCGCCGTACGAAGCGACCAGCGTCGCCGACAGCGTTTCCGACGGGATCAGCGTGCGATAGTTGATCGTGCCGCCCGACGATGATGCGGTCGGGCTGTCGACGTCGGTCGCGCCGAGGTTGACGTTGATCTCGTCGACCAGCTCGGGGTCGAGCTGCTGGTTCGAATAGATCGCATAGTTGCCCGAATCGTTCAGCGGGAAGCCGTCGAACGTCAGCGAGACGCGGTTGCCATCGAAGCCGCGGATGCGGATGTTGCCGCCCGACGAGCCGAACGGATCGCTCTGGGTGAAGTTGACGCCGGGAACGATGTTCAGCGCGTCGAGCACCGTGTTGCCGGGGGTCTGCTTGGCTAGGAATTCCTGATCCAGCACGACGCGCGCCTTGGGACCGTCGGGAATCTTGATGCCGTCGACGCCGTTGTCGGCGCGCGAACCGGTGACGACGATGTCTTCCGATTCGAAATCGGTCGAACCGGTCGACTGCGCAAAGGCCGATACAGGCAGGAGGAGCGCAGCAAAGGCCACGCCGGCAAAGAGCTTGGTGTTCATAAGTCCCCTTTGAATCGCAATATTTTTGGCGCGACTCGTCAGTTGGTTCGGGCGGTGCGCTTCACCGTCCCAGCGCCAATGAACGTCGCATATTTCTATTTTCTGACAATCGAAAGGGGGTGGCCAAGTCTCTGTTGGTGCGTTGCAAAAACATCACGTCGCATTCGATACGATCGCGTTCCACGCCGCCTCGTCGATCACGCGAATACCCAGTTCCTCGGCCTTCGCGCGCTTCGATCCGGCATCGGCGCCGACCACCACCAGATCGGTCTTTTTCGATACCGATCCGGCGACCCGCGCGCCCAGCGCATCGGCCTGCGCCTTGGCCTCGTCGCGGCTGAGCGTTTCGAGCCTGCCGGTGAACACCACCGTCTTGCCGGTCAGTTCCGAGGCGACGGTCGTGTGTTCGACCGGGGCGGGGCGGACTTCGCTCAAGAGATCGTCGACGACCGCGCGGTTATGCTCCTCGGCGAAGAAGGCGAGCAGCGCGTCGGCGACTTCGGGGCCGATGCCCTGCGTCTCGACCGCCGCGACCAGCGCCCGGCCGCGCCGCAGCACGAACTTGCGGTCGTTCTCGCCGATCGCCGGAACCGTTTCGGCGCGCACCGCCAGCGCGCGGTCGATCATCTCGCGGAACGCCTCGATCGTGCCGTAGCGCCGGGCGAGGTCGCGCGCGGTGATCTCGCCGACATGGCGGATGCCGAGCGCGAACAGGAACCGGTCGAGCGCGATCGTCCGCCGCGCCTCGATCGCGTCGAGCAGCTTGCCGACGACGAGGTCGGACATGCGCTCGCGCTGGACCAGCTCGGCGCGTTTTCCGTGCAGCCGGAAAATATCGGCGGGCGAGGAAATCAGCCCGTCGCGAAAGAATTCCTCGACCCGCACCAGCCCCAGCCCGGCGATGTCGAACGCATGGCGCGACACGAAATGGATCAGCCGTTCGACCCGCTGCGCCGGGCAGATGAGCCCACCGGTACAACGCACCACCACTTCGCCCTCACCACGTTCGGCGAGCGACCCGCACACCGGACATTCGGCGGGAAAGACGAAGGCGTCGCGCGGCTCGCCGGCGGTCAGATTCTCGACCACCTGCGGGATGACGTCGCCGGCACGCTGTACCACCACCCGGTCGCCGACGCGCACGCCCAGCCGCTCGATCTCGTCGGCGTTGTGCAGCGTGGCGTTGGTGACGACGACCCCGCCGACCGTCACCGGCTCCAGCCGGGCGACCGGGGTGAGCGCGCCGGTGCGCCCGACCTGAATATCGATCGCCCTGAGCGTCGTCTGCGCGCGCTCCGCCGGGAATTTATGCGCGATCGCCCAGCGCGGCGCGCGGCCGACGAAGCCCAGCCGCTCCTGCCAGTCGAGCCGGTTGAGCTTGTAGACCACCCCGTCGATGTCGAACGGCAGGTCGGCGCGGCGCCCTTCGATCGCGCGATAGACGTCGAGCGCCTCCGCCGTGCCCTCGCACCGCCGGAACGCCTCGGCGATGGGGAAGCCCCAGTCGCGCAAGGCCGCGACGACCCCGGCCTGAGTCTCGGCGGGCAGCGCGCTCGCCTCGCCCCAGCCATGCGCGAGGAATTTGAGCGGGCGGGCGGCGGTGACGGCGGCGTCCTTCTGGCGCAGCGATCCGGCGGCGGCGTTGCGCGGATTGGCGAACTGGCGCGCCTTGGCCGGATCGGGCGCGTCCGCCAGCAGGCGGGCGTTCAGTCCGGCGAAATCGGCCTTGGCCATATACACCTCGCCGCGCACTTCGAACACGTCGGGCGCGCCTTCGGGCAAGGTCTGCGGAATGTCGGCGATCGTCGCGACATTGGCGGTGACGTCCTCGCCGACCGATCCGTCGCCGCGCGTCAGCGCGCGCACCAGCCGCCTCCCTTCATAGCGCAGCGAGCACGACAGTCCGTCGATCTTCGGCTCGGCGGTCAGCGCCACGGCGACATCGTCGGCCAGCCGCAGGAAACGGCGGACCCCGGCGATGAACTCGGCGACGTCGTCGTTGGCAAAGGCGTTGTTGAGGCTCAGCATCGGCCGGGCATGCGCGACCTTCGCCAGATGCCCCGACGGCGCGGCACCGACCCGGCGCGACGGGGAATCGGCGAGCATGAGGTGCGGAAAGGCCGCCTCGATCGCGCGGTTGCGGCGGACCAGCGCGTCATACTCGGCATCGTCCAGTTCGGGCGCGTCCTCGCCGTGATACAGCGCGTCGGCACGGGCGATCCGCGCCGCGAGATCGGTCAGCTCGGCGGCGGCGTCCGCCTCGGTCTTGGGCAACTCGGTCATGCGCCGTGGCTAACCCCGGTAACGGTTTGCGATCAACCCCGGCGGCGGTTCATCATCCGCCGGTCGATCACGATCGGCTGGTCGAAATGCAGCCCGGCGCGGCCGTCCTGCGCCCAGCGCAGCGTCGCCGCCACCCATTGGCCATCGACGATCTCGATCCGAAGGCGATCGCCGACGAGATCGTCGTCGAACACGATCGAATCGATCAGCGCGCCGGTCGAACTCAGGTCGCGGATGCGGGCGATGCGGCGTTCGCCCGCGATCTCGATCGTGGCGCTGCGCAACATGCGGGTGCGCGGCGCGCGATTGGATTTCAGGCCGCTGCTCTCGGCGACGCCGCCGGCGCGCAGTTGCGCGATCGCCGCCTCGGCTTCCAGCGGCTGACCATAGACGAAGCCCTGCACGCTGTCGCAGCCCAGGTCGCGCACGGCGGCGATCTCGTCGTGGAATTCCACGCCCTTGGCGGTCGTCTCGATCGCCAGTGCATCGGCCAGCGTCGTGATCGCGCGCACCACCGCCGCGTTGCGGCCGGCGACGTCGCCCACGCCGCGCACGAAGCTGCGATCGATCTTGATCCGGTCGAACGGCAGGCGGCGCAGGCAGCCGAGCGACGCCGGCCCCGCCCCGAAATCATGGAGCGCGATCCGCACCCCGACCGTCTTGAGCGCGGCGAAGATCGTCGCCGAGGCGTTGAGATCGCGCAACACGCTCGCCTCCGCCACGTCCAGTTCCAGCCGGTCGGGCGGCAGGCCGGCGCGGGCCAGCGCGTTGGTGACGATCGCTGGCAAGGCCGGATTGGCGAACTGCGTCGCTGCCAGGTTCACCGCCAGATGTGTCTCGCCGCCCCAGCGCGCCGCGTCGCGACACGCGGTGCGCAACACCCATTCGCCGATCGGCTCGATCAGCCCCGATTCCTCGGCGACGCTGAGGAAGTCGGCGGGCAGCATCCGCCCGCGCTGCGGATGGTCCCAGCGCAACAGCGCCTCATAGCCGGTGATCGCGCCATCGGCGGTCGCCACGACCGGCTGATAGACCAGCCGCATCTGGTCGAGCGCCAGCGCCTGGCGCAATTCGGTTTCGAGCAACTGGCGCGACCGTGCCCCGTCGAGCAGCGCGTCGTGGAAGAAGCGGTGGACGCCGCGTCCCGCGCCCTTGGCGGCATAGAGCGCGAGATCGGCATGCGACACGAGGGTGTCAGGGCCGTCGCCATGCTCGGGCGAAACCGCGATGCCGATCGAACAGCCGATCGACACGCACGCCTCACCGATGAAAAAGGGTTGCGACAGCGCGGCGATGATTCCCTGCGCCAGCGTCGCCATCGCCGCCCGGTCGCCCATGCGCGGCAGCACCACCTGAAACTCGTCGCCGCCCAGCCTTCCGACGAGGCCGGCCTCGCCGACCGCCCGGGTCAGCCGCGCCGCGACCTGTTTGAGCAGCGCGTCGCCGACCGGGTGCCCCAGCGTATCGTTCACCGCCTTGAACCGGTCGAGGTCGAGCAGAAACAGCGCGGTCCCGTCATACCCCCCTTGCGCCAGCGTCTGTTCGAGCGACATCCGCATCCGCTGGCGGTTGGCCAGCCCCGTCAGGCTGTCGAACAACGCGAGGCGGGTGATCGCCGCATCGGACTGGCGGATCGATCCGGTATCGCTGCCGGTGCCGACGAAGCCCTCGAACCGGCCATAGGGATCGGTGGCGGGGCTGCCCGACACCGTCCAGTGCCAGTCGCCGCTGCCCTTGATCGCCGGGGTGACGGCATAGTCGGCGAAGGCGGTGCGCGCGCTCAGATGAAAGGCGATGGTGCGTTCGGCGTCGCCGCCGCGCTCGGCGCCGCCGGCGATGCGCAACAGGTCGATCAGCGGCATCCCCACCGGATCGAGGCCATGGTCGGCGAACACCGTGGCGATCTTGCCGCTGAGATAGGTCAGCCTGCCGATGCGGTCGGTCTGCCAGAACCACGTCGGGCCATGGTCCTCCGCCTCGCGCAGTAGCAGCAGCGCGCGGTCGGCATCGCCGCGGGCGGGATCGTCCGATCCCTGTACCCACGATCGCAACGCCGCCTTCAGTCCGCCGTGGTGCAACGTCCGTCCCCTTGATCCGACAGGAAGCGATAGCGCGCAGAGGTGAACGAAGTCTTTGCAAGGCAGGCGTCGCACCCTGTAGGACGGCAGACAAGAGTCCGTCTGGAAACTCGCGGAAGAGCGAGTTTCTTGTGCGGTGCCGGCCCGCTACCCCACCCGGCCACCCATCGAGGATACCGTGTGGGTGGCCGGGTGGGGTAGCGGGCCGGCACCGCAAAACGCGCATCCGCGCGTTTTCGGACAGATGCCAAACCGCTTGCCATGGACCCGCCGATGACCGTCACCATAACCGAAGCCGACCTGATCGACAGCGTTGCCGACGCGCTCCAGTTCATCAGCTATTATCACCCGATGGATTATATCCGCGCGCTGGGCGACGCCTATGCCGCCGAAACGTCGCCCGCCGCCAAGGACGCGATCGCGCAGATCCTGACCAACAGCCGGATGTGCGCCGAGGGGCATCGCCCGATCTGTCAGGACACCGGCATCGTCACCGTGTTCGTCAAATGGGGCCAGGACTGCCGCCTCGCCTCCGACCGGTCGTTGCAGGAGGTCGTCGACGAGGGCGTGCGCCGCGCGTACCTGCACCCGGAGAACAAGCTGCGCGCCTCGATCCTCGCCGATCCGGCGTTCACCCGCCGTAATACCAAGGACAACACACCGTCGGTACTGCATGTCGAGATGGTGCCGGGCACGAAGGTGCATGTCGACGTCGCGGCCAAGGGCGGCGGCAGCGAAAACAAGTCGAAGTTCAAGATGATGAACCCCAGCGATTCGATCGTCGACTGGGTGCTGGAGATGCTGCCGCAGATGGGGGCCGGCTGGTGTCCGCCCGGCATGCTCGGCATCGGCATCGGCGGCACCGCCGAAAAGGCGATGCTGCTCGCCAAGGAATCGCTGATGGGCCAGATCGACATGGCGCAGTTGAAGGCGCGCGGCCCGCAGAACGACATCGAGGCGCTGCGCATCGAGCTGATGGACAAGGTCAACGCGCTCGGCATCGGCGCGCAGGGGCTGGGCGGGCTGTCGACCGTATTGGACGTCAAGATCCTCGACTGGCCGACGCACGCCGCATCGAAGCCGGTGGCGATGATCCCCAATTGCGCCGCCACCCGCCACGCGCATTTCACGCTCGACGGATCGGGTCCGGCGTATCTTGAGACGCCGAAACTGTCCGACTGGCCCGACGTCAACTGGACGCCGGACAAGGCGGCGATCCGCGTCGACCTCGACACGCTGACCCCCGAAGTCGTCGCGACGTGGAAGCATGGCGACCGGCTATTGCTCAATGGCAAGATGCTGACCGGCCGCGACGCCGCGCACAAGCGGATCGCCGACATGCTGGCCAAGGGCGAGGAACTGCCGGTCGATTTCCGCGGGCGCGTCATTTATTATGTCGGGCCGGTCGATCCGGTCGGCGAGGAAGTCGTCGGCCCGGCCGGTCCGACCACCGCGACCCGCATGGACAAGTTCACCCGGATGATGCTCGATCAGGGCCTGCTGGCGATGGTCGGCAAGGCCGAACGCGGCGTCGATGCGACCAAGGCGATTGCAGAACGCAAGTCGGCCTATCTGATGGCGGTCGGCGGTGCTGCCTATCTGGTGGCGCGCGCGATCAAGGGATCGCAGGTCGTCGGCTTCGCCGATCTCGGGATGGAAGCGATCTACGAGTTCGAGGTCGAGGATTTCCCGGTGACGGTCGCGGTCGACAGCGAAGGCCAGAACGTCCACCACCTCGCGCCCCTGGTCTGGCGCGAGAAGATCAAGCGGGAACGGCTGCTCGAAGGAGCGTAAGGTTGGAGGCGGGGCAGAGTGTAGCCCTGCCGCCCCCACCTCGTCGTCACCCCGGACTCGTTCCGGGGTCCACCGTGTCGCAGACGACGCGGTCCGATCCTGACCGGCATCGCCCGCCGAAAGGTGGACCCCGGAACAAGTCCGGGGTGACGATGGCGGACAATACCCCCTAACGATCGCCTCTTGTGTTGCCGATATACCACACCATATCGCGGCCAACATCACAGGGGAGCGTTATGAACCTCGAAAAATTCACCGACCGCGCCAAGGGCTTCCTGCAAGCCGCGCAGACCGTGGCGATCCGCAACAGCCATCAGCGCATCGCCCCCGAACATCTATTGAAGGCGCTGCTCGACGACGATCAGGGCATGGCATCGGGGCTGATCGCCGCCGCCGGTGGCGACGCGCGGCGCGCCAATGCCGATACCGACGCCGCGCTCGCCCGGATTCCGGCGGTGTCGGGATCGGGCGCGCAATCGTCGCCCGGCCTCGACAACGATCTCGTCCGCCTGCTCGATCAGGCCGAACAGATCGCGGCGAAGGCGGGTGACAGCTTCGTCAGCGTCGAACGGCTGCTGCTCGCGCTCACCCCGTCGCAAGGGCCGGCGGGCAAGGCGCTGACCGCCGCCGGTGTCACGCCGCAGGGCCTGAACGCCGCGATCGACAAGCTGCGCGGTGGCCGCACCGCCGACACGGCAGGCGCGGAGGACCGCTACGACGCGCTCAGGAAATTCGCCCGCGATCTGACGCAGGCGGCGCGCGACGGCAAGCTCGACCCCGTCATCGGCCGTGACGAGGAAATCCGCCGCACGATCCAGATCCTCGCCCGCAGGACCAAGAACAATCCGGTCCTGATCGGTGAACCCGGCGTCGGCAAGACCGCGATTGCCGAAGGGCTCGCGCTGCGCATCGCCAATGGCGACGTGCCCGAGGGCCTGAAGGACCGCGCGCTCATGTCGCTCGACATGGGCTCGTTGATCGCGGGTGCCAAATATCGCGGCGAGTTCGAGGAGCGGCTGAAAGGCGTGCTCGACGAGGTGAAGGGCGCCGAAGGCCAGATCATCCTGTTCATCGACGAGATGCATACGCTGATCGGCGCGGGCAAATCCGAAGGCGCGATGGATGCCGGCAATCTGTTGAAGCCGGCGCTCGCGCGCGGCGAACTCCACTGCATCGGCGCGACCACGCTCGACGAATATCGCAAGCATGTCGAAAAGGACCCCGCGCTTCAGCGGCGGTTCCAGCCGGTGTTCGTCGGTGAACCGACCGTCGAGGACACGATCAGCATCCTGCGTGGCCTCAAGGAGAAATACGAACTCCACCACGGCGTCCGCATCACCGACGGCGCGCTGGTTTCGGCGGCAACGCTCGGCAACCGCTACATTACCGACCGCTTCCTGCCCGACAAGGCGATCGACCTGATGGACGAGGCTGCCAGCCGCATCCGCATGGAGGTGGAGAGCAAGCCCGAGGAGATCGAGAGCCTCGACCGCCGCATCCTGCGCATGAAGATCGAGCGTGAGGCGCTGCGCCGCGAGAGCGACGCCGCCAGCCTCGACCGGCTCGACACGCTGGAAGAGGAACTCGCCAATGCCGAGGAGCAACTGGCCGGCCTCACCACCCGCTGGCAGGCCGAGCGCGACAAGATCGCCTCCGAAGCCAAGCTGAAGGAACAGCTCGACGCCGCGCGCATGGCGTTGGAACAGGCGCAGCGCTCGGGCGATCTGGCGAAGATGTCCGAACTGACCTACGGCACCATCCCCACGCTGGAGAAGCAACTGGCTGAGGCCGCCGGTGCGTCGGCCGGCGCGATGCTGCGCGAGGAAGTGACCGCCGACGACATCGCCGCCGTCGTCAGCCGCTGGACCGGGGTGCCCGTCGACCGCATGCTCGAGGGCGAACGCGAGAAACTGCTCGCCATGGAGGAGGCGCTCGGCAAACGGGTCATCGGTCAGGCCGAAGCGGTCCGCGCGGTCGCCACCGCCGTCCGCCGCTCGCGTGCCGGGCTACAGGACCCGAACCGGCCGCTTGGAAGCTTCCTGTTCCTGGGGCCGACCGGCGTCGGCAAGACCGAACTGACCAAGGCGCTGGCCGAGTTCCTGTTCGACGATCCGAGCGCCATGGTGCGCATCGACATGAGCGAGTTCATGGAGAAGCACGCCGTCGCCCGGCTGATCGGTGCCCCGCCGGGCTATGTCGGCTACGAGGAAGGCGGCGTCCTGACCGAAGCCGTCCGCCGCCGGCCCTATCAGGTCGTGCTGTTCGACGAGGTCGAGAAGGCGCACGGCGACGTGTTCAACGTGCTGTTGCAGGTGCTCGACGACGGGCGGCTGACCGACGGGCAGGGGCGGACCGTCGATTTCTCGAACACGATCATCATTCTCACCTCGAACCTCGGCAGCCAGTATCTGACCAACCTCGGCGACGGGCAGGGCGTGGAGGTCGTCGAGCCGCAGGTGATGGAGGTCGTGCGGTCGCACTTCCGCCCGGAATTTCTCAACCGGCTGGACGAGATCATCCTGTTCCACCGCCTCGCCGCCGATCACATGGCGCCGATCGTCGACATCCAGGTCGCTCGCGTCCGTCGCCTGCTCGCCGATCGCAAGGTGAAGATCGACCTCACCGAGCCGGCGCGCGCATGGCTGGGGCGGGTCGGCTATGATCCGGTATATGGTGCCCGGCCGCTCAAGCGCGCGGTGCAGCGCTATTTGCAGGACCCGCTCGCCGACCTGATCCTGCGCGGGTCGGTCAAGGACGGGTCGACGGTGTATGTCGATGAGGGTGACGGCGCGCTGACGCTGTCAGTGGGCTGATCTCGCACCGCCCGCATCCAGTCAAAAAGAAGGGGGCGCTTCCGATGTGGAAGCGCCCCCATTTTTTGGCCCGAAGACCGGTTCGTTACAGGTTGAACTTCACGCCGGCGCGGTAGGCGCGACCGATGATCCCGTTGCCGCCCTGCACCGCATTGTACAGGTGCGCGCCATAGGTGACGGGGTCGAGCGGCGGCATGTCGTCGAGGATGTTCAGCACGTTGACGTAGAAGTTGAACTTGTCGTTCACCTTGAACGTCGCGGTGCCATCGACCGTGATGTACGGCGCGATGTGGCATTCGACATAGCCCGGGTTCTGGCCGCAGTCGCCCGCGGTATCGCCCTGGTCCTCGGCTGACAGGTCATAGCCGCCGAACAGGTTGGCGACACCCGTCACCGAGAAGGTGTCGGTGTCGATCGTGTTCTGCCACGACGCGCGCCAGCGTGGCGTGCCGTTGCCGGCGGTCAGGTTGAAGTTGCCGAGCGTGCCGGCATAACGCTGGCGAGTGCCGTCGGCGAAGGTCGTCGACAGGTCGAGGATGTAGCTGGCGGTCGCCGCCGTGGTGAAGCGCACGCCATCGGCGAGATTGAACCGGCCCGTGACCGCCGCGTCGATCCCTTCCGACCGGATCGTGTCCGAATTGACGAGCTGCGACTGCACGAAGGCGATACGCGGCAGCGCGGTCGGGAAGTTGGGATCGGGTGCGTCAGCGATGACGTTGAACCCGGTCGGGATCGCCTGACCCGCATAATAGGCGGCGATTGCCGGGGTGTTGTCGGCCGAGGTGATCGCCCCGGTCTTCTTGATGTTATAGTAATCGACCGTGATCGTGATCGCCCGGATCGGTTCGAGGATGATGCCGCCGGTGAAGCTGCGCGACTTTTCGGGTTCGAGATCGGGCGAGGCGAGCGTCGTCTGACCCAGCGAATAGGTGGTCAGATAGGTCGGGCACGACGTCGGCGTGGTGGCGCAGGCCGCGCCATACTGGGCACGGAAGCTGGCCGGCAGCGTGTTCGGCTGGATCGTGACATAGCCGGTCGTCGGCAGCGCATTGGCTTCCGCGAACGACGGGATGCGGAACCCGCGCGAATAGGTGCCGCGGATCGCCAACTGCGGGATCGGCGTGAACTTCGCGCCGATCTTCGGCGAGAAGGCGTCCTGCCCGCTGCTGTACTTGTCGTAGCGACCCGACAGATTGACGTCGAGCTGTTCGAAGATCGGCGCGTTCAGCTCGGCGAAGGCCGAATAGACCGTCCGGTTGCCCTCGGTGCCAAAGGCGTTCAGGCGGAAATAGCGCTGCGTCGGGCCGTTGGTGTCGGGGTTGGCGCTGGGGGCCTCGATCGCTTCGTAGCGGATCGCGACGCCGACGCCGAGCTGGAGCGGACCGCCGGGCAACTGGAACAGTTCGCGACCGATCGTGGCTTCGGCCTGGTACAGATCCGACGAGGAGTCGGTGATGTTGTCGGGCGCGATGAAGTCGCGCACCGCCTGACTGTTCTGCGACGGGTTGACGAAGTTGTACGACCCCGTGGCGATCGAGCTGAGCAGGTTGGCGATATAGACATAGCCGCTCGACGAGCGACGCAGGTCGGTGTGCATCGCGGTCGCGTTGACCGAGTAGTTCCAGTCGTCGCTGAACGTGCCGTTGATGCCGAGCGCGGCACGATACACGCGGCTGCGCGTCTCGTTATATTCCTGGATGTCGGGCAGACGACCGCCGATGCGGGCAAGCTGACCAACGCCGGCGAACGGGTTGTTCGGGTTCAGGCGACGGTCGGCGGCGGTGGCGCAGTTGACGCCCGTCGCGCAGACGAAGACCGGCAGGACCAGCGCGGCCGATCCGGCGGCAAAGGCACCACCACCGGCGGCGGTCGAATATTGCGGGAAGAGAATGCCGGCCGGCGCGTTGCCGCGAATGGTGGCGGGCAACCCGGTGTAGTTCACCGTGCTCTGCTGGAAGTTCACCATCGCATAGGCTTCGGCATTGTCGCCGACCTGGAAGGTGCCGCGCGCCGAACCGCCGAAGCGTTCGATGTTCGGGGTGATGTTGCCGAATTCCTGCGTCACGTCCTGCGAGCAGACCGTGGTCGGCGCGTTCAGGTTGCTGCTGCCGAGCAGTTCGGCGGCGGTCAGATTATAGGCCGAGCCGCGATCGCAGGCGAGGTTCGGGTTCAGCTTCTGGAAGCGGCCGAGCGTGGTCGTATTCGACGGGTCGACCGGCTGGACATAGAAGTTGCTGGTGTTGAGCGAGAAACCGCCGTTGCGGAAACCACCCGCCGCGTTCAGCCCGTTCAGCACGTTGTTCGGGCCGCACAGCCCGTCGTTGCAGACGCCGCGCAGATCGTCGGTGTTGTAGGGATAGCCGCGCTCGCGGTTCATCACGCCTTCCGAGCGAAAGTAGAAGCCGCTGATATAGGCGTTGTAGCCATTCTCGGACAGGTCGCCGGTGCCGGCGGTCAGGCTCAGGCGATAGTTGGCGGCATCGCCGCGCTCGGAAATACCGGCTTCGGCACGGCCACCGACGCCCTTGTATTCGCGCTTGGTGATGATGTTGACCACGCCGGCGATCGCGTCGGCGCCGTAGCTCGACGATGCACCATCGCGCAGCACCTCGACCCGCTCGACGATGTCGTCGGGGATGGTGTTCAGATCGACGAAGTTGCGCGTGCCGTCATCCGACAGCGGATAGTAAGCGGCGCGCAGGCCATCGAACAGCACCAGCGTCGAGCTGGTCGACAGACCGCGCAGCGACACCGCCGATGCGCCCGCGCCGAACGCACCGTTCGCGGTGAACGAGTTGGTCAGCGCCGGGCCGTTGTTCGACGTGAGCTGCTGGATCGCGTCCTGCGTGGTCGTGATGCCGCGCTGTTCGAACGATTCGGCGGTCAGCACCGTGACCGGCGACGGGGTTTCGCGCGCGGTGGTGCGCAGGATCGATCCGGTGACGACGATTTCCTGATCCTGCGCCTCGGCAGGCGCCGGGGCCTGGAGCGCGGTCGGATCGTTGGTCGGCGTCGTCGTCTGGGCAGCCGCGGGCAACGCCAGCAGGCCGATGGCGAGCGCCGATCCGGCGGCGCCGGTGCGCAGGCTTGCGCGCAGCATGGTAGAAATCATCGGTCGATGAACCCCTTCACTGGTCCGTATCGGACGGTATCGTTGGCAGACGGCCTCCCTAGGCACGTCATCAACGGCAGCGGTATCGAGCGCGTTCCGGGTTCAGTAAATACGTATAACGTTATTGAGTCGCTTTTGATAACGTGTGTAACCAAACAGCAACAGACGGTTACAACGCGGTATCGCCTTGTTGAAGCACGAAAAAAAGGGGGCGCTTCCGCAATGGAAGCGCCCCCCGGCATGATCGCCGCGATCGGATCAGAAGCGGAAGCGGGCACCCGCCGTGTAACGCCGTCCGAACAGGTCGAAGTCGGCCGAGGTTTCGAGGCCGGTCGGCGTGCCGTACGGCGAGCCCGGCAGATACTGCGGCTTGGTATTGAACAGATTGTCGACGTTGAAGAAGAAGGTGAACTTGTCGCTGACGTCCTGGCTGATCTGGATGTTGTGCAGCCAGTAATCCTTGACGTCGTTAAGCGCGAGCACCGCCGGATCGTTGCTGATGAAGGCGTTGCGGATGAACGGACCGCCGCTCAGGAACGTCGTCTGCCAGCTAAACCCGGTGCCGTTGGTGGTATAGGTCGCGCGCGCGTTCAGCTTGTGGGTCGAGAAACCGTTGCCGAACGTGCCGGCGAACTCTTCCTCGGGCGTCGCCGGGTCGGTCTGCGTCTTGTAGTCGAGCAGATAGGTATAGTTGGCGACGAGGCTGAAGCGATCCTCGGCGCTCAGGCCGAGACCGGTCGAGTAGCGCACGCCGACGTCGATGCCGCGCACCTTGAAGCCGGCGATGTTGATGAGCTGCGCGTTGACCGTCTGGAGATAGCCGGTCTGGCCATAGCGGAAGACGTTGTTGCAATAGATCGCGTCGCTGGTCTGCAGGCACTTTTCGATCGTGTCCGACCGGTCGAGCGTGGCGATCGCGTTCTCCACCTGGATGTCGAAATAATCGGCGGTGAACTGGAAACCGCGCACGAACGACGGGGTGTAGGTGAAGCCGCCGGTGATCGTCTTGGCGGTTTCTTCCTGCAGGTTACGGTTGCCGCCGACGAAGCCGTTGATGCTTTGTGCATCGGCAGGCGTGTAGGCGAAGGTGCCGTTCGGGTTGGCGGCGAAATAGGCGGCGATCGCCGGGATCGCACGGCACGCCGCATCGGTGCCGCCGGTCGAGGTGCGGGTGATGCCGTCGCACGGATCGGTGACGCCGGCAAAGGTTTCCGACGGCGCGCTGAACAGCTCGGAGTTGTTCGGCGCACGGTTGGCGACCGCATAACGACCGCGCAGGCGGAAGCCGTCGAACGGTTCCCATTCGGCACCGGCGTTCCAGCTCAGCACGCCGCCGATCGTCGAATAGTCGGAGTAACGTACCGCGCCGTTGACCCCAAGATACTGGAACAGGCCCCGATCGGACAGCAACGGCACGTTCACTTCGCCGAAGACTTCGCGAACGTCCTGCGATCCACTGAGATCAGGAATCTGGTTGCCCGAATTGCCGCCGGTGTTGGTCAGCGTGTCGAGGTCGTCGAACACCGATTCATAACGATATTCGACCCCGACGGCGAGGCCGACGCCACCCGCGCCCAGATCGAACAGCGACGACGATGCCAGTGTCGCGGTGACGACATGCTGTTCGTTGGTGATGTCCTCCGACTTCGGAACGACGGCCTGGACATAGGCGGCCGCGCGCGGATCGGCGGTGCCGCGACCGAACAGGTTGATCGGGATACAGCCGTTGGCGCGCGCCTCCGCGTCGCGGCAGACGATGTCGGTGCCGACGACGTTGCCGGTGCCGACGCGGATCGAATCGAGCGACTGGCGATAGCGTGCGGTGTCGATGTCCTGGCTCGAGTTGAAATCGTTCAGATGGCCGTAGACATAGCTGACGTCGTAGTTCCACGTCGAGCTGAGGTCGCCGCGTACGCCCGCAACCGCGCGCCAGGTGTTGCGCTCGGCCCGGTTGCTGCGGTCGAACACGTCATTCTGGCGACGGCGGAAGCCGATCGACGTTACGTTGTTGTTCGGGTTGGCGTCCGAGTTGGCGGCGGCGATCGCCTGCGCGACCGATGTCGGGAGGAACGCATTCGTGATCGGAATGCCACCCGAGGCATAGACGTCGGTATTCGCCAGCGCGAAAGGCTCGAGCGAGGCGTTCGAGCTCGTCCGGGCGTAGGTCACTTCCGTATAGGCCTGAACGTTGTCGGTAATCTCGTAGTTGAAGATACCGCTGGCGAGATAGCGCTCGAGCGGCACCGCGATACGGCGCAGGCCGTTGCGGTTAAAACCGAATTCGCCCGACTGATAGCCGCCGAGCAGCGCCAGCGACCCATCCGGCCGGTAGGAGAAGTTCGACACCCCGCCAGGCAGGACGCGGCCTACGCCTTGCGGCGAGGTCGGAGAGATTAGCTGGAACTGCCCTTGCGGCGCGAACGAACTGTAGGAGCCCGGCCCGCACACCGCGCCGAAACAATCCTGCGACGAAATCGCGCGGTCGGCGGATTTCAGACCGTTGTCGCGGTCGTAGGAGAAGTTGAGCAGCGCGTTGCCGCGATCGTCGGCACCCCATTTGGTGCCACCGGTGACGCTGACGAAATAGCGGCCATTGTCGCCCTGTTCGGTGATGCCGCCCTGCGCGCGGACCTGCAGCCCCTCAAAGCTGTCACGCAGGATGAAGTTGACGACGCCCGCGATCGCGTCCGACCCGTACACCGCCGACGAACCGCCGGTGACGTTGTCGATGCGGTCGAGGAAGTCGACCGGGATGTTGTTGAGATCGACCGCGGTATCGCCGCCGAACCCGCCGACGAAGCGGCGACCGTTGACCAGCACCAGCGTGCGGTTCGATCCCAGCGCGCGCAGGTTGACGGTCGACACGCCGGTGCCCGACGTCAGGAAGTTGGTGTTGGTCCGGGTCGAACCGATCGCGACCTGCGGCAGTTCGTTCAGGATGTCCGACACGTTCGGCGCGGCGCGCTGGAGGAGCTGCGCACGGTCGACGGTGGTCACGGGAACCGGCGAATCGATTTCCGGGCGGGCGATGCGCGATCCGGTGACGACGATGGTTTCGTCGGTTCCGGTCGTTTCGTCCGCCGCCGGCTGTGTTTCCGCGGCGGTTGCGGTCGTCTGCGCGAATGCCGGAGCGGTGCCCAGACCGGCCAGAACGATCGCCGAAAAGGCGGTGCCGTTGCGTAGCGAAGCACGCAGCATCGAAGACATCATCATTAGCGCCCCTTTATACCGACCCTGATCGGGCCTGTCCGTCACGCCGGGTTCGTCGGAACCGGCCTGCGGGCAAGAGTATCGAGCGCAATTCACCGCAGTGTAAACAGTGGAGGCGTAATGCTTCGGGAAAGTGACGGTTTTTCGTTTCGGGTGTAACGGTAATGCAACAGTGAAACTAGGAGTCCATTAAAGCAATACGTATGTAATCTTCAACGACCTCAAAATCTTGCTGCACAGGACCGGCAATATCACAGAAAACTCGCCCGCAGCCCGTCGATCACGAACTGCGCGGCCAGCGCCGCCAGCAACACGCCGAGCAGCCGGGTGATGACCGCCTCGATCCGCGCGCCGAGCAACTGCATGATCGGCCCCGCCGCCAAGAGCGCCGCCAGCGTCAGCGCGAGGATCGCGGCCAGCGCGCCCAGCACCACGCCGCGCGCGGCCCAGTCGCCGACCTGGCTCATCAGCAGCATCACCGATGCGATCGATCCCGGCCCGGCGATCATCGGCATCGCCATCGGAAAGATCGACACGTCCTCCACTTCGGGGGTGTCGATGATCTCTCGCGCGCGGTCCTCGCGGCGCTGGGTGCGGCGCTCGAACACCATGTCGAGCGCGATCAGGAACAGCATGATGCCGCCGGCGATGCGGAAGCTGTCGAGGCTGATGCCTAGTGCTTTCAGCAGCGCCTGTCCGAACAGCGCGAACACCAGCAGGATCAGCGTGGCGATGCCGACCGCGCGGATCGCCATCGCGCGGCGCTGTACGACCGACGCGCCCTTGGTCAGCCCGGCATAGATCGGCGCGCAGCCCGGCGGATCGATCACCACGAAGAAGGTGACGAGCGACGAGACGAACAGCTCGATCACAGCGTCGCGTCGTCGAACGGCAGCCCCGCGCGGCGGTGCGCCGCGACCAGCGTGTTGCGCAACAGGCAGGCGATCGTCATTGGTCCGACGCCGCCGGGCACCGGGGTGATCGCGCCCGCGACGCTGAGCGCGCCGGCATAGTCGACATCGCCGACCAGCCCGTCGGCGGTGCGGTTGATGCCGACGTCGATCACGGTCGCGCCGGGTTTCAGCCATTCGCCCTTCACGAAATTCGCCCGGCCGACCGCCGCGACGACGATGTCGGCGCGCCCGACATGGCCCATCAGGTCCTTCGTGCGCGAATGGGCGAGGGTGACGGTGCAGCTCTCGGCGGTCAGCAGCGCGGCCATCGGCTTGCCGACGATAGTCGACCGGCCGATCACCACCGCGTCCTTGCCGCTCAGGTCGCCCAGCACGTCCCGGAGCAGCAACAGGCAGCCATAGGGGGTGCAGGGTACCATGCCGGGCAGGCCTGTCGCCAGCCGCCCGGCATTGACCGGATGGAACCCGTCGACATCCTTGTCGGGGTCGATCGCCAGCAGCACCGCATCGGTGTCGAGGTGGGCGGGCAGGGGAAGCTGGACGAGGATGCCGTCGACCGCGGGATCGGCGTTCAGCGCCTCGACCAGCGCGATCAGTTCATCCTGCGACACATCGGCGGACAGGCGATGTTCGAACCCGGCCATGCCCGCCGCGTGCGTCGCCTTGCCCTTCGAGCGGACATAGACCGCCGAGGCGGCATCCTCCCCCACCAGCACCACCGCGAGGCCCGCCGGTCGCCCGGCGCGCGCGGCGAATGCGGCGGCATGGGTCGCCACCTTCTCGCGAAGGGTGGCGGCGAAGGCTTTTCCGTCGATGATCCGGGCTGTCATGCCCGTTCCATAAAGGCTGGCGTCCGCCTTCGCCACCCCTGACGGGCAATGCCGCCTACGCCGCCACCCGTTCCTCGGTCAGCGCGTCGAGGAAGCGCTTGCGCCACCAGATCACGTCCTCCTCGACGACGTTGTCGACCATCTTCTGCCACCGCTCGATCCGCTCGGCGCGCGGCATGCGCAGCGCCTTGTCGATCGCGTCGGCCATGTCCTCGGCGCTGTACGGGTTCACCATGATCGCGCCGCACGCCAGTTGCTGCGCCGCGCCGGCGAAGCGCGACAGCACCAGCACGCCCGGATCGCGCGGGTCCTGCGCCGCGACATATTCCTTGGCGACGAGGTTCATCCCGTCGCGAAGCGGGGTGACGAGGCCGATCCGCGCCGCGCGATAGATGCCGGCCAGCACCTCGCGCGGATAGCCCTTGTTGACGTAGCGGATCGGCACCCAGTCGGTATCGGCATAGGCGCCGTTGATCCGCCCCGACATCTGTTCGAGGCTGTTGCGGATGTCGCGATACGTCTGCACCGCGGTGCGCGACGGCGGCGCGATCTGAAGCAGATAGACCAGCGCGCGCCGGTCGGGATGGTTCTGGAGAAACCGTTCATAGCCCGCGAAGCGTTCGGGCAGCCCCTTGCTGTAATCCAGCCGGTCGACCCCGACGATCAGGCTGCGCCCGACCGCGCTTTCCAACTGGTTGAGCTGTGCCGCCTTGGCGACCGGGCCGTTCGCGCCGGCCATGAAGTCCTTGGCCTCGATCCCGATCGGGCAACTGATCGCGCAGATCGTGCGCCCGCCGACCGTCACCTGATTGCCGTCGATCGATCCGCCCATCTCCTCGCGGACATAGTTGAAGAAGCTGTCGAGCCATTCCTCGTTCTGGAACCCCACCACGTCATAGGCGAACAGCGCCTCGACCATGCGGCGGTGATCGGGCAGCGCGGTCAGCAACCGGCGCGGCGGCCACGGGATGTGGAGGAAGAAGCCGATGCGGTTGGCCACGCCCTGCTGACGCAAAACCCAGCCGAGCGGGATCATGTGATAGTCATGAACCCACACCAGATCGTCGGGCTGGATATGCGGGCCGATGCGCTCGCCGAACACCCGGTTGACCCGTTCGTACCCGCCCTGGAAATCGCGCTCGAACTCGGTCAGGTCGAGCCGGTAGTGGAACAGCGGCCACAGCGTCCGGTTGGCATAGCCGTCGTAATATTCCTCCACATCCTGTTCGGACAGGTCCATGACGGCCGAAGTGACGCCGCCATAGGTCTGGAAGCGCAGGTCGCGGTTGTCGCTCGTCTCGCCCGACCAGCCGAACCAGATGCCCTCTTCCTCGGCCAGCGCGGCATTGAGCGCGACCGCCAGTCCGCCCTGCGCGCCGCCGCCGGTGCCCGGCTGCGGCGCCTGCACCCGGTTGGAAATGACGATCAACCGGCTCATCGGACCATGTTCCATGACTTGCTCAACAGGACGGCCGAATTGATGAGGCCGACCAGCGAGTAGGTTTGGGGATAATTTCCCCACAATTCGCCGGTTTCGGGGTCGATGTCTTCCGACAGCAACCCCGCCGGGGTGCGCCGGTCGAGCATCTCTTCCAACAGTTCGCGCGCATCGTCGTCGCGCCCGGTGGCGTGCAGCGCCTCGATCAGCCAGAAGGTGCAGACGTTGAACGCGGTTTCGGGCAGGCCGAAATCATCCTCGGTCGCATAGCGCAGCATGTGGCTGCCGCGCCGCAGCCCCTGTTCGACCGCCTCCAGCGTGCCGAGGAAGCGCGGATCGCCGGGTTCGAGGAAGCGCAGGTCGAGCAACTGGATGATGCTGGCGTCGAGGTCGTCGCCGCCGAACGTCGCCGACATGCGGTTCGTCTCGGGCCGCCACGCCTCGCGTTCGATCTTGGTGCGCATCGCGGTCGCCCGGTCGCGCCAGAACACCTCGCGCTCGTCCAACCCCAGCGTCCCCGCGACATTGGCCAGCCGGTCGCACGCCGCCCAGCACATCGCCGCGCTGTACGTGTGGACATGGCTCTTGGTGCGCAACTCCCACAGCCCCGCGTCGGGCTTGTCATACGCTTGCCACGCCCGTTCGCCGATCGGCTCCAGCGCCTCGAAATCGGCCTGTTTGCCGACGCGGAACAGCCGCTGGTCGAAGAACCCTTGCGCGTTCGACAGGATGATCTGGCCGTATGCGTCGTGCTGAATCTGCTCATACGCCTGATTGCCGACGCGTACCGGCCCCATGCCGCGATAGCCGTCGAGCCCTTCGGCCTCGCGCTCGACCAGCGTCGCCTCGCCGCCCACGCCGTACAGCGGCTGGATCTGCCCGTCGGCGGCATTGTCGACGATGTTGCGGAGGTATTCGAGATACCCCTCCAGCACGTCGAGCGCGCCCAGCCGGTTGAGCGCCTGCACCGTGTAATAGGCGTCGCGGATCCAGCAGTAGCGATAGTCCCAGTTGCGCTGCGACCCGGCATGTTCGGGGATCGAGGTGGTCAGCGCCGCGACGATCGCCCCGGTTTCCTCATGCTGGCACAGTTTCAGCGTGATCGCGCTGCGGATCACCGCCTGCTGCCATTCGACCGGGGTGGCGAGGCCGCGCACCCAATGCCGCCATTCGTCGATGGTGTTCTTGAGCATCCGCTCGACCGACGACGGCAACTCGTCCGAAAAACTCTCGTCCGGCCCGAGGAAGAAGTGCAGCGTGCGCTCGACGCGGAATAGCCGCTCGTCCTCGATCCAGCCGACCGGCGCGCTGGTCGACAGGCGGATCGCCTCATCGTCGAGCAGGTAGCGGATGTGGTTCGACCCGCGCGTGCGCGGCGCGGGCGCGCTGCCCCAGTCGATCGACGGGCGCAGCCGCACGCGGATGCGTGGGCTACCTTTCAGCGGACGGACGATCCGGCAGAACGCGACCGGCCGGTACATCCGGTCGTGCCGCTTGAAGCGCGGGCAGAAGTCGACGACCTCGATCGCATTGCCCGCCGCGTCCTCGTGGGTCGTCACCAGCACGGGCGTGTTGCGGATATAGCATTGCCGCGTCTCGACCACGCCGTCGAGGTCGATCTCCCAGAAGCCATAGGCCCCGTCCGATGCCCGCCGCCGGTCGTCGAGCAGCGACGAGAACGCCGGATCGCCGTCGACGCGCGGCAGGCAGCCCCACACGAACCGTCCGTTGCGGTCGACCAGTGCCGATACCTGGCAATTGCCGATCGGCCAGAGGTCCATCGTCGCGGTCATAGGGTGTTCTCCAGCCACTCAAGAAAGGCATCGACCGAGTCGACGCGGTAGCGCGCGGCGGTGTCGCGCATCGGCCCGATCAATATGCCCGCGCCGCCGTGATGCGCCGCCACCACCATGCCGGGTTCATCGGTCAGGTCGTCGCCGACGAACACCGGCGCATGGCCGGCGAACGGTGCGCCCTCGCACAAGGTCGCGATGGCGCTGCCCTTGTCATGGCCGTCGAGGCGCAGTTCGATCATCATCTTGCCCGGCTGCACCGTCAGCCCGTCGCGCGCGGCGAATGCCTCGACCAGCGCGTGCGCTTCCTGTTCGCGTTCGGGCGCGGCGCGATAATGGATCGCGACGCCCAGCGTCTTGACCTCGATCACGATGCGCGGATCGTCGCCCATCGCCCCGGCGAAGGCGCGCTCGGCGGCGGTCAGGCTCGCCGGGCGTTCGGGCACGGTCGTCTCGCCGCCCGCCGGGCGGATTTCGGCGCCATGGCTGCCCGCCACCGCGAAGTCGTGGATCGTCTCGCCCAGAAAGCCGTCGATCTGCGCGATCGACCTGCCGCTAACGATCGCGACCCGCCCTTCCAGCCGCGCCGCCGCACGCCGCAACAACGCGCGGAGCGTATCGCCGACGATGATCGCCTCCGGCCGATCAACCAGTTCGACCAGCGTACCGTCGAAATCGAGGAACAGGCCGGCATCGTCGAGCAGGCCGGGGGGCGGGGGAGGGAGGTCGAAATGCGCCATTGCCCCCTGAACGCGGTTCACGCTGAAATCGTTTCGCATATGCGAAGTATTTTGGCACTACGCATCGTTAGCGGGGGAATGGCGTTGAGCGGCACATGAAACGGATCGCGCGGATCATCGGCTGGGGACTGGTGTGGGTCACGGCAATCCTCTGCCTCGCGGCGGTGATCGTTCCGCGCTTCCTCGACCGGCTCTATTATCGCGGCGCGACCAGCGACCATTTCGACGGCGCACGCTTCTTCAACCCCGATGTCGACGATACCACCCATCCGTCGGGGCCGGACGGACGGGCCGGCTTCCTGTGGCGACAGGCGAGCGGCAGCGACGGGCGGCCGCCATGGCCGGCATCGGTTCCGGTCACGCCCGCCAGTCCCACCGAACTGCTGCCACCCACGACGCTGCCGGCACGCGATCCGGCGCGCACGCCGATGCGCGTCACGTGGATCGGCCATGCCAGCGCGCTGGTGCAGACGCCGCGCCTCAACATCCTGACCGATCCGGTGTGGAACGAACGCGCCGGTCCGTTCGGTTTCGGCCCGAAACGGGTGGCGGCACCGGGCATCGCGCTCGCCGACCTGCCAAAGATCGACCTGATCCTCCTCAGCCACAATCACTACGACCACCTCGACCTCACGACGCTGACCGCGCTGTGGCGACGCGACCGGCCGACGATCGTCACCAGCCTTGGCAACGACGCGATCCTGCGCAGCGCCGGGATCGACGCGATCGCGCTCGACTGGCGACAGGCGGCGCGCCTCGGCGGAGCGACCGTGCATGTCGTGCGCAACCATCACTGGGGCAGCCGCTGGTTCGCCGACCGCAATCGCGCGCTCTGGTCGGCGTTCACCGTCGACCTGCCCGGCGGCAACCTCTTCTTCGCCGGCGATACTGGCCTCAGCGACGGCGGCTGGGTTGAGGAAGCACGCGCGCTCGGCCCCTTCCGCCTCGCCCTCATCCCGATCGGCGCGTTCCGGTTCCAGCCGGGGCAGATGGCGAGCGGCGCGCATATCGGGCCGGTCGATGCCCTGCGCGTCTTCAACCGGCTCGGCGCGTGGCGCGGCATGGCGATCCACTGGGGCACGTTCCGCCTGTCCTACGAAGGCTGGGCGACGCCGCCGCGCTTGCTCACCGCCGCGAAAGCCTGTGGCGGCGAAGGCGAGCCCAGCAGCTACGGCGCCAGCTTCGGCACGGTCCCGATCGGCCGGCCGGTCGACATCCCGCCGATCGCCTTCGTACCCGCCCCGCCACAGGTCGTCGCGCCGTCGGCGGTCGACTGGCGCGCGGTGCCCGCCTGCATGGACACCCCGGCGGTCCGCGCGCTGCGCTGAGCGCGGGTTTATCCCCGCCGAACCAAACGTCATCCCAGCGAAGGCTGGGATTTCCATGTGATAGCGCGCGGCGGGAGCCGCCAGACCGGATTGACGTCTAACGAAACGCTGTCGCAACCTGCTCCCCTCCCTGGCAATGGAGGGGTTGGGGGTGGGTCGGCCAGTTGTGGAGCGATTACGTTTCCTCTCGGGCTGACCCACCCCCGGCCCCTCCCTTGTCAGGGAGGGGAGGTGCCACGCCCTCCGCCGGGGCGACGGGACCATGAGTACGTCGCAACCCCCAACGGCGGTTGCGCGCCCCGGCAAAGCGCGGCAGAGCGATGCGCACAACGGGCACCGACGAGCGGAGGGGTGATGTGATGGCCGACCTGCCGATCCAGCGCCTCGGGCCGACCCTGCCGCCCGTCACTGGCACGCTGCCCCGCGCGGCGGACACCGCACCCACCCTGTCGCCGCCGCCGCAGACCCCCATCGCCACCACTTCCCCGGCGGTGCAGACCATGCTCGGCGCGATCGCGCAGGCGGTCGCCGACCTCCCGCCGGGCACCGCGCTCGCCGTCTTCCTCGCCGCCGTCGAGCGGGTTACGGCCGAGGTCGAGGCGCGCGTCGCCCAGAATGCCGCGAAGCGCGGCGACCTGCAGCCCGATCCCGCTCGCCTCGCCACCGGCATGGCGCAGGTCAGCGAGCGCGACCTCGCCGCCGCCGCCGCGCTGATCGCCGGGCGGCTGGTGCCCGACCCGCGTGATCCGCTGGCCCCCGTCACCGCCGACGACACCCTTGCCCTCCCACCGGAACCGATGATGCGCGACCGCCTTTTCCTGCTCGACCCGACTTTCGCCGATCCGGCGCTCCCCGGCCGCAGCTTCTATTGCCGCGACTGCGTGACGATCGACGGCCTGCTCGCGCTGTTTCCGCAGGCCGCCGCCGGGCTGGACGTGATCCGCGTGCCATATCCCCGCCCGCGCGCCGCCGTGGTGCAGGCGGCGGGCATCGCCAACCAGAATCTGCCGCTGCTGGTGTTTGCGCAAGGCGCCGACCCGACGCTGGCCGACGGCCGCCATGGCGAAAGCTGGTTAGCCGCCGATCTCAAGACGATCCTGCGCGCACTCCACCGCCGCCACGGCTTCCCCGAAGCGCATCCGTAACCCTCAATCCTCCGCCGGCCCCGAGGGCGGCGGGGCCGACAATTTGCGCAACGCCGCCGTCCGCTCGCGCTCGACCGCCGCCCGGTCGGACAGCAGCCGCTTGCGCACCGCCAGATAATGCGTCGCCGCCTGTGCGTCCGCCTCGCTCCACTCGCGCTGCGGCAATTCGCGGCGCGCCTCCTCCAGCGCGGCGGCACTCGGCACCGGGGTCGCGTTCGGCAGCCCGGAATGGCCCTGCGAGGCGATGTCGTACCAATGCGCCGCCGCGCGCGAGAAGCCGGGCAGCACCTCCGCCACCCGCTCGAACCGCTCGACCTCGGCCGCCTGGCGCAGCAGTTCGGCCTCGACCGGCAGCAGCGCGCGTTCGGCCATCACCTGCCGCAGCAATCCGGCATCGCGATCGAACCGGTTCCATGCGGCATGATTGAACCCGTGCTGGCTGCGCTGGAGCCGCAGCGCGCGCAGCACCTCGCGCCGGTCGGGCCGCTGCCACAGATACCCCAGCCCCTGGATCGCGAACCACCCCCACGCCACCAGCGCGAAGGCCGCCAGCGCGAGCAGCAGGATGCGCCAGCCCGGCAATCCCGCCGCCGCCGCCGCCCATCCCTCGACCAGTGCGGTCAGCAACGCCGGGATCAACCCGACCCGTGGGTCCCGATACCATCCATCGCGCAAACCGCCTGCTCCTGCCCGTCGTTAAACCGCCCCGGTTATCCTGTCTGATTCCGGTAGCATAGCCGTACCCGCCCGCTTTTGCCGTCGCCAAGCATGAAGGGTGCTGGCATAGCGGGGCGGATGGACGATAGCGCTCAAATATCAATAACCTGTGATAGCGCCATCTGCGTTCCGCTGCGCGACGAACGGCGCAACATCGCCGGTCTGATACGCGCGATCGCCCGGCAGGATCGCACGGCGCTGGCGCGGACGGTGCTGCTGCTCTGCCTCGACGGCGATTGTCCCGCGACCCGTGCCGCCGCCGCGACTGCGCTCGCCGACGTGCCGTGGCTCACCGCGCGGATCGTTGCCATTTCCCGCCTGTCGTCGCCCGACGCCGGCCGCGCGCGTGGCGCGGCGATGGACGCCGCTCTGGCGTTGCTCGCCCCGGACGGCGTGTTGCTGACCACCGACGCCGATACGCGGCCCGACGCCGACTGGCTCGCCATGTCGCTGGTGGCGCTGCGCTCCGCCGATCTGGTGTGCGGGCGCATCCGCCGCCGCGACGCCGCGCGCGACGCATGGCGGCGGCCGATCGAAACCTATCTCGACCAATTGGCGGCGGCGCGCGCCCGGATCGATCCGATCGCGCACGATCCCGATCCGCACTGGAACGAAGGTGGCGCCAGCATCGCGTTGACCGCCGCCGCCTATCGCGCCGTCGGCGGCATGCCGCCATTGGCGAGCGGCGAGGATCGCGCGCTGGTCGACGCCGTCCGCCGCAGGGGCTTGCGCGTCCGCCACGACCCCGCCGTCCGCGTTGCCACCTCCAGCCGGGCGACCGGCCGCGCGACCGGCGGCCTTGCCGATGCGATCCGCGCCGGGCGGGCAGGGGCCGACGCCGGCCTCGTCGAACATCCCGCCGCCGTCCTCGCCCGCTTCGCCCGCGAAAGCGCGATCCGCCGCGCATGGACAAGCCGCCGGCCGCTCCCCGCGTACGGGATCGACGAGGCGGCGCTGGCCTCCGCCGCCTGTGCCGAAGCGCTGTTCCATCACGCCGGCGGCGAGCGCGGCGGCCCCACGCCGATTGCGCTCGCGCTCGACTGGTTGCAGGACCCGCGCCCGGCGGTGGCGGCATGACCCCGCTCGCCGCGATCCGCGCGATCGACCCCGCGCTGCCCCCGCGCAACTGGATGGTCGCCGCCTTCGCCATCGCCCGCGCCGCCGGCCTCGACGATGCCACCTGCGCGACGCCGGGGGAGGCCCGCGCGCTGATGCGGCGGATGGCGGCGGCGGGCCGCGCCGACGTCGCCTTCGGCCGCATCCTCGATGGCCATGTCAACGCGGTGCAACTGGTGCGCCGCTACGCCCCGGCCTTCGCGATCGACGCGCTGCTGGCGAACGGCGCGATCCTCGGCGTGTGGAACTCCGACCTGCCCGGCGACGGCCTGCGTCATGAGGGCGGGACCTTCACGGGGGCCAAGAATTTCGCCTCGGGCGCGGGGTTCGTCACCCATTCGATCGTCACAACGCACGCCAATGATCCGATGGCGACACGGATGTGGCTGCTCGACATGGCCGCCGCCGAGCCGGCGATCGACCGCGACTGGTGGCACCCGATCGGCATGGTCCGCTCCGAAACGCATATCGTCCATCTCGACGGCGTGCCGCTTGCCGCCGCGCAAGCCATCGGGGGTCCAGGCGACTATCAGCGCCAGCCCGATTTCAGCGCCGGGGCGCTGCGCTTCGTCGCGGTGCAGGCGGGCGCGGTCCATGCGCTGTTCGATCACGTCCGCGATCACCTGAACACCGGCGACCGCGCCGCGCATCCGCAGCAGGCGCACCGCCTTGCCCGGCTGTTTGTGCTGGCGGACGCCGGCTATGCACTGATCGACGGCGTCGCCGCGCACTGGACCGGCGACGAGGACGTCCTGCTCCCGCGCGTCGCGGCGGCGCGCGGCGCGCTCGAGGATATTGCGACCGAGGCGATGGCGCTCGCCCAGAGCGCGGTCGGGGTGCAGGGGATGCTGCGCACCCATCCGCTCGCCCGCACGCTCACCGACCTCACCGTCTATCTGCGCCAGCCCAATCCTGATGGCGCGCGGAGCCAGACGGGCGCGGCGGCGGCGGCGGGGCGGATCGTCCCTGGCGCATGATCCTGCCGCTCACCATGGTCCGCCGCGCGCTGATCGTCGCACCGCATCCCGATGACGAGACGATCGGCTGTGCCGCGCTGATCCTGCGCCTCCGCCGACAGGGCGCGCGCGTCGACATCGTGATCGCCACCGATGGTGGCGCCTCCCACCGGAACAGCGCGGCGTTCCCGCGCGCCCGACTGGTCGCCACCCGCGCTGCCGAGGCCCGCCGCGCGGCGAGGCTGCTCGGCGTGTCCGCCGCGCACCTCCACCTGCTGGCGCTGCCCGATGGCGGTCTCGACACGCTGCCGCGCCCGGCGCGTATCCGCCTTGTCCGGGCACTGGCGCACATCCGAGCCGATCTGGTGGCGCTGCCGCTGCCCGACGATGCCCATCCCGACCACCGCGACACCGCCGCCGCCTGCTACCGCCGCCACGGCTGGACCCGGCGGATCGGCTATGGCGTCTGGCCGGGGCGGGGCGGGGGCCGCGCCACCCACCGCCTGCCGCTTGGGTCCGATGGTCCGCGCAAGGCCACCGCGCTCGCTGCGCACGCCACGCAACTCGGCCGCATCACCGACGATCCCGCCGGCTTCACCATCGACGCCGCCACCCGCCGCCGCTTCCTGCGCCCGCAGGAATCCTACCGGTTGCTGCGATGACCCGCGCGATCACCCTCGCCGGGTTCGAGGCGACGTTTCGCGGCAATGCCGATCCATGGGCGACCTTCACCGCGCGCGACGAGGCGCTGAAGCGCCGCGCGATTCTCCATGCGCTGGGACCGGGGCGGCACGGCCGCCTGCTCGAACTCGCCTGTGGCAACGGATCGAACAGCGTCGCGCTGGCCCCGCGCGGGCTCCGCCTCGACGCGACCGACGGCGCCCCCACGGCGGTCGCACTGACCATGCGGGCGCTCGGGGACCACCCCCGCGCCACCGCGACCTGGCTGGTCCTGCCCGGCCGGTTCCCGCACCGCCGCTACGACGCGATCGTCGTGGCCGAAGTCCTTTATTATCTCACCCCGCGCGACCTGACCGCGCTCGCCCGCCAGATCGCCGCGACGTTGCGCCCCGGCGGCCGGCTGGTCCTCGCCCACCACCACATCCGTTTCCGCGACGTGGCGCAACATCCGGCGACGGTCCACGCCCGCCTGCTTGCCGCGCTGGGCCGCAAGGCGTGTATCGACGTCGGCTATCGTACTACCCGCTGGCGGGTCGCCGGCCACAACGTCGATTGAAGAAAGTGTGATCGCGCAGAGGCGCGGAGGCGCAGAGATGTTCCGTGCGGGCCAGCGCATCCCCTTTCAAATACCTGAAGTTCGACCGTGCGACATCGAACCCTGCGTCATCCCAGCGAAGGCTGGGATCTTTGGCGGACAGGGCAGGACAGGAGCCGCTGGAAGGTCCCAGCCTGCGCCGGAACGACGGTTCGGGGCAGATGGACCACCCCCGAACGCAACCCCTCCGCGCCTCCGTGCCTCCGCGCGAACCCATCCAGCCTCACCCCGCCAGCGACCGCACGCCACCCTCACCGATCGAACTTGTCGACCTTCCGCTTCCCGAACAGCAGCTTGCGCTCCAGATGCCCGCGCAACGCCCCGTAATAGGCCTCCAGAAACGCCAGATCGGCCCGGTCATCCCCCCGCCCGAGCTTGCGCCGGATAGCGCTCGCCACCTGATACAGGTCGTCGCGGTCGCCCCGCCGCAATACTTCCTCCAGCCGTTGCAACTCGAACGCACCATAGGCGTCGAGATCGGCCGCGCTGAACGGCGCGATCCGCGCGCGCTCGCTTGCGTGCGCCGTCTCGATCAACAGGTCCTCGCCCAGTTTGCGCACCTCGCGCTCGACCACCCATGTGCCCGCGATCAGGTCGCCGGCGCGCATCCGGTCGCGGTTGAACAGCGGGAACAACAGGAAGATCGCCGCCCAGCCGAACCCCAGCACGGCGGTCCATTTGTCGGCCATCCCCTCCGCATTGGCAAAGGCGAGGAAGGTCAGCGGCAGGAACACCTCGATCTCGCGCAGCAGGTTGCGCGCCAGCACCGCCGCCCCGGTCAGCCGCGCGCCGTCGCGCGACACCACGCGCAGCTTCATCATCCGCTTGCCCGGCGTCGCCGCGCGCCGTCCCGCCTCGAAGCCCACGAAATAGAAGTTGCGCAGGCAGAAATAGCCGAGCAGCCAGATGATCTGATAGGCCGAGGTCGCACCATGCGCCCCGCCGCCGATCGCCGCCCAGAAGATCAGCAGCGACGCGCCGATCAGCAGCACCAGCATGAGGAGCGTGTCGATAACGAACGCTCCCGCGCGCGCCCCGCCCGATCCCAGCCGGATGGTCAGCGGTACGCCTTCGGGCGTCACCAGTTGCCGCACCAGCGTGCGCGGCGGGCGGGGCGGGCGCTTACGCCTGGCCACGCCGGCCGCCGAAGGTGAAATACAGCGTCCACAGCATCAGCATCGCCGCCCCGATCGCAAGGCGCGCGGTATCGTCGCGCACCAGTTGCCGGGCGAATCCTTCGAGCAGCCCGGCGATCAGCAGCATCAGGATGACGCCGATCATCACGATCGCCGCGCGCCGCCCGGCCTGTGCCGCCGCCGCCATCCGCGACGCCTCGCCCGGAAAGGCAACCGCGCGCCCGATATGGATGCCCGCCGCGCTCGCCAGCGCGATCGCGGCCAGTTCGGTCGTGCCATGGATCATCAGCCACGCGAACAGACCCCAGCCCAATCCATGCGGCACGAACGCGGCGAACAGCGCGCCGCCGGTCGCGCCATTCTGCACCAGCAGGATCATCGTCGGGATGCCGAACGCAAAGCCCAATGCAAAGCCGAGGATCGCGACCTGCGAATTATGGGTGAACAAGGTGGTGGCGAACACTTCCAGCCCGCCATTGCGCGGTTCGCCGTACAGCGATTCGCGCAATGTCGCGGCACTCGCGCCCATGTCGCGCCCCTGCGCCAGTTCGCCTGGGATCATCGCGCTGAACCACGCCGGGTCGCTGCGCACTAGATGATAGCCGGCAACGGCGCTGAGCAACAGCAACGCGGTGGCCAGCAACACTTCCCACCGGATCGCCCGCACCGCGCGCGGCCAGTCGCGCGCGAAGAAGTCGACCACCTGTCGCCCCCATGGCTCGCGCGCGCCGTAGAGGATGAAATAGGCTCGCGTCGACAATGCCTCCAGATACGCGACCAGCGATGCGTCGAGCGAGGTCGAGCGCGCCACCGACAGCGCCGACAGCGTCGCGCGGTACAGCCGGGGCAGGTCGATCAGGTCGGCGTCGGACAATCGGCGCGGCGACTGTTTCTCGACCCGGTCGAGCAGTTCCTCCAGCCGGGCCCAGTCGCCCTCGCGCTCGGCGCGGAAATGGCGTGCGGCGAACATCACGCTCATTTGCCGCGCTCCCGGTGCGAAACATACCGCTCGACCAGCGACAGCGCCATCGCGTCCGCCACCGTCTCGATCACCTCGACCCCCATTCGCCGCAGCCGCTCGATCACGATCGCGCGGTCGCGCAGCAGCATGTGCGCGACGTTCGCGCGCACCAGATCGTCGGCCTGTTCCGGCACGGCACCCTGCATCGCCTCCAGTTCGGTATCGCGCAGCAGCACGAACAACAGCCGGTGGCGTTTCAGCATCCGCGCGGCGGCGGCCAGCATCAGTTCGGCGCTGGTCGGGTCGGTGAATTCGGTGAACAGCACGATCAGCGCGCGCCGGTCGAGCTTGGTGTCGAGCGTGACGAGGCCGAGCGTGTAATTGCTCTCCTCGGTGCCATAGTCGATGTCCGCCGCCGCGCGGTGGAGTGCTGCGAAGCCGCGCGCGCCGGTCACGCTGCCGCTGTCGACCTGCGGTCGCGCGCCGAACGAGAACAGCCGCACCCGGTCGCCCGATTTCAGCGCGACGAACGCGGCGAGCAACGCCGCCGACACCGCCCGGTCGACGCGGGGCAGGTCGCCCACCGGATCGCTCATCGACCGTCCGGCATCGATCGCGAACACGATCATATTGTCGCGCTCGGTATGGAATTCGCGCGCCAGCAGCGATGCGTGGCGCGCCGACGCCTTCCAGTCGATCGCGCGGCGTTCCATGCCGGGCTGGAACTCGGTCAGCACCTGGAAATCCTGCCCGTCGCCATGGTCGCGGCGGATGCGCTGGCCGCTGGTCACGCTGTTGAGGAACTGGCGCATCCCCTGATCGCGCACCGGGCGGATGTCGGGCAGGATCACGCTCGACGCTTGCGCCCTGTCGCTGGTCTGCCGCCACGCGAGCCCCATCGGCCCGGCCCGCCTGCGCCACACCCGCGTCAGCGTCGCCCGCCCGCGCCGCACCGCGCGATAGGTGCCCGGCGCGATCCGTTCGAGCGGCCCGTCGATCCGCAAGGCATGGGCATCGTCGTGCAGCCGCACCTCCTCGCCCACGTTCAGCGTCGCGGGCATCGCCACGCCGCCCTTGTCGCGCGCGCGCGCCAGCAGCGCATCGGCGACGATCAGCAGCAGCAGCGCGCCGATCCACACCGGCGCGACGATCCACGCCGCCGGTTTCAGGACGCCCAGCGCCAGCCCGACCGGCGCGGCGAGCGCGGTCAACTGGATGGCGCGGGGCGTCGGCAGGATCACCGCGGCGCGTCCACCGACGCGATCAGGCTGGCGACGACATCGTCGACCAAGCGGCCGTCGATCTCGGCGCTGGGCGACAGGATCAACCGGTGGCGCAGCAGGGCAGGGGCCAGCGCCTTCACATCGTCGGGCAGCACGTAATCGCGCCCGTCGAGCGCCGCCGCCGCGCGCGATGCCGCCGCCAGCGCCGCCGCCGCGCGCGGCGACGCCCCCGACGACAGATCGCCGTGATCGCGCGTCGCGCGCACCAGCCGCACGATATAATCGATCACGTCGCCGACCAGCCGTACCCCGCCCACCGTGTCGATCGTCGCGGCGATGGCACCTGCGTCGGCGACCTGCTCGACGCCCGAATCCTGCGGGGCGGGGGTGCCGGTGCGCGTGCCGTACTGCGCCACGATCGCGCGTTCGGCCTCGGCGGTGGGCCAGCCGATCGTGATCTTGAACAGGAACCGGTCGAGCTGCGCCTCGGGCAGCGGATAGACGCCCTGCTGCTCGATCGGGTTCTGCGTCGCGACGACGGTGAAGCGGTCGGACAGATGCTCGGTCCGCCCGTCGATCGTGATCCGCCGCTCCTGCATCGCCTCCAGCAGCGCCGCCTGCGTCTTGGGCGGGGTGCGGTTGATCTCGTCGGCAAGCAGCAGTTCGCAGAACACCGGCCCCCGCGTCAGCGCGAATTGCGACGTCTGGAAATTGAACAGGTTCGATCCGATGATGTCGCCCGGCATCAGGTCGGGCGTGAACTGGATACGCCCGAAATCGAGCCCCAGCGTCCGCGCGAAACTCTGCGCCAGCAGCGTCTTGGCGGTCCCCGGCGGCCCCTCCAACAATACATGCCCGGCGGAAAACAGCGCGATGGTCAGCAGCCGCACCGCCGCTGCCTGCCCCACCACCGCCCGGGCGATCTGTTCCTCGATCGCGCGCCCCAGCGCGCGTACGTCGTCCAGCGTCATGCGCCTGCTTCCTTTTTCCATGCGTGGAGCGCGCGTGCCGCCGCCAGCGCTTCCGGTTCGGTTCGGGCGGCACGCAGCCGCCGGTCGATGTCGCCATAGCCGGGATGCACCCGTTCGAGCGTCGCGGCATCCGCACCGCCCAGCGCCAGCGAACGCGCGATCGTCTCGATCATCAGGTCGGCATAGCGCGGCCCGGCGTGGCGGGTGCGCCCCGCCAATCGCGTCAGCGACACGATATTGTCGACCAGCGCGCGCTTGCCCGGCGGCACCGCCCGGCGCTCGCGCGCGGGTGGGCCGAAACGTCGCGCGGTCGCGATGCCGGCAAGGATCGCCGCGACGATCAACGCCAGCGTCACGCCCAGGAACGGCGGCAGGAACAGCAGTTTCACCAGATTGCGATTGCCCGCCGCATAATGCAGCGTCCGGTCGAACCGCGCCCGTCCGCCGTGTTCGGGATCGATCGCGCGCAACATCGCCAGTGCCGCGCGCGCGTTGCGTTCGTCGGCCAGCGCGCGGTTGTTGACGGTATCGGCATCGGCCAGCACGAAGGTGTCGCTGCTGCCGATCTGCCCCAGCACCGCCGCGCCATCGCGCGCGCCGATCAGCGGGGTGATGGTCTCGCCCTTCACCGCGTCGACCAGCCGGTCGGGCATCGCGAACGGGCGCAGTCCGGCATAGGCCGTATCGGCCATCGGCCCGGTGTCGCCCACTTCCTCGCCATGCCCCTCGACGCTGGCCGGGATGAGCGGGAGCGTGCGGAAACTGCCGACCGGCCCGGTCCGCTCGACCCGCCCGCCGCCCAGCGGGATTTTTGCGACGTCCCATTTAGGCAGGATCAGCAAGGTCGGATAGCGATCGGGCGTGCCCTCTGCTTCCTCGTTGGCCATGTCGGCCAATTCGATGCGGTGGTCGATGATCGCCTTGACCGCCTGCGGACCGGTCGTCCCGGTCGGCGTCAGGATCAGGATGCCGGGCGTGCCGATCGGATCGCCGTCGTCGGCCGCCGCCGGTTGTACCGCATCGACCAGCCGCTGGAACGCATGATAGCCCGCGCCATCCTTGCGATCGGCGGCGGGCGCGTCGCCCACCACCCGCGATACTTCGTCGCCGAACCCCGACAACAGGATCGCCGACAGCATCAGCAACGCGCCGCCGATCACGAGGATCAGCACCGTCCGCGTCGAGAAGGGCGACGGCTGGCTCATGCCCGCCGCCCCAGCGCAAAGCCGGCATAGTCCTCGCGCGCCCGCCGCCAGTCGGCCTCGCCCAGTTCGGCCCCGCCGAACAGGCTGCGCTCGACCGCCGCGACGATCCCGGCGAACACCCCGCGCGCATGGGCCGGCAGCGCGTCGGCGCGGGCGATGTCGCGGCTGGTATCGGCCACGCGCACCACGTCGCCGCGCCACGCGACGATGTCGTCGATGCTGCGGAACAGCAGCAGGTGGACCGCCTCGCCATAGCGTCCCGCCGCCGCCAGCGCGTCGGCGTCCTCCAGCAACGCGCGCGCGCTGCCCTCGTCCGGGGTCCAGCCCGGTTCCTCGACCGTCTCCTTGCGCCCGAACCATGCGGCGAACCAGTCGCGCAGCCCCGGCACCAGCGCCACGACCAGCGCGATCGCGATCAGCGCCAGCACGCCGTACAGCAGCACGCGCCACCCGCCGCCGACCCATTCGACGAACCGCCCGATGCCGCGCAGCACCGCTTCCAGCCAGGCGGGCGCCGGCTCGCGCGGCGGCACGACTTTCTCGGGCAGGTCGAACTGGATCGAGCGATCGGCGCGGATCGATTTCCACGCGGCGGCCACGCGGTCGCCGTCGATCGGCGGTGGTGCCGCGCTCGCTTGCGCCGTCTGCTCCACCACCCGACCCCGCGTCACGCCCGTCCCCCGGCACGCCCGTCGTGGCGTCGCGCCGGTTGGAGCAAATCGGCGATTTACATGCAACGCTTTTCGTTTCACCCTTTACGAAACGCCGGGGGGCTGGCGGATGTTTAGGGGGTGCCGATGGCGACGACGATTACGTTGATTTTGCTTGCGCTCCTGCCGCTCCTGACCCTGCTGGCTTGCGCAGTGATCCTGTTCGCGGCTTGGCGCGAGGGGCGGCGCTCGCCTTACGCCTTCGGCATCGGTCGCGTACTGTCGAACAGCTTCACCGCGATCGGCGGCGCGCCGCTCGCCTTTCTCGCGGTCGCGGTGGTGCTGAGCGCAATCCCCGGCGCGTTCGTCACCTCGCAGGTCACGACGATGACCGCGATGGCCGGCCGGTCGCCGCAGGTGATCGAGGCGATGGCCGGGCGATGGACGACCACCTATGGCGGCATTTTTCTGGTCCGGCTGCTGCTCTGGCCGCTGGGGCAGGTGCTGCTGACGCTGCTCGCGCTCGACACGCTGGCCTGCCGCACGCCCGACATCCGCGCCTCCGCTGGCCGGGCGCTGCGCGTGTGGCCGTTCGCCATCGCGCTGGCGATCCTCTCGTGGATCGGCGTAATCATCGGCTTGCTGCTGCTGGTCGTGCCGGGCATCGTGCTGGCGCTCAACTGGTTCGTCACCTTGCCGGTCCTCGCCGCCGAACGCCGCGGCATCCTCGCCAGCTTCAGCCGCTCGACCCACCTGCTGCGCGGCATGCGCTGGCGACTGGTGGTACTGCTGCTGGTAATGGCGGTGTTGTGGTTCGTCGTGGCGATGGTCGGCGGCGTGTTGCAGATCGCAGTCGCTGGACAGGCACCGTGGCTGCTGATCGTTACCAGCGTCATCGGCAACACGCTCTCGGGCATGATCCTCCCCGCCGGCGTCGCGGCGGTCTATCACGAGGCGCTGGTCGCCAAGGAAGGCTCGGCGGGCGAGGCGCTCGCCGACGTCTTCGCATGAGACATCAGAACAAAGGGGTATCCGCGTGATCCGAACATTGACGATGCTGGCGCTGGCGGCGGGGCTCGCCGCCTGCGCCGATGCGGACGGCCGCGACACGCGCTCGGCCGGGGCCGATGCGCCGGGCAAGGGGCCGGGCGCGGGCAAGGGCTATGACCACGACCCGTATCCCTCGACCTATCGCCCCTATGGCGGCCAGCCGACGCTCGTCACCAACGTGACGATCCTCGATGGCGAGGGCGGGCGGATCAACGACGGATCGGTGCTGTTCCGTGACGGCAAGATCGTCGAGGTCGGACAGGCGATCGCCCCGGCCGCCGGCGTGACCGTGATCGACGGGCAGGGCAAATGGGTGACGCCCGGCATCATCGACGTCCACAGCCACCTGGGCGACTATCCCAGCCCCGGCGTCGATGCGCACAGCGACGGCAACGAGATGACCGGCCCCGTCACCGCCGAGGTATGGGCCGAACACAGCGTCTGGCCGCAGGACCCGGGTTTCGCCCGCGCGCTGACCAACGGCGGCGTGACGACGCTCCAGATTCTCCCCGGCTCGGCGAACCTGATGGGCGGCCGCTCGGTCACGCTCAAGAACGTCTATGGCCGCACGATGCAGGCGATGAAGTTCCCGCAAGCGCCCTACGGCCTGAAGATGGCGTGCGGCGAAAATCCCAAGCGCGTCTATGGGTCAAAGGGGCGGATGCCCTCGACCCGCATGGGCAATATCGCGGTCGACCGCGCGACATGGCTGCGCGCGAAGGATTACGACCGCAAATGGGACAAATATGAAAAGGACGGCGGCGACGAAGCCCCGACCCGCGACATCGCGATGGACACGTTGCGCGGCGTGCTCGACGGCGAAATCCTCGTCCACAACCATTGCTACCGTGCCGATGAAATGGCCATCGTCATGGATATGGCGCAGGAAATGGGCTACAAGGTCACGGCCTTCCACCACGCCGTCGAAAGCTACAAGATCGCCGATCTGCTAAAGGCGCGCGGCGTCTGTTCGGCGGTGTGGGCCGACTGGTACGGCTTCAAGATGGAAAGCTACGACGCGGTCGGCGAGAACCTCGCGATCCTCGACCGGCAGGGTGCCTGCGCGATGATCCATTCCGACGACGCGAACGGCATCCAGCGGCTCAACCAGGAAGTGGCCAAGGTCATCGCCTCCGCCCGCCGCGCCGGCATCGCGGTGACGCCCGAACATGCGTGGACATGGCTCGGCATCAATCCGGCCCGCGCGCTCGGCATCGACCGCGTCACCGGCTCGCTCAAGGCGGGCAAGATGGCCGATGTCGTGCTGTGGAACGGCGATCCGTTCAGCGTCTACACCCGCCCCGAAAAGGTCTGGGTCGACGGCGCGCTGCTCTATGACGCCAACAACCCCCGGCTGCGCCCGGTATCCGATTTCGAACTTGGCCAGCCCGGCGAAGGGGACGTGAAGTGAAGCGCCTGATCCTCGCCGCCGCCGCGCTCCTCGGCTCCACCGCTGTCCCGGCACTCGCGCAGGACGTGGTCGTCACCAACGCGAAGCTGGTGATCGGTGACGGCTCCGCGACGATCGAGAACGGCACCGTCGTCGTGCGCGGCGGCCGCGTCGTCGCCGCCGGACGCATCGTACCGCCGGCCGGCGCGCGCAGCATCGATGCCGGTGGCCGCTATGTGACGCCGGGCATCGTCGCCGGCTTCACGCGCCTTGGCATCGTCGAGGTCGACGGCGTGTCGGCGACCAACGACGCCTCGGCTTCGGGCAGCGTGTTCAACGCCGGGCTCGACGTCACCGCCGGCCTCAACCCGCGCGCCACCCCGATCGCGATCAACCGCGCCGAAGGGCTGACCCGCGCGATCGTCGCGCCCGACAACGGCCAGTCGATCTTCGCGGGGCAGGGCGCGGTCATCGATCTCGGCAACGACATGGACGCCGTCACCCGCCCGCGCGCCTTCCAGTTCATGGAATGGGGCGAGGCCGGCGCGCGCGCGGCGGGCGGCAGCCGCCCGGCGGCGATGGCGATGTTCCGCAACGCGCTGTTCGAGGCGCAGGCATACGGCCGCAACCCCGCCAGCTTCGCCGATCGCGGCAAGGAGGCGCTGCTCACCCGCGCCGACGCACAGGCATTGCAGGGCGTGTTGTCGGGGCAGGTGCCGCTGCTGATCCATGTCGAACGCGCGTCGGACATTCTGGGCGTCCTTGCCCTGAAACGCGAGTTCGCCACGCTGCGCCCGGTGCTGGTCGGCGCGACCGAGGCATGGACCGTCGCCCGCGACATCGCCGCCGCCGGGGTGCCGGTGATCGCCAGCCCGCTGGCCGATCTTCCCGCAAGCTTCGAACAACTCGCCGCGACCCAGTCGAACATCGGGCGGCTGAAGGCGGCGGGCGTCACCGTGGCGATCGGCACGATCGGCGATGACGAGGCGCGGCAGGCGCGGCTGGTCAAGCAATATGCCGGCAATCTGGTCGCCCTGTCCAAGATCCCCGGCGCGGCGGGCCTCGACTGGGCATCCGCCTTCGCTACCATCAGCTCGCTACCCGCCAAGGCGATCGGAATGGGCGGCGAGATCGGCTCGCTGGAGGCCGGCCGGCGCGGCGACGTGGTGATCTGGGACGGCGATCCGCTCGAGATCGGCTCGATGCCAACGCAGGTGTTCATCGACGGCGTCGAGCAACCGCTCGTCAACCGCCAGACCCGGTTGCGCGACCGCTATCTGGTCCCGACCGAACAGGGTCTGCCCAAGGCGTATCAGCGGTAAGCCCGGTCGACTTTCAACGGTGCTGCTCCCCTCCCTGAGAAGGGAGGGGTTGGGGGTGGGTAGGCCGGTTGTGGCACGCATCGGTTTCCTTATCGGCCGACCTACCCCCCGGCCCCTCCCTTTCAGGAAGGGGAGGTGTCGCGAGCCGCTGTCGGGCTGAAGCTCTATCGGTCCTCGTTTCGGATCAGACCGACGGGAACCGGACGCCGGGTCGGCGATTGTCGTGGTCGACGATCAACTGGGGAGATGATGATGCGTGGTTTCGTGATGACGATCGCCGGATCGCTGCTGCTGGCCGCCTGTGGCCCCAGCGCGCAGGAACAGGCCGCCGCCAACGCCGCGACGCAGGCCAGCCAGCAACAGGCGCAGGAAGCCGCCGCCAAGGTCGCCGCGCTCGCCCCCGGCCAGCGCGACGGCGTGTTCATCCGTGCGATCCGCGACGCCGGCCTGCCATGTCAGGGCGTCACCGGATCGCAGCCCGGCGACAAGCCGGGAAGCTGGGTCGCGACCTGCCAGGAAGGATCGCGCCACATCATCACCTTCGGCGCGAACGGCATGGCCAATGTGACGAGCTTTACCCCGCAGCCTGCCCCGCAGCGGTAACATCCGCGTCGTTCCCGCCCGCGCGGGAACGACGCCATGCCCCTATCGCGGCTCGAACACCGACCATCCGGTGCGCTGCACCAGCCGTTCGAGCGCCAGCGTCCCCAGTTGTGAATTGCCGCGCTCGTTCAGCCCCGGCGACCACACCGCGATCGACGCCAGCCCGGGCGCGATCGCGAGGATGCCGCCGCCCACGCCACTCTTGCCCGGCAATCCCACGCGGAACGCGAACTCGCCCGATCCGTCGTAATGGCCGCAGGTCAGCATCAGTGCGTTGATCCGCCGCGCGCGCTGCGCCGACACCACCTGCCGCCCGGTCGACGGATTGACCCCGCCCGCCATCAGATAGCGCCCGGCCAGCGCCAGTTGCCGGCAACTCATCGCCAGCGCGCATTGGTGGAAATACACCCCCAGCGTCACCGGCGGATCATGGTCGAGATTGCCGAAGCTGCGCATGTAGCTCGCCAGCGCCAGATTGCGAAAGCCCGTATCCTGTTCGGCGCGGGCGACGCCCTCATCGATGAAGATGCCGTCCTCGCCCGCCACCGCGCGCACGAAGCGCAGCAACTCGCCCAGCGCCTCGCGCGGCTGATACCGGCCGAGCAATATGTCGGCGACGACGATCGCTCCGGCATTGATGAACGGATTGCGCGGGATGCCGTGTTCGCTCTCGAGCTGCACGATCGAGTTGAACGCGCTGCCCGACGGCTCGCGCCCGACCCGCTTCCACAACTGGTCCCCGACCGCGCCCAGCGCCAGCGTGAGCGCGAACACCTTCGACACCGACTGGATCGAGAAGCTCTCCTCGGCATCGCCCGCCAGATGGCATGTTCCGTCGGCCGCGATCACCGCCATCCCGAAGCGCTTCGGATCGACGGCGGCCAGCGGCGGAATATAATCGGCCGGCGTGCCCCGGTCGGGCGCGTCGGCCATCTCGGCGGCGATGTCTGCGACGATGGCGGAGAGGTTCATGGGCCGGGTGTAGGCGATCGACCTGCCACACGGGAAGCGGCCACGTCCACCGATCCGGCAGGCGAGCAATCGACGTGTCGCCCCTGCGTCACGGTTTTCCGATCGGAAACGGCGTTCGTGACGTCAACGACGATCGGGCCGCTTCCACAATGCTGGCCGGGCGTTCAGCCACGCTGTCATCCATTCCGCCAACTGCCGGTGATCGTTGCGACTGCCGTGATAGTCGCCCGCCGAATTCTCGGGCACGAAAGACGGAAGCAACGGAAACTCGATGCGCGACATGCCGGCATCGATCGCGGCGGTGCGGATCGCGGTCTGCGCCCCGGCGCTGAACTGTTTCAGTGCCGCGTCATCGCTTTTGTCCAGATCGATCCACGGCAACACCAGCGTCGCTCCGGGCGATTGCCGATGGATCGCATCGATGAGCTGCCGGTAGGCGCGGACATAGTCGCCAACCAACGCGGCCCGATCCGACCAACGCTCGCCCGGATGCAACGCCGTTCCAAAGTCGTTGAAGAGCACGATCACCACGATCATCGGATGCCATGAAGGATCGCGCCATTCCTGCGGGGCGCCCGGCAGGACGCGGGGGTAGAGCGTGGACATCGCACGCCCGGGCATGACACCTTCGAAATTTCGTACCAGCCCGATCCCGGAGATCGCGTTGATCTGATAGTCCGCGTCGATCGAACGGGCGACCATCGCCGGCCACGCCGCCGAGCTGTCGGTGCGTAACCGTACCTCTTCCTTGGTGCAGGTGCGGGTATCGGATCGGATGCCGTACCCGGTCATGCCCGAATCCCCGATGAATTCGATCTGTCGGGCACGGGGCAGGGGAGGCGGACGCACCGCCTCACTCCGCGGAACGAAAAAGCCATGGAACGTACCCGCGGAGTCGACGCTTTCCGTGATCTTGTCGAGGCGCACCCGGTGCCGCCCCGGCCCGAGGCCCCGAACGATCATCTCGACCCGCCCCGGTTGGGGCAGTCGCCGGGGCGCTGCTCCATCGACCGTCAGCCGATACTCGTTTTTGTCGTCGTCGAACTTCAGCAGCAGCCGATCGCCCGTAAAGGCCGCTTCCCAATAGATGGCCGGCCACTGGTGGCGGTAGCCGCGTGCCCCCTTTCGAGCCGACGGAACCGACGGCGAGACCGCCACCCGACCACCGACATGGGGCACCAGAGACCGTGCGTCCTGCCTTATGCTGCGATTGGTCGGGTCCGTCGTCAGCGTGACGCTGGCAGGCACCGAAGCCGCCAACAACACGCCAACTGCCCATATCAACATCGACCGCCCCCCGATGACTCTATTCCGGGACCTATATCGCTATATCCGATCGTCGTCGCGCCTCGTCGTTCCGTTGGAACATCAAACCAGCCCCTTCAACCGGTACAACGCCTCCATCGCTTCCCTCGGCGACATCGCATCCACATCGATCCCCGCCAGCGCCGCGCGCAACCCGTCGACCGGCGCTTCCTCCACCGGGGCCATCGCCGCGAACAGCGGCAGGTCGTCCAGCCCCGCCGCGATCCCGCCGGTCTTCGCCTTGCCCGCCTCCAGCTTCGCCAGCACTGCCTTGGCGCGCTGCAACGTGGCGGGCGGCAGCCCGGCCAGCCTTGCCACCGCGATGCCATAGCTGCGATCCGCCGGCCCCTCGGCCAGTTCGTGGAGCAGCACCAGATCGCCCTTCCACTCGCGGGCGCGGACATGGTGGAGCGACAGCGCCTCGCACCGCTCGGCGAGCCTCGTCAGCTCGTGATAATGCGTCGCGAACAGGCAGCGGCAGCGATTGTCCTCATGGATCGCCTCGACCACCGCCCATGCGATGGCGAGGCCGTCGTAGGTCGAGGTCCCGCGCCCCACTTCATCGAGGATCACGAACGACCGGGGCGTCGCCTGCGCGAGGATCGCCGCCGTCTCGACCATCTCGACCATGAAGGTGGAGCGTCCCCGCGCAAGGTTGTCCGACGCGCCGACCCGGCTAAACAGCCGGTCGACAAGGCCCAGCGTCGCCGAGGTCGCCGGCACGAAACTGCCCGCCTGCGCCAGCACCACGATCAGCGCGTTCTGCCGCAGGAAGGTCGACTTGCCACCCATGTTCGGCCCCGTCACCAGCCACAGCCGCGACGCAGGCGACAGGCGGCAATCGTTGGCGACGAACCGCCCGCCTGCCTTCGCGACGGCACTTTCGACCACCGGATGCCGCCCGCCGGTGATCTCCAGACAGGGGTGATCGACCAGCACCGGCCGCGCCCAGCCGCCCTCGGCCGCGCGTTCGGCCAGCGCGGTCGTCACGTCGATCCGCGCCAGCGCGTCGGCGGTCGCGGCGATCCCCTCACGGTTCGCCAGCGCGGCCTCGGTAAACGCCTCCAGATGCGCCGCCTCCGCCGCCAGCGCGTGCGCGCCGGCCTGCGTCACCTTCAGCGCCGCTTCGTGCAGGTCGGGCGCGTTGAAGCGCACCACCCCGGCCAGCGTCTGGCGGTGAGTGAAGCCGCTGTCCGCCGCCATCAGCTTCTCCGCCGCGCGCGCCGGCACTTCGACATGATAGCCGAGCACGCCATTGTGGCGGATCTTCAGCGCCGAAATCCCGGTGCTGCCACGATACTGGGCCTCCAGCGCGGCGATCGCCCGGCGTCCGCCCGCACCCGTATCGCGCAGCGCGTCGAGCGCGGCATCGAATCCTTCCGCGACATAGCCGCCCGCCGCCGCATCGATCGGCGGGGTCGGGACCAGCCCGCGCTGCAACAGGTCGATCAACTCGCCATGCCCGCGCAACCGCGGCCCCAGCGCCGCGATCAGCGGCGGCACCTCGCCGATCGCCGCCAGCCGCTGGCCCAGCGTCCACGCCGCCGCCAGTCCGTCGCGCAACTGCCCCAGATCGCGCGGAGAGCCCCGCCCGGCGGCGATCCGTCCCAGCGCCCGCCCGATGTCGGGCAGCGCGCGCAAGGCGGTGCGCAGTTCGTCGCGCAGCCCCGGCGCATCATGCGCCCAGCCGACCGCCGCATGGCGCGCCTCGATCGCGCCCCGGTCCATCAGCGGCGCGGCGATGTCGGCGGCGAGCAGCCGCGCGCCGGCCCCCGTCACCGTCCGGTCGACCTCGGCCAGCAGGCTCCCGCCGCGCGTGCCCCCCGCCGTGCGGGTGAGTTCGAGGCTCTCGCGCGTCGCCGCGTCGATCGCCATGCACGCGCCGTCCGCCGCGCACACCGGCGGGCGCAGGAACGGCAACTGCCCGCGCGCGGCATGGTCGAGATAGGCGATCAGCCCCCCCGCCGCCGCCAGCGCCGCGCGGCTGAACTGTCCGAACCCGTCGAGCGTCGCGACGCCGTGCAGCGCCTTCAGCCGCGCCTCGCCGCCCGCGCTGTCGAACCCGGCCTTGCCGCGCAGCAGCGTGGCGACCTCGGCGAAGGCCGAGGTATCGGCGGCGACGACCTCGACCGGCTGCAACCGGGCGAGTGCTGCGGTGAGGCCCGTCGCGTCGGTTTCGATCACCTCGAACCGGCCGGTCGACACGTCGGCGGCGGCGATCGCCACGCCGCCCGCCGCCTCGCCGATGGCGACGCACCAGTTGGCGGCCCGCGCGTCGAGCAGCGCCTCCTCGGTCAGCGTGCCCGCCGTCACCACCCGCACGATCGCGCGATGGACCAGTGCCTTCGATCCGCGCGCTTTCCGCGCCGCTTCGGGGCTTTCGGTCTGTTCGGCGATGGCGACACGGTGCCCAGCCTTGATGAGCCGCGCCAGATAGCCCTCGGCGCTGTGGACCGGCACGCCGCACATCGGGATCTTCGCGCCCTCATGCTCGCCCCGCGCGGTCAGCGCGATGTCGAGGGCTGCGGCGGCGACCTTCGCATCGTCATGGAACAGCTCGAAGAAATCGCCCATGCGATAAAACAGCAGACAGTCCTCGACCTCCGCCTTCAACGCCAGATATTGTGCCATCATTGGGGTGGGGGCAGGGGCCTCGCCCGCCGCAGCCTGTCTCGCCATCGCACAGGCCCTACCGGTCGAGCGGCCGCCACGCAATCGCACGCCCCGATTCGCGCGATGAGAGTGGAGCAAACGTCATACCAGCGGGTGGATCATCCCTTGGGACCAACCCGCTTCGTCACCCCGGACCTGTTCCGGGGTCCACCGCCCCGCAAACGCCGTGCCCGGGGGGCGCCCGACACCCTTCCTTCCACGGAACGCTACCGCCCCCTTGGCATGAATGTCACTAAAAACAACGCCTTGGGCAAAGCGCTGTCCTACACGACGCACCCGGCCTACCCATGGGTTCCCTTCGACCCGGAGACGCCCCTGATGCCGCCTGCACGACGCCCGCTAGTGTAAACTTTGTAAACTTTGGCCTCACCCCGCCGACACGGGAATCCCCGGCAGGGCCTTCGACGTGCGGACCGTCGGCGACGTCTTGACGCTGGCGACATTGGGCGCGGTGATGAGCTGCGTCGTCAGCATCGACTGGAAACTTTCCAGATCGGCGGCGACGATCTTCAGGATGAAGTCGATCTCGCCGTTCAGCATATGGCATTCGCGCACCTCGGGGATGGTCGCGACGTGCGCCTCGAACGCCGCAAGGTCGCTCCCCGCCTGGCTTTTCAGGCTGACGAGCGCGAAGACGGTGATGGTGAACCCCAGCAGCCGGGGGTCGAGCGCCGCGTGATAGCCGCGGATCGCCCCGGCCTCTTCCAGCGCGCGGACCCGGCGCAGGCACGGCGGCGCGGTCAGCCCAACGCGCTCGGCCAGCTCGACGTTGGTCATCCGCCCGTCTTCCTGCAACAGGGCGAGGATCTGCCGGTCGATACGATCGAATGCCATTGGTCGCGATTCCATGGATGGGAAAAGATAGAAAGCCCTGCCTACCGCATTATAAAATTACGTGAAAGCGCAATTGTCCCACATTGCGACGTGCCGATTTGGCATGTTCCGGTCGGGCGGAGAGGGCGCTAAGCAGTTGGTACGCCCATGATTCGGCGCAAGGCTGGTGACGAGTAGATGGTACACTTCGACGACAGCCTAGAAACGGTACTGGCCTCCGACCTGTCGGGGGAGGGGGCGCGCGCCTCGGCATGGCGGCAACTGGTCGACCTGATCGGTCGCGGCCGGGCAAGCCCCAATCCCCGCGCGATCGCCATGCTGGAGCGTATCCGCGACAGCGTGCCACGCACGATCCGCATGGCCAGCGCGCGCGACATCGAACACGCCGGCCCGCCGGCATCGCTGGTCGCGCTGCTCGCCACCGACACGATCGAGGTGGCGTTGCCGGTGCTGCGCAGCGCCGAGCTGTCGGTCGCCGACTGGACCGCGCTGATCCCGACGCTCGGCCCCGCCGCGCGCGGCGTGCTGCGCAACCGCCGCGACCTGCCCGTTGCCGTCCGCCTCGCGATCGACAGTTTCGGACCCGTGGACCTCGTGCTGGGCGACGACCGCGCCGACGCCGAACCGGTGGTCGAACCGCAGCCTGTGGCCTTGCCGGAACCCACCGCCGACCCGCAGCCCGTGATCGAACCGCAACCCGTGGCCAAAGCCGAACCGGTGGCACCACCGAAGCCTCCGGTCGAGCCGCAACCGTTGATCGACGCGACGGACCCGATCGCCGGACCCGACCTCGCCGGCCCGTTCAGCATCGTCGACGTCATGGCCCGGATAGTGGCGTTCGAGCGCATTCAGGACGCCGTACCCGCCCCCCGCGCGCCGCTGCCCCGGCACGACCAGTTCCGCTTCGAAACCGACGCCACCGGCATGCTTCGCTTCGTCGACGGCGTCAGCCGCGCCGCCGTGGTCGGCCTGTCGCTGGCGCTGGAGGGCGGCCCGACCATCGCCGGTTTCGACGGCGTGGCCGCCGGGGCGCTGCGCCGCCGCACCCCCTTCCGCGACGCTCGCCTGAGGGTGCTGGGCGACAGCGACGCCGGCGGCGAATGGCGCGTCTCGGGCGTGCCCGTGTTCGATCCCGCATCGGGTCGCTTCACCGGTTATCGCGGCACCGCTCGCCGCCCGCGCGGCGACGAACGCGCCGAACGCGCCGCGCCGCCTGCCACCGGCGTCGCGCAGTTGCGCCAGTTGGTCCACGAACTGCGTACCCCGGCAGGCGCGATCGCCGGCTTCGCCGAGATGATCGAGGCGCAGTTGCTGGGGCCGGTGTCGCCGGTCTACCGCGCCCGCGCGGCGGCGATCCTCGACCATTCGCGCGAACTGGTGGCGGTGATCGACGACCTCGATCTCGCTGCTCGCATTGATGGCGACGCGCTCGACCTGCGCGCCGATCGCGTCGCGTTGGGGCCGCTGTTCCAGACGATCGTCGCCGACCTGACGACATTGTGCGAGCTGCGCGGCGCGGTGCTGGAGATCGAGCCGACCGACGTCACTGTGTCGGGCGATCGTCGCGCGATCGAACGGCTGCTCGCCCGCCTGCTTGCCACGTTGGTATCGGCCAGCGCCACCGGCGAAGCGCTCTACGTGCGGATGGGGATGGAGGGCGATGGCAATGTCGCGATCGTCTTCGATCGTCCGGCGGCATTCGCCGCATGGCCCGGCGACAGCGTGTTCGACGTCGACGACAGCGAGGAGGACGCCTCGCTGCTCGGCACCGGCTTCGCGCTGCGCCTTGCCCGCAACCTCGCTAACGAACTGGGTGGTGCGCTGCTGTTCGGCAGCGCCACGCTGACGCTGCGCCTGCCCGCAGTTCAGGGCATGGAGGCCGGGCAGGTCGGCCGGCGGTGACGCCGCCGTTCCGGCCGCACGTCGACGGCCCGCCGGTCGACTGGCCGGACACCTTCGGCACCCGCTTCACCCTGTTCGTCGATACCGAAGAGGAATTCGACTGGAACGCTCCGCTGCGCCGCGACGGCTGGGGGGTGAGCGCGATGGCGGCGCTGCCGCAAGCCCACGCCCGCTTCGCGACACGCGGTGTGGAGGTCGGCTATCTCGTCGACTATCCGGTCGTCACCGAACCACTCGCGATTGATGCGATCCACGCCATTCTCGCCACTGGCCACGCGACGCTCGGCGCGCAGCTTCACCCATGGGTCAACCCGCCCTTCGCCGAGACGCTGACCCCGGCGGACAGCTTCGCCGGCAACCTGCCGCGCGAAGTGGAGGCCGCCAAGCTCGACCGCCTGACCCATGTGATCCAGACGATCAGCGGCACCCCGCCGCTGGTCTATCGCGCCGGCCGCTACGGCATCGGCCCGGCGACCCTCGCGCTGCTGGCCGAACGCGGCTACCGCATCGATAGCTCGATGCGCTCGCGCTATTGCTATGCTGCCGAGGGCGGACCTGATTTTTCGGCGATCGGCAACACCGCCTTTCGTACCGGTCCCGGCGGTGCGCTGCTCGAACTGCCGCTGACGAGCGTTTTTACCGGCCACCTGCGCCGGCGCGGCCAGCGCCTGTATCACACCGCCGGCCATGTCCCGCGCGGTCGCGGCCTGCTCGCGCGGACCGGCCTGCTCCACCGCGTCGCGCTGACTCCCGAGGACATGCCGCTCGACCACGCCTGCGAAGCGATCCGCATCGCGACCGGCGAGGGCGTCCGCCTGCTGAACCTGTCCTATCATTCGCCCAGCGTCGTGCCGGGCCACACCCCCTACGTGCGCGACGCCACCGATCTCGCAGCGTTCTGGCGGTGGTGGGACGGCGTGCTCGACCTGCTCGACCGGCGCGGCATCCGTTCGGCCTCGACGGCGGACGTGCTGGCGGCGGCGGGGTAAGTTGGTCGGGGAGACAGGATTCGAACCTGCGACATCCTGCTCCCAAAGCTGAGAAGTTTCCTACTTTTGCGCGGGTTTGATTGTAAACAAGTGCAAAAAGGGCTCAATGCGTTTCAATGACTTACAACAGGCGTGTAAACGCTCTGTCACAGCTATTCACTTGATTCGGAGGTTCCGTGGACGCTGTTGCCGCACACGCTGCGCTGAAGGATTTGGCCAGCAGCATTCCCGACCTGACTGATATCCCTAACAAGGATACGAGTAGGTGGATCGCTCAATTAGTCGCAGTCCTTCACAAAACAGGTAGATGGGCCGAGAAAACGAAAGTGCAGTTAGCCGCAGATTTGCTCGGCGGCTCCTTTTCCAGCGGCCCTTCTACTCGAATAAACAATGTCCTCTATCAAGCTATAGCCGAACTAGAACTAGAACTGCCTGCTAATATGCAAGGGGCTTTTCTTACTGTAGGCAGTCCCTTTGACGCAACCATTGCTTTAAGCAGCGTCATAAAACTAGCGAAGCAAAACATACTGATTGTCGACGCTTATATGGATGATACGATTCTCTCCAAGTTCGCGCTGATGGCCGATGAAAATGTTGGCATTGCCCTTCTCACAGACGAATCTGGAATGCGGCCTAACTTAATTCCGGCCGCAAAAGCATGGACACAACAATTTGGCGCTAAGCGTCCGCTGAAAATTCAGGTGACAAAGCCCAGAATTCTACATGACAGGCTTATTGTATGTGATGACGATGTTTGGGTTGTCACTCAATCATTGAAAGATTTGGCAGTTCGATCTCCCGCTAGCTTAACTAAGGTCGATCGGGAATTATCCTCGGCGAAAATCGAAGCCTACACCGATATTTGGACAGCTGGTCGCGATGCCCTCGCGACTCCGTAAGAACCACGATATGTGGCAACGAGGGTTTAAGTCCCTTCACCCGCTCCCCCTATAACCATAGTGGGAAATCAGAGCGGCTCCACGGGGTCGCACCCCCGGCAGTCCGGCGAGAATGTTCGTTCGGCGAATGGATCGCCCTAACTAAAAACTGCGACACTAAATCTCCGAGAATTTACCCGGTAATCTCGCGAACAGCTGTTTACCGCGCGCGAATCGTGCGTAGAGGGGGTGGCTCCATTGAACGGAGCCACACATGACGGACCATATCCAAGTACGGCATTGCCGTAATTTCATGCTTGCAGCCGGTACGGCAATGCCGTATAAATCAGCTATGCAGACGGTCATCGAAACCAACGCCTATATCGCCGCCGCCAAGGATGCTGGCATGTCGGCCGATGAAATGACCGCTGTGGTCGACACCATCGCGCAGAACCCCGAGGCCGGCGACATCATGCCGGGTTGCGGCGGGGCACGTAAGCTGCGCGTTGCAAAGCCGGGCAAGGGCAAATCGGGCGGCTACCGGGTAATCTTCTACTTTGCAGGCGAAGGTTTCCCGGCATTCCTCCTGACCGTGTTCGGCAAGAACGAAAAGGCAAACTTGTCGAAGGCGGACCGCAACGCCCTCGCCGGGTTAACAAAGCGGCTTACCGACACCCTTTCAGGGTGACGGTAGGCACAGGAACAAAGGAACGAACGACCAATATGTCTAGCGCATTCGATAAGATCGCAGCGGGGCTAACCGATGCGATTGCATTCGCTGAAGGTGATACGACGCGGGCGCGCGTGGCATCGTCGCTTGACGTTAAACGGGTACGCGCAGCGACGAAAAAGACCCAGTCACAGTTCGCTGAAAGCTACCGGCTCCCGATCGGGACCGTGCGGGACTGGGAACAGAACCGGCGGCAACCTGACGCACCCGCTCGCGTCTTGCTTTCCATGATCGCGGTCGACCCGGAAACCGTGGAAAGCCTTATCGCCAAGTCGGAAGCATTGGCGCACTAGGCCTGACTAACCTTGCGATATTCAGCCGCTCGGCTGTTTCTCGACTGCCAAGATTGCCCGCTCGGCCGACGCCAGCGCCGCGCGCTGCTCGACCAGCGTCGCGGCCGTCCGGGCGACGACAAGCGCCCGCTCGATCCCCGAAAGCACGAACCGAAGGCGGGCCGCTCGCGCCTCGGACAGATAGGGCAGCAGCATGTCGGCGTATGGCCGCGCAGCGTCGTAGCGGGCCTGTAGCCGGTCGACGCTGGCGGTGGACGCCACCGGGACCGGATCGATGCCGGCCGGCGGCGTGCAGGCGGCAAGCGAGAGCGCCGCCACGGCCAGCGCCGTGACGTGAAGGATGTGGTGCATCGGATATACCTTTCAGTGGAGCCGCGCGGACCCGGCGCGGGCGGGATTAGAAGGCGCTGGCGAGGACGGCGACGGCCGCCATCATCGGCGCACCTTCAAGACCGGTTGGCCTCGCGGGCGCATGCCAGCCTGCCGGACGCGCCTTCACCCCGCGCGGCGGAAGCGGAGGCATCGACGGTGGGACACTCACGCTTCGTCCCTCGACAGCGGCTGGCCAGCGCGGGCAGTCATCTGCACCGGTCCGCCGATGACCGGTTCGCCTGTCGGCCAGCGTGCGGCGATACACCGATCCTTTGCGATGCGTGCGATGGTGACGGCGTCGCTCTGATTGCCGCCGAGCACATGGAAAGCGGTCGCATCCTCGCCGACATAGAAGCCGACATGCCCGCCGCCCGGTCGCTGGAACACGAGGATCGCACCGGGCGACAGCCGCTCGAACCGCAGGCGTTGGCCATAGGTCGCCCAAGCCGAGGCGCGCACAGCGATCGGCGCGGACGGCAGCCCCGCATCCTGCATGCACGCCGCGACGAACACGCCACACCACGGCACGTTGTCCGCGTTGTAGACCATGCCGAGCACCTTCGTGCCCAGCCGCTTCGCCCAGCCCATGATCGTCGGGCTGTTCGCTGCGCCGGGGGCTTCTTTCGTGCCGAGTTTCTTGCGCGCAGCAGCGAGCCACGCCGGAATTGCCGTCGTCATAATGCCTCCAGTGTTAAAACGGATTGTTGCTAATTCTAGAAGGGGCATAAGGGCGGGCGCGGTCCACGCCGTCCGCCGGCCTCTGCTCCCTTTCGCTCGGCCGGCGGTTATTCTTGCGGCGGTGCCAGTGGCCCACTCACACGCTGCACCCACGTCAGCGCGATCTTGATGATCCCGGCCCCCAGCGCGCCAATCCCCGTGCCCATCATCAGCGCCCACAGCGGCTCGGGCCGCTGGCTGATGACCATGCCGGCCGTGAACAGCAGCGTGAGAGCCGACACGGGTATATCGACCGACCAGCGATGCGCCTTGCGGTCGGACTGGGTGACGTAGAAGCGCACCGCCACACACGCGCACAGCGCCGCGATCATGCTGCCCGCCTCGAACGGGTAGCCGAGAAATGCCCAGATCACCGGGGCCGATACCTGCACTGTCGCCCCCTTGTCCTGTCCCATTGCCGCCGCCACCGGCAGCACCGCGCCGGCCGTCGCCCACAGACGGGCGATCACCGCGTCACCACCACGCCGATCGCGGCGATGGCGCTGAGCGCGACGATGATCGCCGGCCGCTTCAGCAGCGGCAGCGCCGTCCAGAAATCGATCGGGAACGGCCGCCGCCGAAGCTGCCACACCATTCCCGGCGCGGACACATAGGCCAGCGCCAAGCCCGTAAGTCCCGCCGCCAGCGCGATTGGATCGAGCAACCGCTGCAACAGCAGCAGGGTCGCGGTTTCGCCGGGCTGTAGAGGATTCCACCCCCACAGCACCGCCGCCGCACCCATGCTGCGCACGGCGATGCCGACAGCGAAGCACAGGATCGTCAGCCGCCAGAGCGTGACCGGATGCGATCGACGATCGGTCCGCCGCCGTCGCCATACGTGTCGGATCAGGTCGACGACCATCATGGTCGCCAGAACGAAAGCCGCCGTCATCATCGCCAGATTGATGACGACCAGCCAACCGTGCCCATCGAAGCTTGGAGGCGCTACCGTAGCCGGCCCGTCCGCCACCGCGCGCGCGGCAAAGCTGCGCGCGCTCATGCCAGCGCCGCCAGCATGCCGCGCACCTGGTCGTCGCTGAAGGTGCCGCGCCGCCATCCGAGGAATTCGTGGTAGCCTTCCAATTCGGGGGCCAAGTGGATGTCCACCAAGGGGCTTGGAAATTGCGCGAGCGTCTGCGCTCCCCCGATCTGAATCGTCCCGTCAGGAGCGCGAGTGGCTATGGAATAGCCCGTCCCGACCTTGCGGACCACGCTGACCATGCGCCCCGCTTGCGGGATGTCTCCGCCGGCCGGCCGCTTCACATCGCCATCCGCCCCGGTGACGATCGCATTGATCCTCCCCTGTGCGCCATTCTGGATCGGAATATTCCGATAGATGCCGATCCGCTCGATCGTTCCGTCGAGGATCCGCCAATACCTTTTGTTACCGTTGCCCGAATGCTGCGCGGACGTGCGAAGGGCGGTCACTGCAGACACGAACACCCAATCCTCATTGGTCGGCATGGGCTGGGTGAGGCGCATGTTGTCACCTGACATCGAAACAGACCCGCCGCCCGTGGCGATGTGCGGCTGTTCGATTGCGGACTTGTTGATGCTTGCGCCAAGAATGCGGAATGTGGCGTCAACCGTCTGGCCGTCGTTCACACCCAGCGTCAGATGCGCCCAGTAGCGGGATGTCGCAAAGGTGCTAACGATCGGAGGGGTAATAGCCCTGTTGTTAACGCTAGGATCCGCCCCAAGAAACTGAACTTGGGTGTTATTCAGCAGGATATTTGTCCCAGCGTCATCCCGAAAACTAGTACTAAGACTCCGGGCGACAATGTTGCTGACCGATCCGGCAACAACGCGGCTTGTGATTGCCGTGATGAAGCTATCACCTTGAGCCGCCGCCGGATGGCTCGTGCCGCCCGACCCTGAAAAGACCGGGTAAAAAAGCACGGGCTGGCCCGGATTTCCCGTGTTGTTGGCGGTCCCGCTAAAACGAAGATCGATATATCCCAGGCCGTTTTCGATACCGACAGCGACGACAGCGAGAGTCAGTCCCCCCCGAGTACCAAGCGCCATATTCAGCGTCGGGATAGTCGAGTTGCCAACCGCAGCCCCGGCCCAAGAGGAATTTGGCGCGAGGTTCTGGACGGGTTCGCGTGCAGCATATCCGATGCCGGGGATGATAGCGGGTTGCCCGGCGGGCGTTGCGATTAGCGCACCGCCGATGTTATCCCATTTGGCCCGGTCACGCCCGAAGCTCGCACCCGGCAGCGCCAGTGGGTCGCGCGTGACGACCGCGCCCGAGCGATACCACCCGGCGCGGAAGTCCATCCCCAGCTCGAAGCCGGCGAGCGGAAGCGCGCTGCCGAACAGCGCGCTGCGAAGTCCAGCGTGCATCAGCTCCGCGCCCCCTCGATCATCAGCACGAACGTCTCGCCACTGGTCGGCGTGTACGCCCCGCGCGCCTCGATCAGCGCCCACAGGCTGCGCTCCTTGCCGACGACCGCGCCCGTCTCGCAGGTGATCCCGCCGCCGCCATTGACCAGTCCGACGCCGATCGCGCCGATCGCCGCCGCGCGGTCCATGATGATGTCAGCCGAGCCTACATAGCCGGTGATGTCAGCAAGGCTCAGCAGCCCCGCGCCATTGTCGAACGCGGCATTGTCGCCCGCCGTCACCACCGGTACGCGGCGAAACAGGTGAACGCGAAACACCGCCCCCACCAGCGCCGGGCTGGTCTTGCGCAGCCGAACGCGCTCGATGCGGATCGCCTCGACGCCCGCGCGCGTCACGTCGGCGAGTTCGATCGGCGCGACGCCGGCAGCGTTCACGCTGTTGGCGACCAGATCGCCAGCGACATACGCCGTGGTATCGGCCGGACGGACCAGCATAGCCGACACTACGGTCAGCCCACCGGGCATATATGCCGGCAGCGGCGTATCGGCCGCGACGTGCGCCGCTTCGCCACCGTTCGGGCCGAACGCCATCGCTGCTACCGGCGCGTTGCCGGAGGGCATTACAACCTTTCCCATTCTCGTATCCTTCGGTTGAGGGCCGCTCACACGGCAGAGGGTCAGCCGGTCGACCGGCCCCAGAAGTCGATGCCGCGTGCCTCGACATCGGCGGCGATGAAGTCGGCCACCGCCGCGACCTCGGCATCGGTCAGCGCGGTGAATTCGGCGATCGCCGCGACGCGCAGCACCGACGCGGCGGTGCCGCCGATCCCGCCGAATTTCGACGCCATGGGCGCGCCGCCGACATCGTTGCGGGCGACCGTGCCGATGAACTGGAGGATCGCACCATTCTGCACCCACAGCGTCGCGTCGGCCGCACGCTGGCGGATCACGGCCATACGATAGCCGCCCTTGCGTATCGTGCCGTCAGGATAGAACCACGGCCGATCGGCGCTGCCGTTGTATGCGCTGGTATCTATGTCGGACGTGCCCCCGTCCGCACGCGGCCGCAGCTTCCAGACGTTCGCGAAAAGGAAGAGCCCATTGTACTGGCCGCCCCACCACACGACGGGAAGGCTGTCGGCCATCGCCGCCTCGGTTGGCTCGGCCGGCGCACTGGCAGGTGCCTGATACGGATCGGCAAAGACCATCACGACGGTCCGGTCATACTGCGATCCGGCGACCGGACGGACGAAGCCGGCCGTGCTGCTCAGCACCGCGCATTCCGGCTCGTAGGTCGGCACGCCGGTCACGGTCAGCGGCTGATCGGCGATCACGCGGTTGGCGACGCTTTCTACCTGCGATCCGCCGAGAAGGTGATACGCCCGGCATTTCGACAGCGAGGGCAGCGCGATGGGACCGAAGTCGCCCGCCGAGGCGACATCGGGAAGCTGGATGACGATCGCCATGGGATTATCCGATCTGGAAGCCGCCCGACGAAGCGTCGAGCACGATGGAGTGGGCCGGCAACCAGTTGTCCATGCGACGATTGATCGCGTCGTAGCGGACTAGGTCGCCATGGGTGTCGCGGAAATTGCCCGCGCCCCCGACGAACGGGCGCATCTTCACCGATGCGGATTGAGCGTAATTCAGCCGGTCGCCATTGACCGGCGCACGCGCCAGCACGACGCGGATCGTGTCGGGCGCGACCACGTCAGGCACCTGCGCCAGCCCGATCGCCGCACCCCCGGCCGCCGCCGCCGCCCAACCCCGGCCGGGCTGCGCCGGCACCGTCAGTCCGTCGAAGCCCGCGCCTTCCGCCACGACCAAGCGCACCGCCGGGCTGCGCAGCCGATAGCGGATGTAGAGCGCGCGGCCCTCGCGCTCGACCGCGATCGGGACCATCGGCGGCCAGCCCACACCGTCGATGAATACCCGCTTGAAGTAGAGCGCGGCATAGGCCCCGAGCCACTTGGCATCGCGCGCCTTCACATGGACGCCGGTCGGATCGGCGCGGAAATCCATGTGATAGATCGGCGTGCTGAAGCCGACCGGCGGCGCGCTGGCGAACCCCGCCGGCACCGTGCCGGCGGCGAAGTCGATCGCCGCCTGAAGCTGCGCCCGGCCGACGCCGAAGGGATCGGTGCCGGTCGAATACTGACAGGTCTGATAGGTGACGAGGTGCGGCGCGAAGCCCTGTTCGGGCATAGCCGCGCGCAGATCGGCGGCATAATCGCGCGCCAATTCGCGCAATTTCTGGAGGTAATAGGCGTAGCCGTTCGGCACGTCGCTCTCGCCTTGATACCACGCGACGCCGAAGCAGCGCGCCCGCCCGCCGCCCGCCTGCGCGATCGTCCGCAGCGCGCCGGCCTGCGCGATACCGCGCTGGTATCGAGCCGTGCCTTTGTTGTTTTCGACGATCGCCGTGCCGCCCCGGGCATTCTGCGCCGTCACCGGCACCAGCCCGAGATCCGCCGGCGAAAGGCCATTCTCCTTTTGGATCAGCTCGGCGAGGAATTCGCACATCCCGAAGAGCGGCGCTTCGCCGTCGCGGATCGCTACTTCCGCCCCCGTCACATTCGCGTCGGTCGAGATCAGCGGCAGCAGCGTACCCGCGACAGCCGCCGGCGCGTCGACGCCGAAGGGAAAGGCGAGCGCCTTCCCCGGCTGCGTCAGCGTCATATTTCCGCCACCGCTATGATTCGCGGCGAGCGACTGCCCGGCATTCAGCATCAGCGTCATCGCGGTCAGGTTCTGCCCGGCGAAGGGAAGCTGCCCGAGCGTCATCGCCTCGGGCCGCCGGCCGTTCAGCATGCGGATGCGCGCCGAGGCGACGCGGCTGACGCCGTCCAGCCCGATCGCGTCGACCACCTTGTCCGACTGGTCGGTGGTGACGGCGGCATAGCGCGTCGATGCGACCTCGCGACCGCGCGCCGTCGCCTTGTCGAGAATGTCCTTCGCACCGTCGCGCGCGGCCGTCGCGGTCACGCCCGCTGCTACGGCGCGATCGGCTTCAGTCTTGGCCAGCGCGGCGATAGCCCCAAGCTGCCCCGCGCCGTCGATCACCAGTTCCACCACCTGATCGGCGGCGATCGTCAGCGTCGCACCCGCGATCGGCATGCCAGCGGCGGATGGCGCACCCCAGCTTGCCGGCCGTGACGCCGGCGCGGCATCGGAGCCGTAGGCATGCGCCGGTACGATCAGCGGACCGGTCAGCCGGGTGCGGCCGTCGATCAGCAAGGCATAGACGAAGCCTGCCGGATCGCCGGCCTCGCCCATGTAGCCGAGCGCTTGCCGCGACGATTTGTTGATGCGGATACGCACGTCGCTCACCGGCACGCCGCCGTCGATCGTCACGCCCGCGACACGCAACCCTTCGGCATTGCCGTTCACCACCTTGGCAAGATCGATCAGGGGCGGACCGGGTGCATCGCCATGGTCCCGGATTTGCATCGCCAGCGCGATCGTCGTCAGGTCTAGTCCACGGACCCGCAAGGGAAGCTCGTACACGTCATCGTTGCGCCACACCGTCAGGGGCAGCGTTGCAGTGGTCGCCATGTCTTGTCCTTTCAACGGGCCGCTATTCGGCGGCCTGTTCCAGTTCGCGCAGCCGCTTGTCGTAAGCGGTCAGTGTGTTCGTCGTCTGGGTGAGCAGCGCCGTCTGTTGGGCGATGATTGCCTGTTGAGCGGCGATTTGCTCACCCTGATCGCCGACCGTCTGACCCAGCGCCGCCACTGGCTGCGGGACGGCCCCGTCATACGCTTGCGTACCGCCCAGCGCCGGGGTCGGCGGCGCGGTCCCGGTCCGTCCCAAAGCGAAAGCGTGCTTTGCCGCCGTCTCGCCCACCAGGACGAATTCGACCGTCATCGCCGAAGGATCGAGCGTCCGCCGCAGGATCACGCACGGCTGCGCCGGCAGGCCGTCGTCGGGCAAATCGACGATGACGAGGTCGCCCGGCCCGTAGCGCCGAAGGCGCGGCTTGCAGGTGATGACGATCTCGCCCAACTCGCGCGCGTCGAGCAATTCGTAAGCCGCAAGCTGCGCCGCCTGATCCTTGTTCTGGACAAGCCGGTATTGGCGCACATCGCCTTTTTCCTCGCCGTCTTCGGCGAGGTAGCTGGCGATCTGCACTGGCACCGACTGGACATATTCCCACTTGTGGTCGGCCGATCGATATTCCGGCGTCAGGGTATTGATCCGCTGTTCCCACCCTTGCATCGCCCCGACCTCGACATCGTCGGTCGCAAGGTCATCTTCGGTGATCGTGTCGACCGCGACGCGCGGTGCGCTCAGCTTCAGCGCCAGCTTGCCGCCGACCCAGCACCGCTCGGCACCACCGGCCGCAAGAATGTGCTTTAGATTTTCGTCGCGGCTGCCCGGCTCGGAAATCGTCCCGTCGACATGCCAGCCATTGGCATCGCAGACGTTGGCCAGCGCGACAAAGTCAGCGACGCGAATGCCGTCGATGGGGATGCCGACGCCGAAGGTCTTGAGATAGGTGGCATCCGCCTTCGTCTCGTCACGTTCCCACGTACCCAGCGCATAGCGCAGACCATGAAGGCCGGGGCAGCGGGTCCACTCCCATGTGACTTTGGCCGCCGCGAACGCGGCCGTGTCTGCCGGATCGGCCCAGCGATGCGGGCCGCTGCCCCCCGGATAGGTCGAATCCTTGCGCGGATCATACGCCTTCACCCCGCGCCAGACCGCCCCGGTCGCGGGCACGCCGGCACTGAAGCGCTTCCCGTCCTCATCGAACCGCAGGCACCACGAAATCGCGGCGTAGCTGGACAGCTTGTAGTCGGCACCCCATCCCGGCGCGGCACCCCAATGGATCGCCAAGGCCGCCGGCTCCGGCGTCGCGCCCGACTGGTGATAGCTGTAGAGGTGATCGGCGGCGTAGCCGGTTGCCGCATTGCCCGACATGGGTAGCTCGACATAGTCGAGATAGCGCGCGATCAGCCCTTCGACCGGCCCGGCCCCGGAATAGACATCGACCATCAGCAGGTAGGGATTTTCGACCCCGCCGACCTTCCCGCCATAGCCGGTCCAGTGCCGGCGGTTGCCGGCATAGTATGTCTCCCCGATCAGGTACGGGCGGGGCTGGTTCGCGCCGATCGTCGTCTTGTTGACCGACCCCGACGCGACCACGCTGGGCTTTCGTGCCGTCAGCGCCGCACCGATATTGGCCGCCACCGCGACCGCCGCCGCGATGGGCTGGATCGGGCTTGGCACCAAGGCGACGATGCCGGCGACGGTGCCGACGAATTTGAACACACCGCTCATAGCCGCCACGCCCCGATGAAGGCATGCGCCTCGATATTGACCACGCCCCGGTCGAGCGCTTCGGAATGATAGCCGGCCATCAGCCGCCCGGCCGACACGACGATCGCGTCGAATTCACCGTCGCCCTGCATCAGCGCCAGATCCCCGACCCACATCGCCGCAGGTGCGATGCGCGGCAGCATCGAATCGAGCAGCCCCGCCAGATCGGCGTGCCCCGCTGCGTGCAGCGCGCGACGCGCGCCAAGCGCCGATCGGAAGCGCGGGATAGCCGGCGGCCGATGCTTCAGTGCCCGCATCTGGGCACGCGCGAGGTGCAGGCACGTGCCACCGGTCGCCCACCCGAAGGGGCGAACGCGGAAGCGATCGACGACGCGCTGCGTCGCCGTCGCGCGATCATGGAGATTCACGCCGCCTGAACCCCGCGCGGTGGCGCGGCGACGCCCCACGCCACCTCGACTTCCATGCCGACGGCATTGTCATGCCCACGCTCGCCCGCGAACACGCGCTGGTGGCTGGCGGTCGACATGGCGTTGCCGTCGTTGCGGATCAGCATGCGCTGCGACCGCGACACGCACACCATTTCCAGCGAGCGCGGCACCTCGCGCGACCGCCGCAGGATGGTGCGGTCGCTCTGCCAGTCGGCCATGGCGTCGGGCGTGCCGATCGGCTTGCCGGTGGCGTCGTCGATTTCGGCGATCCACATCTGGACGCGCGACCCCTGATAGCCGGGGCGCGACAGGTCGACGGCCGCTGCGAGGTCGGGCGGCAGGAAGGTGATTTTTCCGGCCGGCAGTTCGTCGCCAGTACCCTCGGCCAGCGGTTCCAGCACGCCAATCGTGCCGAAAGTCGGATCGGCCGACACATAGGTATCGCCGTCCCACGCCACGTATCCGCCGTCGCACAGGCAGATCGTGCGCCCCGGCAGCGATATTTTCACCAGACCGGTAAGGCTGATCGTCTGCATTATGCCGCCTCCTCGATCACGAATTCGATACTGGTGTTCAGGTCCACCGCGAGCTGCCACGACACTTCGTCGCCCTCGACCAGACCGCCGATCATCGGCCGCGCGATATGGACGCGGCACCCGTCGGCGAAGGGCCGGCGCAGCAGCGTGTCGGCGACCGACAGGGTCGCCTTGCCGGCCGCGTCGGCCACGACTTCGCCACCGACGTTGTGCAGGTAATGCTGCCCACCGGCATCCTCGATCGACATCCAGAAGCCCTCGCGCACCACACCACCACGCGGCAGGCCGCGTACCTTCAGCGTGTTGCCACCCTGTCCCGCGCCGTCGACGACGATGCCCCAGCCACACCGCCCCTGATCCACGCCCAGCAGCGGATAGGGCATGCGCAGCCCTTGCCGCTTGGCGCGGATCAGCCGGGAGACGAACACCCGCGCCTTGTCCTCATCGTCGAGCGGCGGATAGGTGACGGCGATCTTGTAGTGATTGCCGCCCCGGTTGACGCGCAGCGCGGTCGCCCCGCGCAGCACGCCGCCCCGATCGACGAACGTCGAGGTGGCGGCGTTCGGCGATGGGTGCCGTGGAAGTTCGATCATGCTCATAGTGCCTGTCGCCGTGCGAGCTGCTGGCGCGCGTTGTTCTGCCGCACGGTCCGCGTGGTGACGTTGCCGCTGATCCCGGCCACCGTCGGCTCGAACAATTCGCCTTTGCCGACATTGAGATGCACGACGGCCGGACCGCCGCCCGGACCGGCATCATTGCCGTGGCGGATGTCGACCATTTCGCCGCGCGTCGCGCGGAAGGCGACGATGTTCGCGTCGATCCCGGACCGGCCGCCGACCTTGAAGCCGCCGCCGGTCTTGAAGCCGGGCAGCTTCGGAGCGGCAGCGCCACCCGACTTACCGCCGAAGAGGCCAGAGAGCGCACCCCCGATCGAGCCGAGAATATCGCCACCACCCCCGCTACCGGTCAGCTTGCCGAGCAGTTCGCCGAAAAGGTCGGCGAGGCTATTGAGCGCGTCCTCCATTCCCTTGGCGACGCGGTCTTTCCACCAGCCCGAGATGAAGCCCTTCAGATCACCATCGAGCGCGGCGCGGATGCCATCCTTGAAAGTCGTGCGAAATTCACCGGTCTGGCGCGCACGGTCGCTCTCATCCCATTCCGTGGTCGCCTGATCGACACCCGCGCCCGGCTCCAGCCTGTCCCTTTCCTCGATCTCTCTCGCGCGCTTGCGAATATCGATCTCACGCTGAAGCTGACGGATTCGCGCCTCGCTATCGCCACGCTGGCGCGCCAGTCCGATTTCGCGTTCCTTGGCCTCATCCTCCAGCAACCGGGCGCGCACCGCAGCACGGGCCTCGTCGACCTCCAGTTGCTGTTGCGTCGCCCGCGCCGTCGCCTCCGTCAGCGACAGCCCGTCGCGCTGCAACGCGCGGATCCGGTCGGCGATTTCCTCCTGCCGTTCCAGCGTCTCGACCAGCGAGCGATTGCCGGCGATCTTGGCGACCGCCAGTTGGTGGGCGGCTTGGTCCTGCCGCAATTCCTCCGCCTGCCCAATCTTGCGAGCTTCATCGAGGGCGGCCATGTCACGGGTCGCGGCGGCCGTTGCGGCGGCCACCGAAAGCCCGGTGCGCTTGTAGGCGTCAATCTGCTGTTCCAGATCAAGCTTGCGCTTCAACGCCGCCTCGGCATCTCGATCAACGCGCAGGCGTGCTGCCTCGATCTCATTCTGGGTCGCCAGTCGCGCGCGATCGGCGGCATCCTCGACCGGATCGCGCTCCTTCTTCTTGCGCTCCTTCTTCTCCTTTTTCTTCTTGCCTTCCTCGGGCGCAAGCGCGGTCCGCGCGACCGGCGCGGGCTTCGTGTCCTTAGGTGGCGGGGTCTGCTCGACCTTGGGCGTCGGCGGTGCAAGGGCGACATCGACGCCGATCGCCTTCGCCATCCACTGATACAGCCCGACGACTTCGCGGACCATGCCGCGCACGAAGTCGATCACACCACCGAACCGGTCGACCAGCCACGCCCTGACGCCGGTATAGACCGCCTGCGCGGCCGACACGACGCCGGGGAAGATGCTGGCGACATAGGCCACCATCGACCGCACGACATTGCTGACGAAGTCGACCACGGCGCTGAACCGGTCGCCCAGCCACTCCTTGGCGGCCGAATGGATCGCGCGCAGGCTGTCGCCCACCTCGGGCACGATTGCGGCGATGATGTCGATGATCGCATCCGACACCGATTCGAGTACACCGGCCGCAGCCTCCCACGCGCCCGCGAAGTCGCCCCGCAGCAGCGCGCCGATCACGTCGACGACGCCGCTGACCACGTCGACGATGCCGCTGATCGCGGCGATGATCGCGCCCAACGCGCGTTCGATGATCTCGCCTGCGACAAGGATGCCCGCCACCAGGCCGGTGCCGATCGCATCTTTCAGCCACATCAGCATGTCGATCAGACCGCTGATCGAACTGCCGATCGCGCCTCCGGTCAGCTTGGCGAATAACCCCTGTAGCTTGTCGAACAACGCCGTGAGCGGCGGCCCGAGCGTCGCGCTGATCTCGGTCCATACCGCGCGCAGGCCGGCGATGATGTGATCCTTGAACAGCAGCATCAGCGAAATGATCGCACCGACTGGCCCGGTTAGCGCCAGCAGGCGCTGCCCAAGCATCATCAGCGCACCGCGGAGGCCGGCTTGCCCGATCAAGGCAAGGATCGCACTCATCGGCGAGATCAGCAGGCGCAACACCTGACCGATGATGCCGAACCGCGCGGCGGCGAAATTGGCGAGGATCACCGCCCCGACTTGCGTGATGGCCCAGATCAGCGGCCCGATGGCCGCACCCAAAGCGCCGATCGCGACCATGGCTTGGCGCACCCCGACCGGCAGGCTGGAAATGGCTTTCAGGAAATCGGCAAATCCGTTCTTGATCCGGGCGATGACATCGATCAGCCCGGTATCGATTCCGAAGGCGATTTTCAGTTCGAGCCACGCGGCGGCGATGTTCTTGCCGGCCTGTTCCGTGCCCTCCATCGCCTTGGCGACCTTGGCATTTACGTCGCCGTTGGCGACAGCCGCACGATATTTCTCGAAGCCCTCGCGTCCTTGCTGCATCAGCCCGATCGCGGTGGCCGCAGCATCCGCACCGAAGATGGTATTGAGCATGTCCGTTCGATCCTTGTCGGACAGACCGGCCAGCTTCTCCCGCAGCATTTCCGCCTGATCGGCCATCGGCTTCATGCGACCCTGCGCATCGAAGAACGACAGCCCGAGCCGCTTCATCGCCGACTCTGCCTCCTTGCTCTTTGGCACTAGGCTCTGGATGTACGTCTTGAATGCCGTGCCCGCAGATGCGCCGCTTGCAAACTGGGTCGCGGTCGCGGCGATGCTCGTACCAAAGTCTAGGAAGCTGACACCGGCCGCCGCCGCGATTGCGCCACCCTGTCCGATGCCCAAGCGAAGGTCGTCGAATTCCAGCTTGGTCGCGTCGAGGACGCCAACGACATTGGTCATCACGTCGGGCAGATCGCCCGCCGTCTTGCCGAACTGACCCATGATGTCGGTGACAAGGCCGGCCGCATTGCCGGCATCGGTCATGCCGGCGGCCGACAGCTTCAGTGTCGTCTCAAGCGCACCCCCGAGGATGTCCTCGGCCGACACGCCGGCACGCGCGAGGGAGTCGACCGCCCCGGCCGCCTCGATCGCATTCTTGCCAACGGCCGGACCAAGCCGGCGCGCGGCATCGCTGAGCGCGTCGAGCTGGTCGGCGCTGGCGTCCGGCAGCGCGGCGGCCACCTTGTTCATCGCCGCTTCGTACGCGCCGGCCCCGTCGTCGATCGCCGCGATCATGCCGGCAAACGGCAGCGTGATGCCGATCGTAGCGGCAAGCCCCACTTGCTTCAGCCGCTGTTCGACGGCGTGGAATTTCTCGACCAGACGGCCAAGCACACCTTCGACGCCAGCGGCGGTCGCATCGAAATCGCTACTGTCCGCGCCGAAGACGACGCGGGCAGCACCCACAACAGCAGATGACATGCGCGCCCCCTTCGGCTCGGATCAATTGGTAGAAGCCACCCATGCGGCGGCGACGCCCAGCATTTCCTGCCACGACTTGGCCCGTTTCTTGACGGGCTTGTCAGCGAGCAGGTCTTTCAGCTTTGGCATTTTCTTGGATCGGTAGCAGGCCGCCGTAATCCACGCCGCCTGCATGGCGGCGTCGTGCCGGGCGGCAGCGGCCTTGGCCTCGCCCTCGAAAACTCGGGCGATTTCACGCGGCGTGAGCCGCCAGTATTGCTCGGTACACCGACCCGTCGAACACCAGTCTATGTGGAGGTCCGACCAGTCCCACGGCCGCTCTTCGGCCCCTTCAGAGGGTTTGCCGTGCCGCCCGGCTTGGCCTCCGGGAATGCGATACTGATCGCGGACATAATGAGCTTCAGCGACGGCTCAAGGCCGCCGACCTCTTCCATGATGTCGCCCGCTTCGTCATCGGTCATGTCCGGCTGACAGTCGGTCAGGCCGATGCGGAACAGCGTGCGGATCGTGCGGAGCGACGGACTGTCGCCCAGCACGGTATCGAGCTTGGTGATGTCGGGCAGATCGAACGCCTCTTCCACCGCGCAGAGCGCATTGGTGGAAAAGGCGAACGTCAGCTTGCGGTCGCCCAGTTCGATACCGAGGTGGCCGCGCCTTGCGTTCGGGATCGCCACGATCAAACCGCCGGAGTCATCGTCGGCTTACCGCTGACCTTGAAGGTCGCCGAGCCGGTCATCTTGTCCTCCATCGGCACCGCGCGGCCGTGTCCGGTCGCGAAACCCCGCCAGTCGAGCTTCGCGCCGTTGGGGAAGGTGATGCGCCATGCTTCGACGATGCGACTGGAAAGATGCGTGAGGATCACCGCATCATCGGCAACGCCGGGGATGAGATTGTAAGCGATCCCGACTTCGCCATGATCCGACAGGCCCGGCTTGAACTCCCGCGCGGCATCGGGGCTGGTGAAGTGAGTGAAGTCGATACTGTCACGCGCCTGTTCGGGCGGTATGATGTCGAAGAGTTCGGCGAACGGCGTGTAAACGGTCCCGACGACCTTCCCTACGGTCGTCATGTAACCGATGTCGGTCGCGGCGGCAGTTGCGGCCATGAGCTTCTCCTATTCCGGCAGCGCCGGTTACTTGGTGAGGTCGACGGAACCGCCGTCGCGGGTTTCGGCGGTGCCGACATCGTCGGGCTGGGCCGGCGGGCGGACCGTGGTCGCATCGATCGACGTCGATGGTGCCACCGCGAACGAGCCGAACAGCGCGGCCATGGCTTCCTGTCGCTCGACAAGAGCAAGCGCCTCGATCCCGGCCCGGTCGATCCCGATAGGCAGGGCAAAGCCCGTGTCGATGATTTCCAGCGCCCGAACGGCGGTGACGGTCATCGTCGTGCCGGCGGGCGTGTCGGCGGCGTTGGGGTCAGCGGGATTGGCGGCAAGCCGCTCCCGATCCACGAAGCGCGCCGTGGTACGAATTTGCATTGATATTCTCCGTTAGAGTGCGACGTACATCAGCATCACGTCGATGCTGTCCCGGTGGACCGGATCGCGGGTCGAGGTGTCGACGCCCCCGCGCCGGGCGACGACGAAGGCGCGCAGGCGGATACCGCCTACATCGCGGCGCAAACCGACCAGCAGCCCGCCGCGTCCGTTCTTGCCTGCCAGCACGTCGCCGATGTCGCGGGCTTCCTTCATCGTCTGCCCCCACGCATCGCACTGGACGCGGTCACGGCTCCACCCGCTGGGCGCGGCAAGATTCATCAGCGGCACACCGCTGATTTTGTTGAGCGTCAGCCCCGGCAGCGGGTCGCCCTGTGGCCGGAGGCCCCAGTCCACTCGCCGCGCGAGCAGCGCCGCCAGATCGGCCGTGCCGAGCAGCAGCGCGCGAAATGCTTCCTCCACCGATCAGCCCTTTTTCGCGGCGGCAAGGATCGCCGCGATCCCGTCGGTCGCGATCCCTTTCAGCGCGCGATCGACACCGGCATCGAACGCCGGGCGAATGAAGGGTTCGGGCGCGGTGTGGATATTGCCGAATTCCTTGGCGATGGCCTGCGGCAGCGGCCCCGGTCCGGCGTACACCTCGACCGGCGCAATCGGCACGCGCAACGCCTGCTGACGCGGCGACAGGCGTTCAGAAACCACGGTACTGTCGGCCATTTCCCCACTGGCACGCGCCGCATGCGCCTTCATGTCGTCGGCGACCGGCTGCACATGTTCCTTCAGGATAGGCATCAGCGTCTCGCGGGTCAGCGCCTTGCCCATCGCCCTGATGTTGCGGGCGATCTGATCCGTGCCCTCGATCCTGACTTTCATCTTCATGGCGCGATGTCCGGTTGGTCGCTGGCGGTGATCTCGATCGCACCGGCCAGATCGCGGCGTTCCTTGACGCCAGCGATGGAATATTCGCGCTGCCCGCATCCGACCCGATCCTTGCCGGTGATCGTCAGGGTCAGGCTGTCCGGGTACATCAGGAAGCGCGTCGTGATGCTCTGCCCCTGCTGTGCCGCCGCCTGCCGCTCCCCATCGGAAACATCGGTCTTTTTGGCCCAGCGCCCACCGATCGCAGCGAAAGTGCCGGGGCGGCGGGTCAGCCCATCGTCGACCATCGCGGCCCGCAGGATCGTAATGCGGGTGTCGAGGTCCGCCGGATCAAGGCCGATCACAGGTCGAACAACCGATACGGGGCGAGCAGGGCTTCGACTGGCGCGGATATCGCCGTCTTGGTGCCGCTATGCGTGCCCCCGATCGATCCGGGGCTGCGGAAGAGGTCGGCCGTCATCATGAGGATGGCGACGCGGATGGGGGGCGGAAGCACCGCATAGCCAGCCTTGTACCGGATCAGCACCGATCGGCTTGCGCCACGGTAACGCCGGACCGCCGGCCATGACACGCCCCATGCCGATCCGATCGAACCGTCGCGGGTTTCATACCGGCCCGGATCGAGCGTCCGCCATACCCCGTCCGTGCCCTCGTACCGGATGCTCTGCACCTCGATGACGGGGGGATAGGGAAGGTCGATCCGATCATAGCAGAAGCTGTCCATGCCAGCTTCCAGCACCTGCGAGCCGATCGCGCGGCGCAGATAGCCATCCGGCCCGTCGATATGGGCCGTCGCGGCGGCGATCAGCCCTTCGATCATGGCGTTCTGGTCGTCACTGTCCACCCGCAGATGTTGCTTGGCCTCTGCGACCGTCACGACAGGCACGGGCGGGGTGACGACCAGAACGCGGCGCATCACTTGCGCTTCGCCGCCGTGGAAGCCGCCGCCGGTTCGGCCGCCGTCTCGCTTTCCGGCGTATCAGCCGCCTTGCTCGCCTCGGCTTCCAGTTCAGCGATTCGGGCGACAGCCGCCGCCAGATCGCTTGCGGCCGCCTCGGCACGGCCGTCCGCTTCGGCAAGCTTGCCTTCAGCCTCGGTTGCCCGCGTATCCGCAGCATTGGCGCGAGCGGTCGCATCGTCGCGGGCCTTCTCAACCTCGACCAGTTGGCCGCGTAGCTGAAAGATATCGTCCGCCAGATCGTCGCGCTCGATCACGACAAGCCGCAGACGTTCGTCGGACTCCTTTTGCAACAGATCGATCTCGCGTTGCAGATCGACGCCGGTTGCCGCCGCCGGATCGAGATTGAACGCGACCGCGTTGCCGGGGCCGGTGGTTGCACGCGCCGGGGCATCCAGCCCCAGCATCTCACCGCCGCGACCGGTATCGATGAAACGGCGATCCGTGGACACGACCTCCGTCACTTCGACGACGGTCAGCGGCTGATAATCCTGATCGTACAATTTCCCGTCGACCAGATACGCGGCGACGCCCAGACCGACGAAGTAGCGCTCGCTTTCGGACGACCGCTCGACTTCCTGCCCGTCCTCGAACGCCTCGGGCGGGACCGCCTTGGTCCGATAGTCCTGAAGGAACTTAATCATCACGCCCTCCCTTAGCTGACCGTCTCGGCAACGGTGCCGAGTTGGTTGGCGGCGCCAGCGCCGTACCGCAGGTCGAACCCGACCAGTGTCGCGGACAGGAAGGTCGCGGCAGTGCCGACCGTCACCGTCACACGGACGAACCGAAAGCCGGCATTCTTGTCGAGGTCTTCCTGCCGGACGTTGATCGCCGCCTGACGGTTGTCGCCGCCGGCCTTGACGATCCGCGTGATCGCGAGGCCCGCGACCGGCTTCGCGCCCGCGCCGTTCGCGTCGGTCGCCTGATCGATCCGCGCGTCGACCGTACCGGCCGCGCCGATCACGCCGAGGTTCAGCGTTGCGAGCAACGCGAACAGGTTGCGCATGTCGACCCAGCCCGAGGTCACGGTGCCGACACCCGCCTGTTGGGCGGGAATGACACCGACCAGCGCCGTCCGGGCACTGGGGTCCAGATTACCCTGCATTTTCTTGTCTCCTAAGCTGCCGGGCGGCGCCTCCGCCCGGCCCCGCGCGGGGCGCGGGTCCGGTGTCGTGGATCAGGCGCGCTCGGCCAGCGCGACGAAGTGCGACTTGGTCGAACCGCCGCGCGCAGGCGCGACCGGCTTCGACAGCACCGGCTGACCGCCGATGCGGAACACCCAGCGGAATGCGCGGATGTTGTAGTCGAAATAGAGATGGATCGAATCGGCGAAGGTCACGCCGTTCTGTTTCCTGAACGCCTCGTATCCGTTCGGATTGATGAACTGGATATCGCCGAACTGCCCGACCGACGCCGAGTGTTCGTTGAAAATGACCGGGCGACCGAGCAGCGTACCACCAGGCGCTTCCTGATAGTTGCCGAACCACACCGGCCGACCGCCATCATCCTTCATCGCCATGAGCGTCGGCATCACGTCGCTGTTGACCAGCCACGACGCCTGACTGGGCATAATCATGCGCGCCCACATGCGCGCGACATTCGACGCCGTGATGGTCGCGGCGACCTGCCCATTGTCCTTGGGGATGGCGATCGTCGCACCCGAAGACATCCAGCCCAGCGGCTTCTCGACACCATCGGCCCACATGAAGCCGTCGGCGGCCTTCCACCGGATCGCACCCGCCGCCTTCGTCGTCAGCAGCGTGGCGACGCGCGGCGCGTCTTCGAGCAGTTCTTCGGTGGCGAGAACGAACGCATAGAGTTCGTTCAGTTTCGTCTCACGCGGCGTCAGGCCCATGCGCGACGGCAGCATCTGCTCGCCCTCGGACCGCCACCCGGCATAGATGCCCGACGATCCCCACGGGGTCGTCTCATCGCCGAGGCCAACGACCCGGTTCGACGCGGTCGGATCGGGATCGATCAGATCCATGACCGGATCGTTGCCCTCATCGAACACGAGGTTGACGATCTGCTGCCGGAACTCGGCCGGGACAAGGTAGCTGCCCGCCGCGTCGCCCTGTTCCATGTGGACGTTACCGGGGGCGGCGAGACGATCGTCGATGCGGAAGTTCTGGCCCGCCGCCGGGTTCGCGCAACGCACCGCCTGCGCGAACTCGGCTAGGTGCGCGAAGCCACCATTGTCGAGGCCAGTGCGGGGAGCGGCCGGAACGGTCGCGGTTCCCGGAGGGCCATTGATCGGCGGGGTCGCGGTCGGCGATGCACCGACGGCCGCCGCCGCCGCCATCGCCTCTTCGGCACGCGCGATTTGGGCGGTCAGCCGCGCCAGCTTCGCCTTGTCGTCGGCATCGGCGGTTTCTTCCTCCGCCGTCAGTTCGCGATTTTCGTCGATCGCCTTTTGCAGACGCAACTGCTGCCGCTGAGCGGTCGCACGCGCCTCTGCCTTCAGAACCGTGAGGTTCATGGGTTTCTTCCTTCTGCACTGTGGGATGGGCGTGCGCCCGCGTCAGGCGGACCGACCGGCCCGCCCGTATTCACCCGCTACCGGGGGAAAGTCGTTCAGATGGCTAGGGCCATCTCCTGCGCCGCTGCCTGCCGCCGCATCAGCGACAGCCGGGCGCGGCCCGTGTTGTACTTCGCCACCACGTCGCGCAGCGTCATGACGCCGTCGATCGCGCCGTTCGCGGTCGCCTGCGCTGCCGAGAACGTCTTGCCGGTGCCATGGATCGCGGCGACCTCGCTGGCCTTGATCCCGCGCCCCCGCGCGATGGCGGCGGCGAACGCTTCGTTCGAGCCGTCGACCATCGCCTGCAATTCAGCGCGATCCTCATCCGACAGCGGCGCGTGCGGGTGCGCCGCGATCTTGTCCGGCGACGACGCGATCAGCGTCGTGACCATGCCGATCTTGCTTTCAAAACCTGACATATCGGTATGCCCGGACCGGACACCGACCGACCCGACATCACCGCTGGTCGTGCAGTAGAAGGCACTGGCTTGCGTCGCCTGCCAGTAGGCGGCCGAGAAGCAGAAGGGATCGGCAACCGCGACGACCGGCTTGGAAGCGCGCGCTTCATAGATCGCGTCGCCGGCCTCGGCACAGCCCCAGACGTAGCCGCCCGGCGAGCGGATCGGCATGACGATCGCGCCGATTTTCGGATCGGCGGCGGCCTCCCGAACGCGATCGGCCAGCACGTCGTAATAGGTCGTGCCGTACAGGCCGCGCGGCGCGAGCATCCCCGTAATCGGGATTATCAGCGTCGACCCCTCCCGGATCGGGTCGGCGGCCTTTGCCGCCTGCGCCCCGCCGCTCATTGCCGCCGCCAGTTGCGTTAGCGAATCCGGCAGCATGGCCTCGATCGTCCCGCTTTGCAGCATCGCGGCAAGGAACGTCGGGTGCATCGCGAACAACGCCGACGATGCTAGAAACTTGTCCATCGTCACACCTTGTCCTGTGGAGCGGTTTCGCCACCGGTTAACGTATCGGCAGCCCGATTACTGTTCAGCGCGGCGCGCGGATCGTCCGCCCAGTCCGCTTCAATCCGAGGCATGTTGAACCACCCGGTGCGCAGTTCATTGATGCTCAACACCGACGCGGTGCGGGCCATCACCGCATTGCGCCATTGCGTGGCGCTGTCACCGCGCAGCATCGCGTCGAGGTTGAACTTGGCGCGCACCCCCTGCGCCCGCAGATCGGGCGGCAGCATCCGTACTGTAATCGCCTGTTCGATCCGCCGCGTCAGCGGGCGCAGCGCCCAGCTCACGAAGCTGCGGGTGTCCTGTTCGTTATTCCCGGCGTTGCCGCCTTCATCGCCGATCATCGACCGGGGGATGCGCCAGTAGCGCCCCAGTTCGAGCGTGCGTTGCTGGATCAGCTCGACCAACTGGGCGTCGATGTTCGAGCTACCGACGGCGTCATACTTTACGCCCATCTCGAATACGGGCGTTCCGCCGCGCTTCCACCGCTCGACCCCTTCGCGAAGCCGCCCGATCGAAGCGTCGTTCAGCTTCTGCTCGGTCGTGACGATCCCCGACGGCCGCCGGTCATTGCGGAAAAATGAGCGCGCACCGACTTCCAGCGCCAACTGAAAATCGATCGCACCTTTTGCCTGTTTCCACGGCACCAACGGACGCAACCCGCCGTCCGCGATATTGGTGAACCAGAACAGTTCCTGCGGCAGCAGCCGGCGCGGGCCGCGCGCGGTGTGGTGATGAACGACTAGGCTCCGCTCGCCCCACTCCGCAAAAGTCCGTGTCGGATCGAGCGCCCAGACTTCAATGCCGTCATACCCAAGCGTCGTTTCGGCAAAGGCTTCACCACGAAGAACGGCGGTAAACGCCATCGCCGCCCAGAATTCCGCCCCAGTTTGCAAGTGGTTCGGCTCGTAAGCCAGCACCTGCGCCAAGGGGAAATCGTTGCGCGGACCGTTGGCATCCCTGAAATCGAGGCCGAGACTACCGACCGCCTCGGCAATGATCGATACGCAAAAGAACACCGCCGCGACCCGTGCCGCCGTTTCCGGCGTATTCGCCTCGACCGGCAGCGCCGCGACCAGCGATGTCCAAGTATCGTCACCGAAGAACCGCCCGTCGGTCACGTTCGACGGGCCGGGCCGGTCCGCGAAGGAAGGGCCGCCATTGTGTCCGATGCCGACCACACCGTCGGCCGTGCTGTAGCTTCCGGCCTGCCGCCGGTAATCGTCTGGACTGGGCATCAGAGTATCACCATGCCCCTTTCTTCATAGACGAAGCCGCCGACGGCTTCCGGGTTCAAACTCATCAGCATCGCGGCCGAGAACATCGCCGCGACAGGATCGATCTTCGCACTGGGCGACTGTTTCAGGATCGCGACGCCGTTCAACCCGCGCGGCTCCTGCTTCACGTTGCCGATGCACCACGTCATCAGCGCGGAACCGTTGTGCCGGACCGTCCGGGCGGCACACTTGCGCGCCAGCCCTTTGACTGCCCCGTTCAATCGCCACCCCTGCGGAATGGCTTTAAGCATGCCGTCATCGAAACCGTTTTCCGCCAGTTCGTCGACGATCGCCGCGACCCCGGCCGGATCAAGCCCGACCGCGTCCGCTTCCGGGAACAACCCAGCATCGCGAACCTTTACCAGCACCTCGACGACCCCACGGACATCATCGGTCAGATCGTCGGCGGCATCGTCGGCGTCGGCATCGGCATCGACGGCCCCGCCCATGCCGGTATCCTCATCGTCCATTTCCAGACGAGTGAGAGAGCCTTCCGCTACCAGCTCGTCGAGCTTCGACACGATGTCCTTGCGGCGCTTCCAGACGACTGACCATGCCCAAGCGTGCGCCCAGATCAGCCACCGCCTGCTGCCCTTCTCGCGGCCGATCAGGCAAAGGCCAAGCAAGTCATCCAGTCCGCCGCCATCGACCGACGCCACGATGACCTCGCTACGGCGGATCAGATCATCCAGCGACAGCGCCGCGACAGCGCACCGCGCCCAGTACGCCGCCCCGGCCCACCGATCGCGGGCGAGGCGCTGACCAATCTCGACGTTCAAATACTTGGCCAGCACGACTTGCAGCGACGTATCGCCGTCCTCGCCCTTGCCCTCCTTCACCTGCTGCATCTTGCGCTGGATGAAACCGACGGACTGCGACCGACCCATATTGGGGTTGGTCACATAGAAATTGACGGGGTCGAGATACGCCTCGTCCTCCCGCATCGCTTCGGGCCACTCGTACAGCATCCCGAAGGTGCGAGGATCCTCGATCGTGCCGTCACGGACGCCCCGGAAATAATCCAGCTTGTCCTTGAAAACCCCGCGCGGCGGTTCGTCGCTATGCGTCGTCAGGTAGATCACGAAGCCTTCGGGCCGCGATGCCAGCCCGCCAGTCGCTTCCTCCAGCATGGATTCGGCGTTGGCCCGCTTTCCGAACAGCCACAGTTCGTCCACCAGGACGAACCCAGCCTTGCTTCCGCCGACCGTGCCGGTGTCAGCGGCGATCACCTGCAACTCGGCCTTCGTTCGCCGATCGCGGATCAGCCGCTGGTTGTCGATGACGTGCAGCAGCGTCCGCAGCTTCGGGTCAGCCCGCACCATCGCGGCTGCGGGGCCGAAGCTGTTGCCCGCCACGCGCTGGGTCGGTGCGAGGATACTGAGCGACGCGCCCTGCCGCCAATTGCGGATCAGCGCGGTCAGCATGATACCTGCCGCGATCGTCGATTTGCCGTTCTTCTTGCTGATAAGGAGGAGGAATTCCTCGATCAGCCTTTGCCCGCTGGGACCGGCGTTGCGGTCGTATGCGCCGAAGATCGCCTCGACCAGATCGAACACGAACGGCTCACACGCCTCGCCGAACGTCGGTTGCCCAGCCACGTCGACCATGCGCAGCGACTTGAACACCCGCAGCGCGGCCGCCGCTTCGTCGGGGAACAGCGGCGCGAACGGTACGAGCGAGCGGCGCTCAACAATGCGCTGTTCCCAGTCGGGGCAGGCGGTCGTCCATACCGGCTTCGCCGGGACGATCAGGCCCATGTCAGTGCATCTGCCCCGGCTGCGGCGGCGTGTCGTACAGGCCAACCATCTCGTCGGCTGCCTGCTGCAACGCCGCCTTCTTGCCTTGCTTGAGCGGCTTGGGCGGACGGACCGATCCCGACACCTGATCGGACACCTGAGCGATCTTCGCTCGCTCCAGCAGGCGGCCGAGTTCTTTCTCGGCCGAGACGTTCCCGGCCGCCGCCTTCTCGTTCAACCGCACAAGGCGCTCAACCTCGAAGATCAGAGCGGCTTTGTCTCGAACATCGACGGCGGAAAAATAATGCTTCCGCAAAGTCGGGACCGACACCCCGATACTATCGGCCGCTTGCTTCAAGGTGTAGCCGGCCACGAAGGCCATCAGCACCTTGTTCAGCTTCGCGATGGTGGCCTGATGTTCGGGCCTTCCACGGCCCTCCCTTGGGGCAAATGGACGGCCACCCAACAGGTCGCGCTCTCCAAAATCCCCGTCGGCCAAAAAAAATCTCCACGTGAGAACATCAGCGGTCTAGGCCGCGATGCCCTTTCCCAGTTTTCACCCCCCCCCGGTCAGTACCCCGACCGGCGTTCCTCGCGTTGCTTGGCACTGTCATGACAATGCTTGCACAGGCACTGGAGGTTGCCCGCGTCCCAGAACATCGCTTCGTCACCACCATGGCGACGGCGGTGATCCGCCACCAGTTGCGACGTGTCACCCTCGATCCGCTGGCACCGCTGACAGGTGAACAGATCACGTTGCAGGATCGACATGCGCAGCTTCTGCCACCGCGCGGTCTTGTACCAGCGCCGCCACGATTGCGTGTCGCGGTCCCGGTCCCGGTCCTGCCGGGTCACGGGCGCACTGGCGAAGCGCGACCCGAGCGGCTTGAGCCGCGACGCGAGTTGCTTGAGCCGTGCCACGTCATGTCCTTAAACGCACGATGCCCCGCCGTGCAGAGCCGGGCGGGGCATCGTGAAGGTTCGGGGAGAGTGCTACCGAAGCGTACCCGAAGGCCCGTCCCAGTGTGACCGGAAATAGCCCGAAACAGGGGGCAATGCGAACAGCCTATATCTCTTGCGCCGTCGATATACCCCCTTGACCGTGTCCCCGCCGCAGAAACCCTTGGTTTGCGTAGCGGCAGACCTTCCCCATAGCGCGCTCGTACCGCATGCGCAGGCCGTCCGCGCCATGCGCGACGCCCAGCGGACGGCGAAGCTTCATCCACGGCACCTGCTGCGCACCCCGCGCCAGACACCCGATGGCCATCGCCACCAAGCGCCGGTCCTCATCGGCGATGACCGACAGCCACCCGAACGCCTCTTCCATCGCCGCCACATCAGCCCGCGTCGCGGCGATAGTGCGCAGTGGAACGTCCGAACTGGCAAGGTCGCCGCCGCGCGCATCGTAGTCGCCCGCCGCCGCCTCGCGCACGATCTCCGGCCATCCCGACCGAACACGCAGCCATGCCGCCTCGCGGTCGGGCAGGCCCACCGCCGTGCGGACCGCATCGATCAGACGCTGTTCGACTTCGTCAAAGGCCAGCAGCCCCGCGTTCATGCCATCAAAGGAAGTGCTATCTTTCATATATTTTCTCTTAGAATTAAATGATGAACAGACGAACACATAACGCAATGTCGCGCATGCCTGCGCACGCCTATGGGGAAGTCTTGAACATTAGTGTGTCGACTGTTCAGGGTGTTCGTCATCGACGGTTTTCTGCGGGTTACAGCGATGAACAGTTGACGAACAGACGAACACTTGCGCCCGGATAATTCCGCCACTTTTGGCCTTGACTTTTCGGCCCGATTTTGCCGCCTCGCCGCCGCCCCCGGAAAGCCTGAACACTTGGGGTCAACTGTTCGTCAACCGTTCGTCATGGCACGATATCGTCATCGTCGAACGTGATACCGGCGGCATTGACGTCACGAATACGCGCCCCGCGCCGCTGCTTCTTACCCGTCCGCGATCGAGGGCCAAGCATAATCTGCCGATCGCCCAGCGCCGTACCGAATTTCGTCTGGCTTAACGTCTCGCGCTCGCCGACGCTTTCGCCCTCGCACCATTCCTTGTAATCGGCGTACAGGTCGCTCGCGAGCGTCAGCGCCAGCGGATCGCTAGTATCGACGCGCGCGGCCATCCATTCGGCGAAAGGGTTTGCCGAACGGCGATACTCCTCGATCGCCTCGGATACCGCTTTGGGCGGTTCCAACCCCTCGCGCAGATACCCGTGGATGCCGTCGAGCAGCCAGTTGAGGATACCGGGCCGACCGGCGGCCAGCAGCTTCGTATCCATGCCCTTCACCCGTGCCGTGCCCTTGAACTGCCGAGGGAACAGCACGATGACGATGCGCCGCCAGATACCGTCATCATCGCCCGATATTCGCGGTCGGGCATTCACTTCCATGATGACCTTGCCGCGTGGCTCGAACTCGCCTTCGTCACCGTAATTCGCGCGATAGGTGACGGGCGAACCGCCGGTGAACTGTTTGACCCGTTCCTCGGCCAGCGCCTGTCCGCGTTTCGGCTCCTGTAGCGAGATCAGCCGGGTATCGCCGACGAACCGCACCAGTTCGGGCGTGGCTGCACCCGCGCCCGTGTTCGCCTCGGTCAGGAACGTCTTGACGTTGCCGACGACCGCATAGTCGCCCAGCACCGTGCGCAAGACGTTTATCATCGTCGACTTGCCGTCGCCGCCCTTGCCCTGAAGCAGAATGAATATCTGCTCGTCCGTCTTGCCGGTGGCGATATACCCCATCAGCTTTTGCGTGAACCAGCGGACTTCCGGGTCCGGCAGCACTTCCTTCATGAAGTCGATCCACGCGGTATTCACCGCGCCGGGCTCCCAATTGGTCGAACAAACCCGCGTCAGCAGGTCGACGGGATCATGGTCCGAATCCGTCAATGACCAACCGTCCGGCCCCTCCTCGAACCGCAGTGTCCGGTTTGCGCAGTTGATCGCCAGCGGATCGCGATCGAACTCGTCCCGGTGCCGGTTCAGTTCGGGCAGCGCGGCGGCCTGATCCATCATCGCCTTGGTTTTCGGCGCGTTACCCGAAGTCACGGCATGCTTGCGCAGCGACGTGATCCGTTCTTCTAGCATTTCAGCGGTCAGCCACGACGGCAGCGTCCGCGATTCTGTCAGCAGCGCCAGCGCCTCGATTTCGTCCCGCATGCCGCGCGCGACCTCCATCGCCTTCAACTGGGCAAGCCGGCCGCCATCCTCGGCCGACCATCGCGACTGGTCATAAGCAACCCATTCCAAGCCACGGACATGCACCAGCAGACCGCCGGCCCGCGCAACGAACCGATCGGCATTGCCGCTGTCGTTTAATTCCTTCCATGCGAGCGCCGCCGGATCGACGATCGTCATAGGAACCACACCATCGATACTCACTTCACGATACCTCCCCCTTCATTCGCGCGCTGGGCGCGGATGGCGGCAAGCGCGTCGCTCACCGCCTTTTTGCGTTTGTTGTTTTTGACTTGTGCTGGGTCAGGCCCGGCGAACCGCTGGAACAGCGCCTGATCGCGCTCGGTCGTCATGCCGCTCTGGGCCTGCTGACCCTCGACGGTGCCGCGATAGAGGTGGAACGTCGCTTCGCCCGCCCGCATCGCGTCCTCGCCATGCTTGGCGACTTTCTCGAACCATCGGACTGTGACGGACACCTGTTTCGCCTCGAACCCGTCCCCCTTGGCGGACGCGAGCCGGTCACGTTCCTGCGCCCGAAGCGCGCGGATTTCCTCGCGCAGATCGAGGATCGCGGTGACGTGACCCACCAGGGCGATGGCTTGGTCGCTATCTTCCAGCGCCACGACCTCGGCCGTCAGCAATTCGAGCGCGATCGACGCGGCGTCGGGCCGGGTCTGGACGATCGACGGTTGCGGCTCGCCCGGCCCGCAATCGAGCGCGGCCTCATAGGTCGCAAGATGCTCGTCGGCCTCGAACCGCTGGTGCGGCTCCATGCGCCGCCGCGCGATCAACCGCCGGATTGTCGCGGCGTCATACCCTTCGCCCTTCGCCTCGCTGAACACGTCGCGAATATCACCGCCGATCGCGCGGCGTTCCTCTATCAGCCGTTCGATCCGCTCGACGAACAGCCGCAGTCGTTGCGCACTCATGCTGCACCTCGCACCAAATCGTTGAAGTCCATGCCGAGGGGCGGACGCACCGCCTCGACTTGGCGAGCGCCAGCGCGCCGCCATTGCTGCGTCGCCAAGTCCGCGCACAGCTTGGCGCGTTCCTGCCGATTGATGGTCCGTATTTCGGGCCGCTTGCCTCGCCCCAGCTGCACCTTCCTGTCGCGGAGCGGCTTCATGTCGGCATCGACCAGCACGATCACGTCACCCGGATCGGACAGGGTGAAGCACCGCCGTTCAGGATCGATCCGGGAATTCCACAACGGCAGCACGCCGTTCGGGGTCAGCGGAAAGCCTTGCAAATTATCGAGGCTAAGCGCCGCAGCTGCGCGACACGGCCGGCCCCAGTGCTGGACGAATGCCCATACCGTCTCGATACCTTCGCCCGTCACCAACGGCAGCGACCGATCGCCGGCCGGCGACCCCGCCAGCCATACCGCATGCGTCGTCAGCGGCCCCCACATCTTGCGATCAGGCGACAGGTCCGCCTTGTCCGATCCATCGCGCCGCAGATAGGTAGCATGTACGCCCCGGATCGCGCCGCTGGTGTCGGCCATACCCGCGATCATGGCCGGCGCACGCACCCGCGCGTCACCGGGCGTGGCACCGACCCGCCATGGGATATGTGGCGCGCGAGGATGGAAGCGTAGCGCGTCGATGCCGCCGGGCAGTCCGTCGACGGGCAAGCCGCGTGAGGCGAGATAGGCTTCGACGATCGTGCCGCGCGCCGGCACCGCCGTCTGCCACAGCCACCTACCGACCACGGACGATCCGACCAGATCGGACGACTGGACGCGCTGCGGTCCCTCCACCGCCGCCGCCGGTGCCGCCAGATCGCGGCCAGTATCAAGGATGCGGATTGCTTCGGCGAAGTCGCAGCCCTCGACGTGCATCACCCAATCGAACACGGACCCACGTTCGCCGCACCCGTAGCAGCGATAGGTCCGCCGGTTGTCGTCGACGTGGAACGAGGGCGAGCCTTCCTTGTGGAACGGACAGAGCCCTTTTGCGCCCGACGTGGTACGGCGAAGTTTGACGGTTTTCCCGATCAACGGGACGAGCGGATAGCGTCGCCGAATCTCGGCGAGATCGGCTAGTTGCTGCACCATGACGGGGCATCCTATGCGTGGAGGTAATGAGGGCTGGGCAGACGCAACGCGATCACGGCGGTGCGTCGAACAGGCCGGCTGTGCGCGCTGGTTCCAGCACGTCGTACTGCGTGCCCAGCCCTTTGCAGGATCGATCCCAGACGACCCACACCACGTCCATCGTCGGCGCACCGCGATCGAGGAAATCCGGCCGCCAGTTCAGCGCGTAGATCCGCGCCGGCCGCATCTGTCGGAATAGCCGGGTCCGCTCTCTCGCGTGCCAATAGGTGGCCTTGAGCAGCAGCGCGCACCATTCGACGCGAAGATCGATCAGCAGGTGCCGGATCATCGCTTCGCCCAAGGCGAAAGGTGGATTCGTCACCACCACGCTCGACAGCGCGCGGCGCACCATCAGTAAATCGGCCTGCTGTACGCCGTGCCCCGGATCGGCCACCAGATCGGTCGCGACGACCTCAAAACCAGCGTCGCGCAATACCGCGCAGATCGCGCCGCCTCGGCCGCACGGCTCCCAGATCGGCCCGCCGTCGGCCGCCGCACGCATCGAATGGATTTCGCGCGCGATCAGCGCTCGCGTCACGGCCGGCGGCGTCGGATAATAGTCATTGCCGACCCGGTCGGTCGTCGACAGCCGCGACTTGCCTCCGGCGATGGCCGCACCGAGGCCGACCGGCGAACCGGCGGCGATCGGCTGTTCGGGAAACAGACCGCCGCTCACGCTCGCCACCGCCCGTCACGACACGGCGCACACCGCCCGTCGATCAGCCGCGGCGAATGCTCGAAGCACCGGTCGCACTCGCCGGGCGCACCAGACGGCACCGGGACGAGCGCAGCCCGAAGGCTCCGGCTGTCGTGTTCCTCGACCAGATTGGTCGCATCGTCTGCCCGGTCTGTCATATGCTACGCCCGAACGAGGGCTTCCCCCGTCGCTACGAGGGTGATGACCCGGCCGCCGTCATGCCCCGTTCGATCAACGTCGACCGTCAGGAAGCCAGCATCGCGCAATTCGCAGATGGCAGCGGATACGCGCTTGGCCGGCACGCCACCAAGCGCCGCGCCGATCTGCGCGTTGGTCGGGCAGGGCATGCGTGCCGCGATTGCCCTTTCAAGCAGATCAAGCACGTCGACCGCGACGGCGGCCAGCTTCTCGATCGCCTTCGCCTCAATCACCACTGGCTGCGCGGTCCGCGTGGCCATGTAGTCGAACAGGTCGCGGTCCTCGGAATTGCGGACCAGGTTGATTTGCAGCGTGCCGCAGCGCGATAGCACTCGCGCACGTTCTGCCAAGGCACGGGGCAACCGCTGGGCACGGGCATAAATGCACCGCCGCCCGGTTCCCGACGCAATGGCCCAACTCGACAAGGCATTGGGTGAACATGCGAACGCGCCGCGCATACCGATATGCGGTTCCAGCACGTCGAGCGGACGATGCGAGGCGAGCGCGGCCGTCATGCCGCCCGCCGCGAAAGATGCACCATCGGATCGCCCCAACCGCCCATGGCTGGCAATGACCAGTGCCTGACGAACACGAAATCGGTGGCGCGGCTGATCGCATACCGCTCGGCAGCGCTGGGAACCAACTCGCCTTCGATCATTCGCGCGATCTTACTGGGATCGCAGCCGATACGGCCCATCGCTGCTTTCGAGCGCCACGGGGGAGACGCAATGAGCCATGCAGCCAGACGCCGCGCGCCCTCGCTCGGCACGCGGGCCGGTAGAAACAATTTACCCATCAACCCTCTCCCACGATAAGCGCCACTTCGGCGCGCATCCGCATCGCGACGGCGGCAAGCTGCTCGGCCTCGCGCATGATCCTGCGCCCCTCGGCACCGGTCAGAATGCCGTCGGCCAGCCCCGTGCAGATCGCCGAGGTCAACTCGCTCGATTCGCGCGACTGTTCCGACAGCAGTTGCAGCAGGTCCGCGCCGCTGGCGGACACGTCCGGCACCGCGACGAACACGCCGCCGGCCTCGCTGGCGAGGTGCGCGGTGACGATCGCTTCGCCGGCCGCCGTTTCCAGACATCGGACCACATCGACCGGCGCGAAATAGTCGGCATCGGCGGGCGACTGCGACGTGTACCGGCCGAGCGCGGTCTTGCTGACACGGCAGAAATTCGCCGCCGCCTCCAACCCGCCGACGCGCGCCACCAGTTCGCTAGTCCGCTCTTTCAGCATGCGGCCTTTCACCGCGCGCGACGCGAGCGCCGTCATGCGTCACCGCCGCCGCAACAGGCGTCCGTGGTGGAAACATTGTCCGCATTTCCCGCTGCGCAATCGACAGGCGCGGCATAGGATTCCGACCCATGATCGTACCCAATCCAAACCGGACCCTCGGGCGGCAGAGCGCCGAGGTACGCATCGGGCCAGTTGCGCGCGAAGCCCGCCGCCCAATCCGCGCGTGCACGCCGTTGTCTTTGGCAGTCGCGCCACACACGGCGGACTTCGAAAAACACCGCCGGCAGACCAACAACGGCAAGCCCAGTCAGCACCGCCGCGATCATGCTGCCCGGCCTTTCGGGGAGTGGCACGCCACCCCCCGTCCGGCTACGGTGATGATCTCGAACAGCACCGGAGACAGGGATTGCAGAAACATTTGTCGGCGGACGCCATTGCCATCGTCGCCTCGAACCTCACCGCCGCGTTGTGCGCGACCGGCGTCGTCAAGGTCGATGACGCGGATCGTGCGCACACCATCCTGTCGATCTACTGGGAATTCTGCGCCGAGCTTGAAGCAGATATTGATCGCGACCGGATCGCGAGAGGCTGACGCATCACGCATCGTTCTGCCCATCCAGATAGGCGATCACGCGAGCGGCGGCGGCTTCGAGTTCGTCCGGGAACAGTGCCGGAGCGTGGGCCTGGACGAACTCAAGGGCGCTAATGGCCGCAGTGGCACCGGCAGGATTTTCCTGCGCCCATGCGAAGAACGACGCGGCGAGCTCGATTGCCTCCGGCCCTTCGTGATCGACCATGTCGTCTACGCAATGGCATTTCCAACCGATAGTCAGACAGCGGCGTCGCTGATCGCGGCGCTCAAGCGCTTCGGCTCGCAAGGTCCCGATGCGCCGCAGTACATCGAGCGGCACGTCTCGCCGATCTATACGACCATCACCATAGTGTTCGCCGAATTCCGCCGCGATCAAATCGCGCATGATCTGGTCCGTCATGCTGCTACCCCACAGCTTTCGGCCCGCTCGATCACGCCTCGCAGACGGGAGAGTGATCCGAAATTTGCATTCACCGGCCGCTGGTTACGCTCGGTCAGCTTCCATCGACTGAAGGTCGTGGGGTGGAGGTCCGCTTGCGCACAGGCGTCACGCATTGTGAGGCCTACCGCTTTTGCGCGGGCCTCTAGATCGGCGATGAATTGCTGCTGGTCCATACCATGCTAGGTATTAGCATTAATGCTATCCCGCAAGAGCATAAGTGCACAATGCAGTCGTTTAGCATTGATGCTAATAATTTCAGCATGCAGGACTTCCAAAGCGATACCGATTTGGTTCGCGCCCTCGTAGCGTGGTCAGGCAAAGCCGCGTCCGCGATCGCCCGAGAGATCGGCGTTGCGTCGACCACGTTGACGCGACCAGCCAAAGGTACAGCCACCACACTCATGGGCCGTCGAACGATGGGGCTACTGCGCGAGGCTTTCCCCGATTATCCCGGATGGAACACCACTCCGGCCGCTCAAATCCTTACTAACGCCCAGATTGCGCCGTTTGAAGGTGAGCCTATAGAACGCGCTAGAGACGATTTGCCTGTTTGGGGAACAGCTTTGGGGACAGAAAGAATGTTCGACGGTGACGCAGTCGAACAGACGACCCTTAATACTGGCGAACAGATAGAGTTTCTCAAGCGCCCCGCAATTTTAAACGGAAAAGCATTCGCATACGCGCTACACGTTCAAGGGTCATCTATGCACCCTGCATTGCCAGATGGTGAGGTAGTTGTTGCGTGTAAGGACATGCCGCTATCGGTGGGCGACAACGTCGTGGTTTATTTACGTGATGGGGACGACGATGACGGGATGCGAACGCGGGCCGTACTGGTGAAGGAACTGGTGCGCCGTTCAGCGAGCTATATCGAATTGCGCCAGTATGATCCGCGTATGGATTTCAGAGTGCCAATGTCGGAGGTGATTCGGATCGACCGCGTCCTTACACGGCGTGAGATGATTTCGTAGGCAAGGCGGCCGCTTAAGCCGATCCAGCCTGCATTTGCATTTGTGCATATACTGGCTTGCACCTATTAGCATTAATGCTATCTAGCCTTCGTTGCCGCATGTCGCGGCGATGGAGGCCGTTATGCAAACCCCTTTCATCACCGACTGGCGCGCGAAGGCACTGACGCCCGCCGATGCCGGCGTCACCGCGCCCGCAATCTCGATCCAGTATCACGATCACCTCGGCCGCCCGGCCGGGACCTCGATCATCCTCGCCACCGATTTGGCCGAGCAGGCCCGCGCGCTGCTCGCCATGGCCGAGGCCGCGACGCTCCACGCCCACGGTGCCGACGGCGTCGCCAAGCCGCCGCGCCATCACTTCCCCATCATGCGCGACGTGCGCGTGGCAGACGCGGCATGATCGCGCTCGCCCAGTCGGCGACTTTCGCCGTCGCCGCCGTCGCCGCGATCGGCACGATCGCCGCGACCGTCATGCCCCAGCGCGCCCGGATCGTCGCGATCCTGCGCGCCGGTTCGGCCGGGGGTATCACGGCATGACCGCGCGACGCATCGACTGGCGCGCCTTCGCGCCCCGCCGCCCGCGTCGCCCCAGCCTGTGGCGCATCCTCTGGGCATGCACCGGCATGCTGCTGCTCGCCGCCTGCACGGCGGCCGTCTCGATCCTGCGAGGTCCACAATGACCGACAACGCCGCCGCGCCAGTCGTAGCGCTGATCGAATGGGCACGCGGCCAGCAGGCGCTTCCCGACGGCACCGCAGGCGGTGCAGGATGGGGGCATATCGACGAGAAGCACCGCTTTAAACTGCGCGATCTTATCAAGCAGATCGACGAGAAAAGAGACTTCGCTTCCACGCCCCCAGGGAGCGCGGAGGAAGTCGCCCGAGCGATGTTCGAGGCCGATCCTGACATTGGCATGACGTGGGCGGCATTCGTCGCCCTAGCTGATCGTGAGCCGGATTATCAGCCGCTTATTGACGGGCAGCGCCGTGCAGCTCGTGCCGCTGTTCATGCCCTCCGCCACACGGCCCCAGCGGTAGAGAAGCGAGCCAGCACCGGCCCGTTTATCGTCTGGTCGCCCGACGGCGCGGCAGCGCCGACCGTTCAGCACAAGTCGCACGGCAGCGCACATCGCGCCGCGCACCTTTTGGCAAAGCAGCATCCCGGCCGGACGTTCATCGTCATGGAGAAAAGCGGGAAGCGTATTTGTGTGGAGCCTTCCGCATGACGACGACCGACACCGCCGCGCCCGCGTTCGAGCGCGAAGAGCGCTACATCGTCATCAAGATCGCGCACCTAACTGACGCACACGATCGGTTCCTACGCGAATGGCTTTACCTGACCGGCGTGCAGTCGATCGAGTCCGTCGTCATCGAAAGCGACTGGCCTGAATACGAGCCGGTGTGGCGGATGCTGGCCGACCGGCTGACCGGGCAGACCACCATCATCCCGGTACGCAATACCCCGTCGCCCTACGCCGCCGGCAATTGCTGGAAAGAACCGGAGGGGGATTGCTGGACAAGCGAGGTGCAGCTTGTCGGCGGCGATTACGTCGTGGCGACCGTTCACGGCGAAACCGAAACGCAAGCCATTGAACGTCGCGATGCCGTACTCGCGATCCTCGACGGCTTCCCACGGCTTGCTGATCATTTTCCTGACCCCAGGAAGATGATGGACGTTGCCGCGACCAGTGCGGTTGTCGACCAGATCGCGGCGCGGATGGCGAAGTCTGACGGCCTCGACTGGGCCGAAACTTGCGCATTCGAGGAAGACCTCGACAATTGCGCTAGCGGAACCTGCATCGCAGCCCATGATGAGGATCACGACCCGGAAGCGTGCCGCGATCACTATCGCAAGTACGCTCGCGTCGCCCTCGGCATGCGGAGGGCTGGCGCATGACCCCCACGCCCGTCGCGCCGGTGACGGTGGAGCAACTGACCGAACGTGCGAAGACTATTCCCTGGTTCACGGGCGAAGCAAGCCGATGGGCGCAGGATGCCCTTGCCGCCCTCGCCAGCGACGATCCGCGCATGGTGACGATGACCGTGGCGGCATGGGATGCGATGGTCGCCGAGCGGGACAATGCCCTTGCCGCCCTCGCCTCCGCGCCTGCCGAGCCGGACATGTTCCAGTGCCGGGTGCAACCGTGGTTGATGGCGTGCTTCGGTGAGATGATCGCTGACGATCGGGAAGAGCGCAATCACCGGTTCTTGGAGGAAGCGCTTGAACTGGTGCAGGCGTGCGGCTGCACGGCCAGCGAGGCGCACCAGCTTGTCGAATACGTCTATGGGCGTGGCATCGGCGAGCCGGCGCAGGAGGTCGGCGGCGTCATGGTCACGCTTGCCGCGCTGTGCCTCGCCAATGGCCTCGATATGCACGCGAACGGCGAAACCGAACTGGTGCGCATCTGGACAAAGGTCGAGGCGATCCGCGCCAAGCAGGCCGCCAAGCCGAAGCATTCGCCGCTGCCCCAGCATGTCGCCTCCGCGCCTGCCGGGGATGGGGAGCATCTGACCTATGGCCGCATGGGAAGCGGCGGACGCTGTGACTGGCGGCATCTGCGCGAGGCGGTGTCTGAAGCAGTCCGTGGCGTTCGCGAAGTGGAGCCAGACGAGCGCAGCGACATCTACACCGGCCATCGCACGGTGCCGCAGATCAACTTCAACTCACTCGACCGGATCGTCACCGCCTTCGTGGACGCCGCCCTCGCCCGCCCGCGCGCAGCGGTGGGGGAGCGGGAAGCGCAACGCGAGGCAATCAAGCGGGCAATGAACCCGCATGGCTACCTTGGCGAACAATGCGTCGAGGACATTCTTGCCGCCCTGCAATCCCCGCCCGCGAAGGTGGAGCGGTGAGCGCGCCGGGCAAGCTGGCGACCGACCCGCTGAACTGCTGGCGGACGCCCCGATCCATACTGGACCGGCTCGGGCATTTCGATCTCGACCCATGCGCCAGCGACGACGCCCCGACACGATGCGCCGCGCGGGGCATCACCGCACAGGAGGATGGCCTGTCGGCACCGTGGACCGGCCGGGTGTGGTGCAATCCGCCCTACGGCCGCCACATGCGCGAATGGCTGGAAAGGTGCGCAGCGCACGGCGATGCCATCGCGCTGGTTCCGCCCACGTCGATCGGCGCGGCATGGCTGCACCGCATCCTCGCCGGCACTACGATCATCTTCGTGCAGGGCCGGATCGCTTTCATCGACCCGGCGACCGGAGACGCGGTCAATGGCAATACCGCATGGTCGATTCTGATCGCATGGGGCGAGCGCAACCGCGCGGCTCTGCGGGAATGCGGCGTTGCCGGGATCGTCGCCGAATTGCCCTCCGCGAAGGTGGAGGCGCTGGCATGATCCGGCATCTGATCCCCCGCGTCGAAGGCGGGGCGGGTCCGCTGATGCGCGCGCTACACCTGTATCCGCAGCCGAATGCCATTCAGGCAGCGCGTCATATTGGCCTGTCGGTTGATAGGATCGGCGTACCCACACGCCTCCCAGTAATCGATCAGCCATTGCCGAGGGGCGTGCGGCCGCAGGACGCGCAGGGCAAGGCGCGTCGCAGTCGTCTGCTGCGGCGCGTCCTTCGCAAGCCGCCAGTTTTCGTCCAGCAACTGCAACGCCAGTTCGACCGTCGGCGGCATGGTGTGATCGTATGACCTGCCGACCGACTATCGCAAGGTCCTTGGTCCAAGGACCGTCGGAAACGGCCGCCTACGCGGCGGCCCCCATTTCCGGCACCGCCGACACACGCCCGGAGTGCCCGGAATGCCGTGCGCGCTTTGTGCGCCGGCATCCGGGGCAGCTTTTCTGCACCACGTCGCACCGTGACGCATGGAATAGCCGGATGTTCATTCGCGGCAAGGTCCTGACCCCGCTTGCCATCGTCGCCCGCGTCACCCGCAACGGGACGCGCGGCGACAAGGCAACCGGCGCACGCGCTGCCAGCGAAGCCGCCACCCTCATCCAGCAATGGCGCGACGATGATGCCGCCGCCGGCCGAATGAGCCACCCCGAATATCTTGCCCGGCGCTACCGCACCGGGTTCGATCCGCTTTGAAGGTCGCTCGACATGGCTGATCTTTTTTTCAACGATCCATGGGTCGCCGTTCAGAATGAACGCATTGCGGCACAACAGGCGACCGCCATCGCTGCCGCCATCACCAGTTCGGTCGCGATCTTTCGGGATGCAGTCGATCGCTTCGCCCCGACGCATATCGTGTCCATGGTGTCCGGCGGTTACGACAGCGCCGCATCCGATCAAATCGCTCGGGAGATCGGTGCGAAGATCGATTTCGTCATGCACGGCAACACCCGCTGCGGCATCCGCGAAACGACGGATTTTGTGCGAGCGTGCTACGGCCAACTGGGCGACTACGTCGAAGCCGATGCCGGGACAGCCTACGAAGATTACGTGTTGCGCAAGGGTTTTTTCGGAAAAGGAAACGCCGCGCACCGTTTTTCGTACAGACTTCTCAAAGCAACCCCGTTCCGCAAAGCCATCTCTTCGCATATCCGACAGGGGAGGCGCGGCATTCGCGTACTGTTCCTCAACGGCGCGCGGAAAGATGAGAGCGATAACCGCCAGCAGCATTTGCAGGTTACTCGTCGGGACCCCGCCGCACCCGGCAATATCTGGGTAAATCTGATTCATCATTGGTCGCAGGAAACGCGCGACGCCTATCTGCGAAGCCGGGGCACGGCGATCAATCCTGTCGCAACGCAGCTCTGCCGATCCGGTGAGTGCATGTGCGGTACGATGCAGACGCCGCAGGAGCGTATGGAAGCGGCAAGCCTGTACCCGAAATGGGGTCACTGGCTGGACGGACTGGAACGGGAGGCACGGCGGCTTCACGGCTTTGGCTGGGGTGAAGGCTTCCCCAAGCCCGTGGATAGTCGTCAGATCGACCTGTTCCAGCCCATGTGCAGCGATTGCGTCAGGCGGCCGGCATGACCCGGCCGGCACTCGCGCACGACTGGCAGGCGCTCGCCACTGCCGCCCGCCAGATGCTCGCCCAGCGGATTGAGCGCGACCCGCCCTACGTCGAGGCCGGCAAGATGACCGCCGAGATTGCGGCTGATCGTCTGCGCATTGCGCAGGCGTTGGTCGCGCAGTGGGACAGCATCGTCGCGCATGAACCGCCCTACGATCCGCAGGACGCTTGGATCGCTACCGGCGGTCGCGAGGGAGCGTACCCACACGAATTGCGCGAGGATCTTCGCGCCGCCGCCAAGCGCGCCCGGACGCTGGCAGACAAGCACGGTGAAGATGCCGGCGCTGCCGCCTTCGCCGACGCGGTCGAGGCGCTGGCGTGGCACGAACGGCCGCGCGATCACATCAGCCACGTCCGCGACGCCGCGCATATCAACTACGCCTTCCGCCAATCGGCGGCAGGACCGGCGGTCAAGGCCGCCGCATGACCGCTCTGTCCGTCTTGCAGGGATTGCCGGATTGGCCCGCTCGCATGAAAGCGCCGGTCGCCGCCGCATACATGGGCGTCAGTCAGACGACCTTCCTAGAGCGCTTCGGCGCAGTAGGCGTGAAGGATGGGGGCAATACCTTCTGGGCGCGCGCGCAACTGGACCGCATCATCGCCAACCAGTTCGGCTTGTCATCGCAATCCGTTGCCGCAGTCGACGATGACCCATACCTTGCATGGAAAGCACAACAGGGGAATTGAGCATGGCCGCCGGCCTGCACATCGTCACCAAGCGCCGGCCGGGAAAACCTGTGCTGCATTACGTCTATGCGTGGCGTGGCGGTCCGCTGATCCAACGCAAGGAAGGCGGGACAAAGCCCGCCATTACGGCCACACTGACCGATGCCGCCGCCGCCGCGCGCCCGGCATCCGCCGCGCCGTCCGATACGATCGACGGCTTGATTACCCGGTACACCGAATCCGCCGCCTGGAAGAAACTGGCGGGGTCGACGCGGGTAAACTACGCCACATGGCACGCCCGCCTGTCGGTCAAATTTGGCAAAGCCCCACTTAAGGTTTTTGCCGATCGCCGCATCCGCGCGGACGTTCTGGACTGGCGCGACCAGTGGGCGGAACAGCCGCGTAGCGCCGATGCGGCGATCACCGCGTTCTCCGCGCTGCTAAGCTGGGCCGTCGATCGAGGGTTGCTGCCGTTCAATGTCCTTTTCGACACCGAACGGCTGTACGATCAGGATCGCTCCGATATCATCTGGGAAGCCGATCACTTCGCGGCCTTCGCCAAGGAAGCGTCCGTCGAGGTGCAGGAAGCGGTCGACCTCGCGGCCGCGACCGGTCTGCGACGCGGCGACCTTGTGCGCCTGCCATGGTCGGCGATCGGCGAACACGCGATCGTGTGGCATACGGGCAAGAGCCGAGGCAGGACGCTGGTGACGGTCCCGATCCTGCCCGAGACGAAGGCGATCTTCGCGCGCATCAAGGCACGGCATGCGGCCGAAATGGACGCCAAGCGGAAGGACAAGCGCAAGCCGCTGCCGGACACCGTACTATCGAACAGCTACTGGCGGCCGTGGACGCCGATGGGCCTCGGCTCGCGCTTTCGCGACGCTAGGGACGCGGCGGGCCTGTCGGTGCATCTGCACGACCTGCGCGGTACATTCGCGACCCGCTGCATGATCGCGGGGCTGACCGATCAGGAGGTCGCCGATATCCTTGGCTGGTCGACGAAAGACGTGTCGAAAATCCGCGCGAAATACGTCAGCCAGCACCGCGTTGTGGTCGAGATCGGGAAGCGCATTTCGGCGGCGAAATCGGCGGCGGTGTAAACCGCCTGTAAACCGCACCTGCGAGCCATCGGCTAAGTGATTGTTTTTATGGTCGGGGAGACAGGATTCGAACCTGCGACATCCTGCTCCCAAAGCAGGCGCGCTACCAGACTGCGCCACTCCCCGACGCCCGAGTATCGTGCCCTAGTCGCAAAGACGGCGGGGCACAAGCGCTGGTGGGCCCGGCAGGACTCGAACCCGCAACCTAGCCGTTATGAGCGGCCAGCTCTAACCATTGAGCTACAGGCCCCCAGCGTGGCCGTCCGATAGCCTTGGCACGGGCGAACAGGCAAGCGTCTTTGCTACAGCCCCGCCACGATCCGCCGGGCAAGCCCCGGCCCTTCGTATACCAGCGCGCTGTAGAGCTGGACGAGGCTCGCCCCCGCGTCGAGCCGCGCGCGCGCTTCGGCGGCCGACCCGATCCCCCCCGCCGAGATGACCGGGATGGCGCCGCCGGTAATGGCGATCGCCTCGGCCAGCTTGGCGCGCGCCAGCGGGGCCAGTGGCGCGCCGGAAAGGCCACCGGTTTCCCCCGCCTTGGCCGATCGCAGCGTCGGCGGACGCGAGATGGTGGTGTTCGACACGATCAGCGCATCGATCCCGCCGTCGATCGCGGCCCGCGCGGCGACTTCCAGCCCGGCGCGGTCGAGATCGGGCGCGATCTTCAGGAACAGCGGCACGCGCTTGCCCCCCACATGCCGCGCGGCGTCGCTGGCGGCGATCAGCTCGCCCAGCTCGGGCTGCGATTGCAGGTCGCGCAGCCCCGGGGTGTTGGGGCTGGAAATGTTGATCGTGACGTAATCGGCGAGCGGCGCGGCCTTCGCCACGGCGGTGGCATAGTCGGCGATCCGGTCGACCGAATCCTTGTTCGCGCCAACGTTGATGCCGATCACGCCGGGGCGGGGGGTGAGCGCCGCGACCCGCGCCAGCGCCGCGTCGATCCCGCCGTTGTTGAAGCCCAGCCGGTTCACGACGCCGCGATCCTCGGGCAGGCGGAAGATGCGGGGCTTGGGATTGCCCGGCTGCGGCTTGGGGGTCAGCGTGCCGACCTCGACGAAACCGAAGCCGAGGCCGAGGAACCCGCGGATCGCCCGCGCATCCTTGTCGACGCCCGCCGCGAGGCCGACCGGATTGGGGAAGCGAATGCCCGCGACCGTCACTGCATGACGCTCGTCGCCGGGGGGGCTAAGCGGCGTACCGGCCTTCCCCCACGCCTCCAGCATGGCAATGGTCAGCGCATGCGCGCGTTCGGCGTCGAGGGTGAAGAGGAGGGGGTGATACCATGCCATGCGCGGTGCTCTATCGTCCGGCGGGGCCGGAAGGAAGATTCGGTTTCGTGGGATGGGGTGAAGAAGATTTGGTTCGCGCAGAGGCGCGGAGGCGCAGAGAGGGAAGAAGAAGGCTGGTTTGCACGCGAAGGCGCGAAGACACGAAGGGGTTACAATCATGGCATCGTCTCGCGTCAGCGAGACCTTCCTGCCGGGGATTGCCGGAAGGTTGAAGGCCGCTGGCACGGCAGAGCCCCTCTACGAGCGAAACCCCTCTGCGCCTCCGCGCCTCCGCGCGAACCAAATTCTTCTTCGCGTCTCCGCGCCTTCGCGTGAACCAAACCTTCTTCCCGAACGACAATCGATCACAGCCATCGACACAAACGCGGTTGACCTCGCGCCCTGCCACGACCACATGCCAATCCGACCGGAATGATCCGATTAAGGAAGCGATGCGTCTCTCCAGCCTTGCCGACTATGCCGTCGTCCTGCTCGCCGCCACCGCGCGGCGCGGCGGGGATGCGCGTGCGACGGCGACCGTGCTGGCGGAGGAAACCGGCCTGCCGCTGCCGACCGTGCAGAAGCTGGTCAGCCGCCTGTCCGCCGCCGGGCTGATCGAGACGGGCCGCGGCACCGGCGGCGGTTTCCGCCTCGCGCGCGCGCCGGCTACGATCGACTTGGCGCAGATCATCGAGGCGATCGAGGGGCCGATCGCGCTCACCACCTGCGTCGATGCCGCGCGTCACGATTGCGCGGTGGAGACGAACTGCATGATCCGCCCCCATGCCGGCACGGTCAACGCCGTGGTCCGGGGGGCGCTTGCGGGCGTGACGCTCGCCCAACTCGCGAACACCGGGGCGATGCCCCAAGAGGTAGTGTGATGGCCACGAAGAATGCCGAGGCGCTCGCCGCCGCGAACAAGAAGTACGAGTGGGGTTTCTCCTCGGACATCGAACAGGACTTCGCGCCCAAGGGCCTAAGCGAAGACACCGTCCGCTACATCAGCGCCAAGAAGAACGAGCCCGAATGGATGCTCGACTGGCGGCTGAAGGCGTATCGCCTGTGGCTGACGATGGAAGCGCCCGACTGGTCGAAGCTGAACATCGATCCGATCGACTATCAGGACGCCTATTATTACGCCGAGCCCAAGGCGAAGCCCAAGCTCGGTTCGCTCGACGAGGTCGATCCCGAGATTTTGCGCGTCTATGAAAAGCTCGGCATCCCGATCGAGGAGCAGAAGGTGCTCGCCGGGGTCGAGGGCGCGGTGCCGCAGCGCCGTGTCGCGGTCGACGCGGTGTTCGACAGCGTGTCGGTGGCGACGACCTTCCGCAAGGAACTCGAAGCCGCTGGCGTCATCTTCCGCTCGATCAGTGAAGCGATCCGCGAATATCCTGACCTCGTCCGCAAGTGGCTGGGCAAGGTCGTGCCGCAGCGTGACAATTTCTTCGCGACGCTGAACAGCGCGGTCTTTTCGGACGGGACCTTCGTCTACATCCCGGAGGGCGTGCGCTGCCCGATGGAACTGTCGACCTATTTCCGCATCAATGCCGAAAATACTGGCCAGTTCGAACGCACGCTGATCGTCGCGGACAAGGGCAGCTATGTCAGCTACCTCGAAGGCTGCACCGCGCCGATGCGCGACGAGAACCAGTTGCATGCGGCGGTGGTCGAGCTGGTCGCGCTGGACGATGCCGAGATCAAGTACAGCACCGTCCAGAACTGGTATCCCGGCGATGAGAACGGCAAGGGCGGCATCTATAACTTCGTGACCAAGCGCGCCTTGTGTCAGGGGAAGAACAGCAAGGTGTCGTGGACGCAGGTCGAAACTGGATCGGCGATCACGTGGAAATATCCGTCGTGCGTGCTGGCCGGAGAGAACAGCGTCGGCGAATTCTATTCGGTCGCCGTCACCAACAACATGCAGCAGGCCGATACCGGCACCAAGATGATCCATCTCGGCAAGGGATCGCGCTCGACGATCGTGTCGAAGGGCATTTCGGCGGGGCGCAGCGACAACACCTATCGCGGGCTGGTGCGCGTCGCACCGTCGGCGGAAGGTGTACGCAACTTCACCCAGTGCGACAGCCTGTTGCTCGGCGACCAGTGCGGCGCGCATACCGTGCCCTATATCGAGGTGCGCAACCCCTCGGCGCAGATCGAGCATGAGGCGACGACCAGCAAGATTTCCGAGGACCAGATGTTCTACGCGCGGCAGCGCGGGCTCGACCAGGAGGCGGCAGTCGCGCTGATCGTCAATGGCTTCGCCCGCGAAGTGCTGCAGCAACTGCCGATGGAATTCGCGGTCGAGGCGCAGAAGTTGCTCGGCATCAGCCTCGAAGGGTCGGTGGGGTGATTGCGCTGGCGCTGGTCATGGCGGTGCAGACCCCCGCGCCGCCGCTGGAGGACGACATCGTCGTCATCGGGCGGCGGATGCGGACGATGAAATTCGAGTATAAGATCAAGCGCTGGCAGATGAAGAGATGCCGCGTGACCAAGAGCAGCGGCGATCCACTGCTGGATCAGGCAGTCTGCACGGTGATCGGCAAATGCGCCGCCGATCATCGTGCGAAGGCGGACGAGATGGTCGCGTGCCTTGACGAGCGTCGCCCGGAAATACAGGCGCAACTCGCCCGGTTGAAGGCGGCGACGTGATCGCGCTGGTCCTCGCGCTGCAAGCGGTCGCGCCGACCGCGCCCTATGCCGAGTGCCTGTCGGCGCGGATCAACGCGGACGCTCGCATGGAGAAGCCGCCCGCCGAAGCCACTGCGCGCGTCGCGATCTTCGACGATGCGGCAAAGGCTTGCGCGCCGGTACGGACCAAAGTGGCAAAGGCACATGGCCCGATGCTCGACAAGATCGATGCGTCGATGAAAGCGGTGCTGGTCAATCCGCAGGCGGCGGAAGCGGAGTTCGGAACCGAGCCGGTTGCCGGCGAGACTCCCTAAGCGACGAAATTGGCGGCGATGCCGCACGAACAGGATGGAACATGCTGAAGATCGATAATCTCCACGCCGAAATCGACGGCAAGGAAATCCTCAAGGGCCTCTCGCTGAGCGTCAACGCGGGCGAGGTCCATGCGATCATGGGGCCGAACGGTGCCGGCAAGTCGACGCTCGGCTATGTGCTCGGCGGTCGTCCCGGCTATGACGTGACGCAAGGCAGCGTGACGTTCGGCGGCGAGGACCTGCTGGAGATGGAGGCCGATGCCCGCGCCGCCGCCGGCCTGTTTCTCGGCTTCCAGTATCCGGTCGAGATTCCCGGCGTGTCGAACGTCCAGTTCCTGCGCGAGAGCCTGAACAGCCAGCGTCGCGCCCGCGACGAGAAGCCGTTATCGGGGGCCGAGTTCCTGAAAATTGCCCGCGCGCAGGCCGATGGTCTGGGCATGGACATGGACATGATGAAGCGTCCGGTGAACGTCGGCTTTTCGGGTGGCGAGAAGAAGCGCAACGAGATGGTGCAGATGGGCATCCTCGACCCCCGCCTCGCGATCCTCGACGAAACCGATAGCGGCCTCGACATCGATGCGCTGCGGATCGTCGGCGACGGCATCAACCGCATCATGCGCCGCCCGGACAAGGGCGTGATCCTCATCACCCATTATCAGCGGCTGCTCGATTACGTGCAGCCTGATTTCGTCCATGTATTGGCCGACGGCCGTATCGTGCGTTCGGGGGATAAGGAACTGGCGCACGAACTGGAGCGCGAAGGCTATGGCGCGGTAGCGGCATGATGGCGACGCTCCCGACCAATGCGCAGGAGGCATGGCGCTGGGCCGACCTGACCGCGCTGACCACCGCCGCCGCCAGCGAGCGGGGGCAGGGGATCGCGGCCGATGGCTATTGGCTCGACGTGCCCGGCCCGCGCATCGTGTTCGTCGATGGCGTCTATGCGCCTGACCGGAGCACGCCCGGCCATGTCGCATGCACGCCCCTGACGCTCGATACCGCGCATCCGCTGGGGGTGCAGGCAAGCGGCGCGGCGGGCTGGTCGATCGACCTGTCGGCGCGCGAGATCGTCGATCCGGTGCAGATCGTCCATATCGCGACCGGGGCCGAGAACCATCTTCCCGCCCGGCTGACGCTGGACGAGGATGCCGTCGCGCAGGTGATCGAAACCTATGTCGGCACCGGATGGACCAACCGGCTGACGCAGATCGATCTCGAACGCGGCGCGCGACTGATGCGCAGCGTGCGGCTGCTCCAGAGCGGCGGGTTCGTGTCGATCCGGGACGAAGCAGTGGTGGGCGAGGCGGCGAGCCTCGTCAGCCATTTCCTCGGTGCCGGTGGCATGGGCAGCCGGATCGATGCGGTGCTGACGCTGGACGGCGATGCCGCCTTCGTCGATTATGGCGGCGCGTTGCTCACCCGCGACCAGCAGCGACAGGAATGCGCGGTCGCCGTGCGCCATGCCGCGCTCAATGGATCGAGCCGCCAGACATGGCGCGCGGTCGCCGCCGATCGCAGCCAGGCGAGCCTCGCCGCCCGCGTCGAGGTGGCGCGTGGCGCGCAGAAGACCGACGGCGAACAGTCGCTGCGTGGGCTGCTGCTGCAACGCACCGCGACCGTGAACCTGAAACCCGAACTCGAAATCTTTGCCGATGACGTGAAGTGCGCGCATGGCGCGACGGTCGGCGAACTCGATGCCAAGGCGCTGTTCTATCTTCGCAGCCGCGGCGTCAGCGAGCCACGCGCCAAGGCGCTGTTGACCACCGCGTTCGTCGCCGATGCGATCGAGCGGATCGGCAACGAGGTGGTGCGCGAGGCGTTCGCGGCGGATGCCGATGCGTGGCTGGAGGCGGCGCTTTGAGGGGCCTTGTCCGTCATTCCCGCGAAGGCGGGAATCCATTGCCGCAATGGTCGGTGATGGAGTTGCTATGGCAGCGTCTATGGATTCCCGCCTTCGCGGGAATGACGGAAGGGTATTGATGGCCGGCACCACCCCCCTCGACCGCGTCGCGGACTTCCCCGCCATCCCCGCCGGCTGGGCGTATCTCGACACCGCCGCGACTGCGCAGAAGCCGCAGACGGTGATCGATGCGATCACGCGCGGCTATGATACCACCTATGCCACGGTGCATCGCGGCGTGTACCAGCGCTCGGCCGACATGACGCTGGCGTACGAAGCCGCCCGGCGGCGGGTCGCCGAATTCATCGGCGCCGCCGCGCCCGAGGAATGCGTGTTCGTGCGCGGCGCGACCGAGGGGATCAACCTCGTCGCGCAGGGCTGGGCGGCGCGGCATCTGAAAGCCGGCGACCGGATCCTGCTGTCGATGCTGGAGCACCACAGCAACATCGTGCCGTGGCAACTGGTCGCCGAGCAGATTGGCGCGGCGATCGACGTCGTGCCGCTGACCGACGATGGCCGGATCGATCTCGACGCGATGGCGGCGATGATCCGGCCCGAGCACAAGCTGGTCGCGCTGGCGCATGTCTCGAACGTGCTGGGATCGGTGCTCGACGGTCGGCGGGCGGCAGCGATCGCCCATTCGGTCGGCGCGAAGCTGTTGCTCGACGGGTGTCAGGCGGTGCCGCGCATCGCCGTCGACGTCGCCGCGCTCGACTGCGATTTCTACGTGTTCTCCGGTCACAAGCTGTACGGCCCGACCGGGATCGGCGTGTTGTGGGGGCGTGCCGAGCTGCTCGACGCAATGCTCCCGGTGCAGGGCGGCGGCGCGATGATCGACCGCGTGACCTTTGCCCGCACCACCTATGCCCCGCCGCCGGCGCGGTTCGAGGCGGGGACGCCACATATTGTCGGCGCACTCGGGCTGCATGCCGCGATCGATTATGTCGAGGCTATCGGACTGGACGCGATCCACGCCCACGAAACCGCGCTGGTGCGGGCGACCCGTGACGCGCTGGGGCAGCGCAACGCCATCCGTCTGCTCGGTCCCGACGATTCTGCCGGAATCGTCAGTTTCGTGGTGGAGGGGGTGCATCCGCACGACGTCGGCACCATCTTGGACGAGGAACGGGTGGCGATCCGCGCCGGCCATCATTGCGCGCAGCCGCTGATGGAGCAGTTGGAGGTTCCCGCCACCGCCCGCGCCAGCTTTGGCGTGTATAACGGCATGGCCGATGTCGAGGCGCTGGTCCGCGGACTGGACAGGGTAAGCAGGATTTTCGGATGAACGACGAACGCAGCTTCAAGGTCGAGGAAGTCGATGCCGTCACCCCGCCGCCGCGCGCGCGGGTGGAGGACGCCGAGCCGCGTCGCCGCGACTATCTCGGCGATTTTCTGGCGCAGAAGCCCGAACCGGTCGGGGGCGGCGAGCCGGGCGGCGACGTGTACGAGGCGGTCGTCGCCTCGCTCAAGGAAATCTACGACCCCGAAATCCCGGTCAACATCTATGACCTCGGGCTGATCTACGGCGTCGACGTGGGCGACAACGGCCATGTCACGGTGACGATGACGCTGACGACGCCGAATTGCCCGGTGGCGGAATCGATGCCGGCCGAGGTCGAGTTGCGCGTCGGCGCGGTGCCGGGCGTTGCGACCGCCGACGTCAATCTCGTCTGGGATCCGCCATGGGACCCGCAGAAGATGTCGGACGACGCCAAGCTCGAACTGGGAATGTTGTGATGGCCACCCGCGTCCGCCCCGCCGCGATCCTGCTGACCCCCAATGCCGAGCGCCGCGTCGCCGACCTGATGGCGAAGGCGCCGTCGGACGCGATCGGCGTCAAGCTGTCGACGCCGCGTCGCGGTTGTTCGGGACTCGCCTATTCGGTCGATTACGTCACCGCCGCCAGTCCGATGGACGAGCGGATCGAAACGTCCGGCGGCAGCTTCTTCGTCGATGGTGGATCGATCCTGTATCTGATCGGTTCGACGATGGACTGGGTCGAGGACGATTTCACCGCCGGGTTCGTCTTCACCAATCCCAATGCCAAAGGTGCGTGCGGGTGCGGCGAAAGCTTCACGGTCTGACCGTTCACCTGCGGGGGATGGGCGTGAAGCGATTGTTGGGACTCTTGGCGCTGTGGCCGATGGCGGCGGCGGCGCAGACTAGCGATCCGGCCGAGATCGTCGTGACCGGTCGCGGCCTGGCCGACGCGCCGGGTGATGCCGCCTATGACATTGTCACGCTCGATCGCGACCGGATTCTTGATTCCGCCAGCGGCCGGCTGGAGGATGTGCTGCGTGACGTCGCCGGCTTGCAGCAGTTCCGCCGATCGGATTCCCGCACCGCCAATCCGACGTCGCAGGGAATTACCTTGCGCGGCCTCGGCGGCAATGCGTCGAGCCGCGCGTTGCTGCTGCTCGACGGCGTGCCGCAGGCCGATCCGTTCGGCGGCTGGGTCGCGTTTCCCGCCTATGCGACCGACCGGCTGGGACGGGTGCGGATCACGCGCGGCGGCGGCAGCGGCGTCGCCGGACCGGGGGCGCTGGCCGGCACGATCGAACTCGACAGCGCGGGGCCGGACGATCTGTCACCGCTGACGGCGATACTGGCCGGCGGCAGTCGTGCGTCGATCGATACGCGGGCAGGCGCGGCGCTGGTTCGCGGCAGTGGCTTCGCGACGCTTTCGGCCGCCTATGCGCGTGGTGACGGCTTCGTGCCGGTCGTCGCGGAGGATCGCGGTCTTGCCGATCGGCCGGCACCGTTCGAACAGGCCAGCGCCGCCGCCCGCGCGGTGATCGAGATCGCGCCCGCGACCGAGTTTCAGGCCAATATCTCCGGCTTCACCGATCGGCGCGACCGTGGCCTCGACTTCACCGACAACCGAAGCGAGGGCGCGGACGCCAGCGTGCGGCTGGTCGGCCGTGGTCGCACCCCATGGTCGGCGCTCGCCTATCTTCAGACCCGTGCCTTCGCCAGCCGCTTCGCCAGTGTCGGTGCCGGCCGGGCGACCACCGCGCCGACGCTCGACCAGTATAACGTCCCCGCCATCGGCCGGGGCGGGCGGGTCGAAGTGGCACCGACGTTCGGTCCGGTCACGGCGCGGATCGGCGGCGACCTGCGTGTCGTCGAGGGCGAGACGCAGGAACTCTACACCTATGTCGCGGGCAGCCCGACGCGGCGGCGGGTCGCGGGGGGCCGCAATACCACGGCAGGTGCGTTCGCCGATATCAGCGTCGTGCTGGGACGGATGACGCTCAGCGCCGGCGGCAGGATCGATCGCTGGCGGATCGCCGATGGCCATCTCGTCGAACGGCCGCTTGCCGGTGGCACGCTGACCGATCAGCGCTTCGCCGATCGCAGCGGATGGCAGCCGACGGGTCGTACGGGGGTCGCGTGGCTTGCCGACGACGCGGTGACGGTACGCGCGGCGGGCTATCGCGGGTGGCGGCTGCCGACGCTCAACGAACTCTATCGCCCGTTCCGTGTCGGCGCGGATGCGACGGCGGCCAATGCCGCGCTCGCGCCGGAGACGATGTGGAGCGGGGAGATCGGCGTCGATCTGCGCCCGGCCGATCGGGTGCGGATCGCCGCGACGGCATTCGCCAACGACCTGCGCGACGGCATCGCCAACGTCAGCGTCGCCAACGGCCCCGGCACCTTTCCCGGCGTCGGCTTCGTCTCGGCGGCGGGGGTGTATCGGCGGCGGGCGAACCTCGACCATGTGCGGGTGCGCGGCGTCGAACTCGATGGCGAGGCACGCTTCGGCGCGTTCGAGGCAAGACTGTCCTATGCGTATAGCGACGCGGTCGTCCGCGACGCCGGTTTGCTCGACGGGATGCGCCCGGCGCAGACTCCGGCGCATAGCGCGACGGCCAGTTTCGGCTGGCGGCGGAGTGACTGGGCGCTGGTCGCGACCGGCCGCTATGTCGGATCGCAATTCGAGGATGACGCCAATTCGCGGCGGTTGAACAGTGCGACAACGCTCGATCTGGTCGCGCGCGCACCGCTGACCAGACGGGTCCGGCTGGAAGCGCGTGCGGAGAATGTCACCGATACCCGGATCGAGGCGGCGATCGGCGGCGACGGCGTGGTCGAACGGGCCAGCCCACGCACCTTCTGGCTCGCGCTGCGCTTCGAAGGATAGGCGGAACCTGTTGGACGCTGACGGGTCCGGGCCCTTCGACCGATCGTCAGCGAGCGGGAACGGAAGCTGAAACCTGAGCGACGTCGGCGATAACTAGAGCAGATTCCGTTCAGTACGCATCGTATCCGGCAGCGGCGAAGTAGTTGGCGCACTCAGCGGGCGTGTAGGTGTCGATGGCGGCGCCGATGGCGCGGGACAGGTCGTCGACGGTGCGCGCAGC